>JBBCAX010000179.1:0-1374 GCA_051382335.1 Deltaproteobacteria bacterium TL4
ACTTGAAACAGTAAAATATTCGGGTGTCTTTCAAAATTGATGAGAAATTTTAATTCTTCGCTGAAAAAAAAATGCATATTCAGCAACGACGAGAGTTTTCACAAAATACTTTTCACAGGGGACTCATTGATTAAATAGGAAAATCCCCAAATACCCGAATCACTGCCTCCTTGGACGCAACGGACATAGTACGTATTAGTTTTAGGGTTATCGTAGACACCTCCATAACCGAAGGCCACATACCAAGCCTTGCTCGCATCGTTAGCGCTGGTCGTGGACGACCAATAGTTCTGTGACAACGTATTAGAAAAATAGGTTGAGTTAATCGCTGGATTATAAGTCTCGAAGTCCATGATACTCATCAATTCTCGAGGAGTTGGCAATCTCCACCCAGAAGAATACCCTCCCAGATTCAAACCTGAGCAATAGGTTCCAGCAGCAGCCCAAGTTCTCGCTACAGCATCATCCTGCTTTTGCCATATCAATCCGGTTCCATTATCGGTGGTCGTACCATTCCCATTATCCGTGTAAGAAGGCGCATTGATCAGATAATCATGATCTTCGCCGGAAGTATTTGTAAAGGAGGTGATTTGTTCTGTATCAGGAACAGGTATAGTAACAACGCTCGTTGTTGTTGCTGTTGTTGCTGCGATAGTTGAAAAGCCCCAAAGATAATCAGTTCCCAATCTATTTGACGAAGTATCGGATGCTCCTGCCTTGATTCTGACCGAATAAGAAGTGTCATTAGTTAAGTTTGAGACTGGAGTGATCATAAAGGTCTTGTTATCTGTAGTCTCCAGTCATCAAAGAAATCCGACGAAACAGCGGAAAAACGCCACAAGACTTCCATTGATTGGACAATCCAGGCTTTAAAAGTCATACGTCGTTGGGAACCCATGCGTGGCATCATTCTTCTGGCTGATGGTGGATTTGCCGGTTTCGATTTACTTGAAGAATGTTGCCGCTTGCATATTACGATCATCTGTCGATTGCGGATTGATGCCAAATTATACGATTTTCCTCCAGAACCAATCAAAGGGAAGAGAGGCGCTAAACCAAAGAAGGGAGAACTCCTTCCCTCTTTTAAAACTTTAGTGGCTGACAAAACCCAACTTTGGGAAGAAGCTGTTCTCCCATGGTATCTTTCTCAAAACGATTTACATGTCTTGATTAATCAGCTACTCAATGTGGCTTAATTCTTTAAAAATGTTCAAAGTCCAGTAATTCTAGATTATTTAAATATTATTTGGTCAATTCTTGATAATTATGATAGTTGTTCAGTCTAGGTCGTCCAAAACATGCCTTTTTGATGTGATTTTTTTGCCCACTTTTTGGCCCTCTGAAAAATTGGAGGAAACCCACAGAAAATAAGGG
>JBBCAX010000180.1:0-26262 GCA_051382335.1 Deltaproteobacteria bacterium TL4
AATTTTAATGCCTTTTCTGGAGATTGAGATTCTTCTGTCATAAGACTCCTTTAGGGTTGGGGTTGAAGTCCTATGATAACTTTCTATCCTTCTGAAACACAATCTTTTTTTTATGAGAAAGCCGTGCTCCATCAATAGCCTTTAACAATACCTTTGCTAAATGATGAGATGGCCTGTTGGCGGGAGGCTGAGCGAAGTTGAAGCCTATGATTTCAGTGCCTTGCAATCCCCTTCGACTCTGCGGCACACCCTACATCACATTCTCGGACAGCCACCTAGCAGGAAAAATAGTGGAAGGAGGTGGTTTGGGAAGTTTTAGGTTTATTGGGATCAATATTGAAGAGCGTGATGACTTCGGTTTTGACACCAGCTTTAACGTTAATAATGACCAGATCTGAGGCTTCAATAATTTGAAAGAGACCACGCCCCGCACCGCCCTTGTTGCGATCGTCATTTAAGGATTCGGATTTCCCTTCATAACAATGCTGCAAATAATCCAGAATCGTTTCACGGTCTAGTGCGCCAAAAGGGTCTTCCACCGCTACAGCTACGAGTAAACCGTCACACGCATAATGAAAACAACCGGTTTCTTCAGGTTTTAATTCTACCGCTACTGTTCGGGAAAGGTGATTGTAAAGCGAATTCCCTTGTGCGTCAACCGGGGCATCATAAATTGCGTTCATCAATAATTCTTCGGAAACCATCACACATTTTTGTAAAATATTTCGCCTGACGCCCAATTGCGATAGGTGTTCTTCCATGGCGTTGACCAATTCCGATCGTGTTTCGCTACTCACAACAGGATGCGTCTGTACATCAACACCCCAACTTAAATATTTTTCGAGGCCAAACAAATCATCACTGATCAATTTACTGACCGTGGTAAAAATATTTTTTAAGGTGAAGGTCCGGTCGTCGTCATTACGAGAAACAATATTTGAAAGAAACGGACGCTGTTTTAAAATGGGAATGTAACTTGGCGCATCCTCAGAAGTCATGAATACCATTTGGGTTTTAGGACTCACGTCATGTGCGATGGAGGTCAAGCCAATTAAATCTGAATTAAAGCAAAGGATATCATACTGATTCGATCGTAACAGGCGTTCTCCTTCTTCAAAATCAGCGGTAATATCAAGATTAACCCCGGTTCCTCCAAGAGCCATTTTCGCTAACATTTGTTGCTTTTTATCACTCTCCGCCAACAAAACCCGT
Source organism: Deltaproteobacteria bacterium TL4 (assembly GCA_051382335.1). Classification (GTDB taxonomy): domain Bacteria; phylum SAR324; class SAR324; order SAR324; family NAC60-12; genus JBBCAX01. Next base: position 1,213 of record JBBCAX010000180.1, read on the forward strand.
TTGCTTCGAATGGCTTGTTCAGAAAAATAGAGTGAGGAAATAGGCCGCAGTGTTTCTTCTATTTGATGTCCTTCACGCAAGGCCTGACGAATATATTCCTGGACATTTGGCGGAGCCCCTAATGCGGTACTGAGTGTATTTTGCAAAGACTGTAACGTTGTTTCCCGTAAGGTACTTAGCTTTTTAAAAAGCTGTTCTTTGGTTTGATTGAGATCTTCCAACTTCCTGTTGCTGGCCATCAATTTGGTGTTCTGTTGTTCCACCTCTTGCAAAGATTCATTCAGTTGACGTGTTCGTTTTGCCACTTTCCTTTCGAGCGCCATGATGAAACTCAGCTCTTCCAAGGCCGCGGACAGAGAAAGGGAAAGCGTATCAATAAACTCTTTCAGTTCATCGCCAAAGCGTGCTACCTCAATTTTTTCCAGCTCAATCACCCCCAACCAGCGATCACGGTGTAAAAAAGGGATATAGAGTTTTTGGCCAGATAAAAAACAGCCGGCTTTGGCATGCTCTATTGAAATTTCAGAGGATAAGGGAAACACCGGGGAAAAGGTATGTCCCGCTTTATCGATATGTTCCGCGTCCAGGTAGGGATGTCCATTTCTAAAAATAGGAAATTCAAAGGTCGCATAGCCTGGTGTTCCCTCTTCAGCGGTTTCTTCAAAACAAAGACGCGCCTCGCCCAGGTTATTGGCAATGGGAAGTTTGCTTAAAATCGTGTTGGAGGCCAAAACCATTGCGGTCAGTTTATCTCCGGCTTCCGCCACCTCCCGTGAACCTTTTAACAAAAGCGTTAAGCGTTCGTTGGCTTGAGCATAGGCGATGTTTACATCCGCGAGTTCTAAATGGGTTTCAATACGTGCTAATAATTCTTCCCTGAAGAAGGGTTTTCCCAAGTAATCATTGGCACCACTATTGAGTCCTTGAACCAGATCATCGAGTTGGTTCTTCGCCGTCAACATCACGACTGGTAATGTTGATGCCGTATGCTTTTGACGAATCTGTTGACATACCTCATATCCGCTCATTCGAGGCATCATGAGATCTAAAACAATCAGGTCCGGTAATTCCTCTTCAAGTATTTCCAACGCTCTGAATCCATCTTGCGCTGTAAGGACACGATACTTGTGATGGGTTAGGTGGTTACTCAGCACTTTTAAATTAACCGGCTCATCATCCACAACCAATATGGTCTTGCCTAAAAAGGTTGAATGGACTTCAACAGTTTCTGTGGCAGCCTGCTCCTCTTGATCTTTCGCTAAAGAGTCTCTCGCTTCCAAAGTACGAAGCGTTTCTTGCGCGGAACTATTTTTGACCGTTTGCTCCTCAGCAATGGGCAGCGTAAAGGAAAAGGTGGAGCCCTTCCCCAACGTGCTTTCGACGTGAATCTGGCTCCTGTGTAACTCCACCAACTGCTTGGTCACTGTAAGTCCCAATCCTGTTCCTCCAAACTCCCTTGCAATCGACCCATCTACTTGTTCAAACGAGACAAAGATACTTTCTAATTTATCATGGGGAATCCCAATTCCTGTATCCGCAACAGAAATATGGATGTTTGGACCTTTCTGCTCTGCTTTAATGACAACCTCCCCTTCTCGCGTAAATTTGACACCGTTGCCGATGAGGTTGTACAAGATTTGCTGCAAGCGATTTTCATCCGCGTAAACGAGAGGAAGTGAGTCAGGAATGTGGTTAATCAACTTGATGGGTTTTTGTCCTATCAAGGGTTGCGACATGTGTAAAACCAATTCGACCAGGGTTTTGAGGTCAATCGGTTCCAGTTGTAATTGCAACTCCTGATTTTTCATCTTGGAAAAATCCAAAATGTCGTTCACCAGATTGGCCAGCCGTTTACCACTTTGAATAATGATTTTCAAATCCTGTGCTTGTCCAGGCGTCACCTCCCCTTTGAAACCATCAATCAGCGATTCACTCAACCCGATAATTCCATTCAGCGGGGTTCTCAACTCGTGAGAAGTATTTGCCAAAAAATCATCTTTCAACTTATCGAGAGTCAGCAATTGTTCTGATAAGTTTTCCACAGCGGTAAACGCCTTTGAAAACCGAAGGGACAACATAAAGGATTGCGCAAAAATAAAGAAAAACAATCCAAACGGCACCATATCATCAGTGTAAATCACATTATTGTGGTACAAAATATCGTTGATGACCGTCAAAAACATCACCAAAAAACCGCCAACGATAATGAGCGAGCCTTCCCTCTTTCTCACCGTTGATTTCACGAGACTATAGATGCCGTAACACGCTACAATGACGAGCCATAGCTGATAAGGTTGGGTTAACTGAGAATAAACAGAAATCGGTGTGATCAAGGTAACCACACAACCGAGGGATCCGACCACTTGCGTCGCTTGCAGAACTTTTTTAGAAAACTCTTCAGGATAAAGAAAATGAATAAACATGAAAAATATTGGCACCGAAGCAAATAAGACCAAGTACTCCAGAGAAGAGTAAAACTCGAAGGGAAGTTCAGGAAACGCCACCACCATGTATCGCTCTCCAATCACTGTGATTCGTGAAGCGATGATCATACAAAAAAGTCCAAAATACAGCGTTGATCGTTCCTTCGGCCGTAAGGCGAATAAACCAAAATGGTATAACGCCATCATAAAAATACTGCCGAACAAAAATAAATCCAGCGTCAATTGCCGTTCCCGTTCTCTCTGAATTTGAGACTCTAACCCAAAACTGATCGATAGCCAAAAGCCACCTTTCCTATGAGAAAAATTGGCAATCTGGATCACAACTTCCACAATGTTACTGTTGGGTTGAAAGGTGGCGATCTGAGATAAATACTGAGGAATCGTACTCTTACGACTGTTTCCAACCTGCCCGGCTTGCATTAAAGGTTTTCCCTGAGTCCACAGCATAAACGCGGAAGAAAAGGACCTGGCTTTGATCGCATAAAGGGGACTGGGATCTTTGACACGGATTCTTAAACGATAAGTGGCGTAAGCATTTCCAGAACGCTTCTTACCCGCGATTTTAACATCATTCCAAGGTCGTGGAACCACAAACATATCGGTGATTTCGGGCATTTTCTCACGATTGAAAGCTTGAGGAGTCAGCAGTTGCTCCCAGTACAGCTCCCACTCTCCGTCCAGCTTGAGCGCCCCTTGCTGCTCAAAATCCCAATGGGAGAGATCCAGTATGCCATTTATTGCTTTTGGGGGTTTGCTTCTGTTTTGAACCTCAGAAGTACACGAAAGACAAAACCATGTAATGAGCCATGACGTCATTAAAAAAATAATCCGAGATTTCTGCTTCATAACTTAAGTCTCATTGTTGACGAGTCAAGGGCCCTTGGGAAATACCCTGTTCTAAGGAAAATGGCTTTAATTTTTCATACCTACCTTATGCATGGCAAAACGAAGAGTAAAAAGCAAAAGGATTAAACCGTGTTAAGTAGATTCGGAGAGATTTACCCCATGACATTTTTTATATTTCTTTCCACTTCCACAAAAACAAGGATCATTGCGCCCTATATCATATTGCTTTTTAACAGGCTTGTTAGGGGGTTTCGGTGGCGGTGTTTTGGATGCGGTGGTCCCTGCTTCTTCGTGGATATAGTTCAATTCTTCAGGAATCATCTTTTCTCTGGGTTCGATTACCGTATGGGCAAGCGTCAATTGATAGAACGTGGTGACCGCATCATAATTGATTCGCTGCATGAGTCTGGAAAACAACTCAAACCCCTGTTTTTTATACTCTTCCAGCGGTTTTTTCTGAGCATACCCCACTAAACCTATTCCTTCTCGGAGGTAGTCCATGGATAAAAGGTGGTCTTTCCACAAGTCATCATTTATTTTCAACAAGATCTGACGTTCCAAGTCGATGACCATTTGCCTAAAGGCGTCTTCGTTATATACTTTTTCCGAACGAATAAAAACATCCTTGAAATAATTTATTTTTTCGCGATAGATCTGTTCCACAACCTCACAAAAAGCATCTATGTACTCGTCCCGTTCTTTTGCGTTTTCATACCATTTGGGGTCAGGAATACGGCCAAAAATTTGGAAAAAGTGTTTGTTGAAACCTTGAACATCCCATTGATCGGCAAACTTATGATCACAATATTCATCCATTAATTCTTCAACAACATCAGCGGACATTTCAAAAAGTAAATTTTGAATTTCTCCGCTTAAAATATCTCGACGCCTTTTATAAATGATTCCCCGCTGACGATTCATCACATCATCATATTCTAAAACATGCTTCCGCATATCAAAATGATGTCCTTCAACTTTTTTCTGCGCATTCCCAATCGCTTTGGTGATGAAAATATGTTCAATGGGTTCATCTTCTTCAATATGCAGACGATCCATCAGCTTCGAAATGCGTTCTCCACCAAAAAGTCTTAAGAGTTCATCTTCCAGAGAAAGATAGAATTGAGAGGCTCCGGGATCTCCTTGACGACCTGAACGTCCTCGTAACTGATTATCAATACGGCGACTGTCATGACGTCCTGTTCCCAACACAAAAAGCCCTCCAAATTTCAAGGCTTCCGGTGAAGGTTTAATATCGGTTCCTCGCCCTGCCATATTGGTCGCAATGGTTACTGCTTTGACTTGCCCGGCGTTTGCGATAATCTCAGCTTCGCGCTCATGATGTTTCGCATTGAGAACTTCATGGGTGATCCGGCTTTGATAGAGCATCCGACTCAGTTTCTCGGAAATTTCAATGGAAACCGTTCCGACCAAAACAGGCCGTCCCACGTCATAAAGAGCCTTAATATGAGCTATCGCCGCACGATGTTTGGCATTTTCGGTTTTATAAATCACATCAGACAGATCCTCCCGGATTACGGGCTTATTGGGAGGTATGACCACGACCCCTAAATTATAGATTTTTTTAAATTCATCCTTTTCTGTTTCCGCGGTCCCTGTCATTCCTGCCAGTTTTTCATAAAGCCGGAAGTAATTTTGAAACGTGATGGTCGCTAATGTTTGGTTTTCCCGTTCAACGGTAACCCGTTCCTTCGCTTCCAAGGCTTGATGAAGTCCATCACTAAACCGACGTCCTGGCATCATCCGACCCGTAAATTCGTCAACAATGACCACTTGGTTATTCTGAACCACATAGTCAACATCACGTTTGAAGGTGTAATGGGCTTTCAAGGCCTGGTTGACATAATGCAGAATTTCAATGTTTTCATAGTCGAATAAACTCGTATTTTCAACCAGCAGTTTTTTTGCGTTGAGACGCCTTTCAATTTCTTCAGAACCTCTTTCGGTCAAAATAACACTTTTTGACTTTTCGTCCAAGGAATAGTCCCCTTCCCGAACCACCTCCTGATCTTCAAGCTCTTGCCAGTTTTCCGCAATATCGTGATTTTCTTCAGGTGTGAGTTTGGTGATTTCTTCTTTTCGAATTTCACGGGAGAGCTGATAGACGAGGTTATTAATCACAGCGTACTTCTCAACATTTTCTTCCGTTGGGCCACTGATAATTAAGGGGGTTCGAGCTTCATCAATCAGGATACTATCCACCTCGTCAACAATGGCAAAATGGTACTCCGTCTGGGTGTAATCTTCTTGAGAATACTTCATATTGTCTCTCAAGTAATCAAAGCCAAACTCATTATTAGTCCCATAGGTGATGTCTTTGCGGTAATTATCCCGACGTTTCTGATCAGAAAATCCATGTTGAATCAACCCTGTTGAAATCCCCAAAAAATCATAGATCTGTCCCATCCATTGACTGTCGCGTTTTGCCAGATAATCGTTGGGAGTGACAATGTGGACCCCCCGCCCCGAGAGTGAGTTCAAATAGGCGGGACAGGTCGATGCCAGCGTTTTTCCTTCTCCCGTTTGCATTTCCGCGATATTCCCATCATGCAGCGCGATTCCGCCAATCAACTGTACATCGTAATGACGTTCTCCAATAACTCTAACCGCGGCTTCACGGGTTAAAGCAAAGGCTTCAGGCAGGATTTCATCCAGAATTTCTTTTTGTCGGCTTTTTAGTTTTTCTTGAAGTTTTCGCAGATCCGCAACTAAAAACTCCACTTCCTCAGAGATTTTTTCATTCTGAATCTTGGCTTTGGTTTCCTCAATTTGAGCGTTGATTTTTCCTAATTCGCCCTGAATCCGTCCCTTGAACTCTGCCGTTTTTTTAGGGAAGTCTTCATCATTCAAGGCTTGAATTTGAGGTTCAAAAGAATTGATTATTTCAACAATCTTATTGTATTTCTTAATGTTTTTTTTATTTTCATCACTAAAAAATTTTGTGATTCTATCCAACAGCATGAGGTTGTCCTGGTTGAAGTTTTTTGCGGAGGTTCATAAGGCTTAGGGTCGCGCCAGAAAATTAACGAGACAAGAATTATCATCATTCGGTCTGCAAATCAAAATTATTTTTTAAGACATTCATTTTTGAATCAATATGTTATCTAACAAACGAGTTCTTCCAACTTTTGCCGTAACAATGAATAGCGTTTTCTCCTCGAATGTTTTTTGGGGCTCTAAAGTCTCAGGATGAACAAAAAGAGCATACTCAATAGAAACCTCCTCTCCTGTAACAATCAACGCTTTCAAGGTTTCCGTCAACTGAAGCAAATCCGTTTGCCCCTCCTCAAGAATAGCCTTCTGTGCCCGTTTTAAGGAGCGGTTGATTCCTAACGCCCTGACTCTTTCTTGAGGGGAGAGATAAACATTACGGGAACTCATTGCCAGTCCATCGACTTCACGATGGATAGGGGCCCCGATGATTTCAATAGGCACGTTGAGATCAGCAACCATTTTTCGGATGACTAGCAACTGTTGGAAATCCTTGAGTCCAAACACCGCGACATGAGGCTGCAGCACATTAAATAGTTTTAAAACAATCGTGGCGACTCCTTTAAAATGTCCTGGCCTTGCAGCACCTTCCCATTTTTGAATGAGTGGTGATTCCGGAACCACATACGTAGCAAAACCACCAGGGTACATGGACGAAACTTCAGGTGTAAAAAAAACATCAACCCCCGCGGATCTCCCTTTTTGTAGATCCTTTTCCAAGTCTCTGGGGTAGGCCTCAAAATCTTCATTTGGTCCAAATTGAGTTGGGTTGACAAAGATGCTCATGAGCACATGCTCTGCCTGTTGACGAGCAATTTTTACCAAACTTAAATGACCGTCATGCAACGCTCCCATCGTGGGAACCACAGCAACTTTACCCGTTAATCTTTTGCGTAAAGCAACCATTTCTTCTATATTTTTTGCGATCGTGTAGCTCATGTCACCTACTTCAGATGGAGTTTAAAAGTAACGACTCAGGCTTCTAAATTTGAAAAAGGCGCTAAGGATGAATTCATGGCTCATCTTTTAGAATGCGCTGTACTCAAGATCCTGGTTTGGAGGCTTCTATTGGTACCTCTAAAAAGCAAGATGATTATTTGTGCACCAAACGTTTCAATAAAGCATGAGGCTGCGCGCAAAATGGAGGACAAACAGTGCAATCAGAACGGAAAGATCCACACCACCAATGGGAGGAATAACCCTCCGTATCGGTTCCAGCACAGGCTCACAAAAGCGCCTTAAAAACTGCATTGCAGGATGATAAGGGTCAGGACTAAACCACGATCCCAAGGCATAGACAATCAACATCACACTATAAATACCTAATAAGGCGTCAACGACTTGAGCGAAAGAACGAATGATAGATGGCACCACTTCTCCTTAAATTTAAGTTCAACAGAAATCAGTTACGATCGCCGAAAATAGCACGACCCAGGCGAATCATGGTCGAACCCTCTTGAACCGCCCAAGAATAATCAGCGCTCATTCCCATGGACAATTCGGTTAAGGTTTCTAAGCCCATTTGGGATTGTAAACGTTCTAACCCTTGGCGCAGGTCGGCAAATGTTTGACGAGTTTGCTTTTCGCCTATATTGGGTTCGGCCATCGTCATGAGACCTCTCCATTTTAACCATTGAAACTCACAAAGCTTTTCGCCCAACCGACAGACGTCATCCCAATTCCAAATTCCATTTTTACTGTCTTCATGAGAGAGATTGACCTGAATCAAGGCTTGTAAGGGTTTTTCAAGTTGAGCGCATCGTTGCTCCAGTTTATGCGCCAGTTCGAAAGAATCTACCGAATGGATCCAAGCAAACGTACCTGGACAAAAACGGGCCTTGTTTTTTTGTAAATGCCCAATCAAATGCCACTCCATTGAAGGGTGTGACGAAAAATGCTCTATCTTGCTCAGTGCCTCCTGAATTCGGTTTTCACCAAAAGAACACTGTCCTGTTTCAAAGGCACTTTCAATGGCATCCACCGGATAGGTCTTGGAAACGGCAATCAGTTTGACGGTTTCAGGCTTTCGGCCTGCAGACTGTGCGAGTTCGGCAATCTGAAAGTGGATCTGTTCTAAATTTTTCTGTATTTGTGGTGCAAGCATGGGTTTCGTTAGCAAAGCGTTTTTCTTCATTTGGCTTGAGGCATGTTCTTCCATAACCCGAGTTTATTTTGACGGGCAGACTGTTCCGCGTCAAGGAAATCCTGATGATAAGGAGAGGGGACTTCTCCCAGTAGGTAAAAGGATAATCCATTTTTAACCAACCAGAGATTGATGTTGGTGTCTTGAACCCAGACCATGCCTATCAACCGGAAAGTCTTGTCTTGTAACTCATAATCGATACGAACCCGTCTGCCATAAAAATTTTTACCCATTTGGTAGGCCACATTGTTTTTAAACCAGTCGTTATATTTTTTTCCACGACTGACGGAGTCCTTTGGAGAAACATAGCTCAGATAAACACGTATTTCCTGACGATCAACATCCAAACTGTTCGTGGATAATTTGTAAGTCCACTTACGATATTCCCGCCTGTTGTCAATGCGGACCCAAACACTTTCAGAGTCAGTAATTCTCATGATCATGCCCTCCATCGTCTCTACAGGAGCTTTGCCTTGTTCACGATCAGCCAACTGCTGAAAAAGGTTAGACTTCGCATCACTGAGAGGACTACCGAAAGCGAGACATGGGCAGAATAAAAAGATCAGCATCATTTTTTTTATCAAGGACATATCAACCTTTGAGTTTAAATTGGGTGATCGCTTGGAGTAATTGCTCTACGTCTCTTTGAGTATTGTGAGCATGTAAGCAGATCCTGAGACGCTCTTTTCCCGAAGGAACCGTTGGACTCAATATTGGACGGACATCATACCCTGACTGCTGTAAATACCAGGCCATGGCCTTCACGTTATTGTTTCCTTGAAGGACTAGCCCTTGAATTGCACTTTCACTCACCAAGAAGGTCATATCAGAAAAAGAAGGGAGTTTCGATTTAAAAAAATGAATTAATTGATGTAAGCCATTAATCTGAGTTTGAGATTGCTGTAGCAGTTGATAGGCACATCGTATTGAAATCAGGCTGTGCAAAGGCAGGGCTGTACTGTAAATCAGGGGGCGTGCGTAATTGATTAAATAAGTTCTCAGCGTTTGGCTTCCCAAGACAATGGCACCATGCGTTCCCAGCGCTTTGCCAAAAGTATGAATTCTCGCGAAAACCGCTTCCTCCAATCCCAAGGCGGCGACTCTGCCTTTTCCCTGTTCGCCAAAAACACCTGTGGCATGTGCCTCATCGACAACTAAAGCGGCACCCGTTTCCTTACATAAAGACACCAGGCTTTCCAAGGGTGAGAAGTCTCCGTCCATGGAATAAACGGATTCCACAGCAATAAATATCTGACCTGTGCCTGAAACCTGAATTTTTTCCCGTAAATGGTCGAGATCGTTATGCCTGAAAGAAAAATGCCGTGCTACGCCTAACCGAAGCCCATCACGGATGGAAGCATGCACCAACTTATCATAAAAAACAGTATCGCTCCGTTGAGGGAGCGCGCTGAAAAAACCTACGTTTAAATCATAACCTGAGTTGAAGATCAGTCCTGAGGCCGCATGATGAAAATGGGCAATTTGCTGTTCCAGTTTTTCAAGGAACAGACTGTTCCCGGAAATCAGCCGAGATCCTGTCGAACCTGTTTGTGGAGGAAGGACTTGAGCCAGCTCTTGAAGAATGGTCTCATGAAGCGTTTTTGATTGGGCAAACCCCAGATAGTCATTGGAACAAAAATCAATTTTCCCTTCAGAAAGTTGAAGCGTTCTCAGTGCTCCTTCCGCTTTCCGTTGATCCAAGCGTTTTTGCATCCAGACCTCAGGCGCAGAAAGCGTCGGAGCCCAGTCAGAATCGCTGCTGTTTTCGGCTTTCATAAGCACTAAACCGCGGCCATGCCAGATTCTGCCGCTATCTGGCATGCAAAGGCGGGGTCATTCTTGAAGGCGGGACGAGTCAACAAGCCCAGCGTTTGAAACATTTGATGATCTTCACTACGCTCAGTGTTGGGAGTAGTTAACAGTTTATCTCCCGCAAAAATGGAATTCGCGCCTGCCATAAAACATAAGGCTTGTTCGGGTTCAGACATTTCAGAACGACCTGCCGATAAACGAACTCGTGATTTTGGCATCAGAACCCGTGCGGTGGCAATCATACGAACCACTTCCCAAACAGAGGAGCGAGGTTGTTTTTCCAGAGGGGTTCCCTCAATCGGAACTAACGCATTCACAGGAACAGATTCAGGGTGTTGCTCCAATAGGGCTAAGGTATGCAACATTTGGATCCGGTCTTCATCCGTTTCTCCGAGTCCAATGATCCCTCCAACACAAGCGGAAATACCAGCTTTTTGAACATTTTTTATCGTGTCAATCCGGTCTTCATAAGTACGAGTACTCACCACTTCAGGATAGTAGTTAGCCGAAGTATCCAGATTGTGATTGTATGCGGATAATCCCGCTTCCGCCAGTCTTTGCGCTTGCGCTGCATTGATCATTCCAAGGGTACAACAGACTTCCATATCCAAAGTCCGCACCGCTTTGACCATTTCTATCACTTTTTCAAAATCTTCATTGTTTTTGACTCTCCTCCATGCCGCGCCCATACAAAACCTGGAAGAACCTCCCGCTTTCGCTTGTTTTGCGACTTCCATCACTTGATCTAAAGGCAACAGCTTTTCCGACGGTACCCCTGTATTATAACGGGCTGACTGAGCACAATAACCACAATCTTCAGAACACCCTCCTGTTTTGATAGAAAGTAAACTGCACATCTGAACTTCTTGTGGATCATTGTATTCCCGATGGACCGTGGCCGCCCTATAGATCAACTCCATCAAGGGCATGTTGTATAGGTCTCGTACCTCGTTCAAGGACCAGTCATGGCGTGGTTCATTCATAGATTTTCCTTTCCTAGATGATGAAAACTTCCCGCTTTTAATGGGAGGAAGCAACCATAAAATCAAGGTTCATGTTTCTCATGAAAGGCAACTATCTTCAAGTTTTTTCAATTTTGATCCGTTCATCTCAATTTCTGTTTGACATTTAACAGCACTCCCGCTAGCAATGAACAGGGTTCTGGAGATAACCTCCACCTAATTTTCAATTCAAGGGTTATGATGACAAAAAAGCATAGCACCATTGACACCGTCTCAGAAATTTTTGGTCAAGCCACCGTTGATGTTTTATCAAACTCCAGTGGCGCGGAAGTCTATTTTTCGCCAACAATTCAAAAAATTACCAGTGTTTTTCTTAAACCTGATATTGGCTGTTTCGTTCAATTTACAGGAGATTATTCGGGCTTGATGATTATTAATTTTTCCAGGGAAGCCGCAATGGAATATTATCGTCAATCCATGCTGTTTATGGGGATGAGCGAAGAAGATCTTGCCATTGATCATACCTCCGATGAGGTGGTTGACAGTATTGGAGAAACAGTGAATCAGATTGTCGGAAGCGCCAGGCAACTGATTCAAAAAAAGTATGGACTATCGGCTCAGAATAACCAGCCCAAAGCGATTTGCATTATGGATTCCATCATGCTTTCGGTTAAAAGCAGTGAGGTTCAACGTCAACAAAGCCGACGCTTGTCCTTCAAAATAAATGATCGCCTTCCATTTCACATCGAACTGTTTATGGAACAAACAGAATTTATTATCATTGATCCGGAACGACTCAAAAATGATCAAGCCGCCAAGACGGATCTCATAGATATTGATTCGCTTTTTGGCTGAGGCCTCGCAATCCATAAATGGTTTAAGTTTTCAGGTTGGAACGGATTCGTAAAGTTTCCAAGACCGTTGAGAACAGATAACTCTTGAGTTACAAACAAGATCACCCAGGGATCGGTTATGGATATAAATGACATACCCCGCATTTTCGAAAGTTTAGCTTTACTCAGCTCTATTGACGGTTATCATCCTTCAGAACGAAAGCTTCTGCTCGATTTTTTGGGCAAATTCTATGACGGCGATACAACCACCTTCGAAGGTTATTTAGACCAAAACCTTGACGAAATTTCTGCGGTTAAAGAAAAAGAAAAAAAGTTCTATGAGAACATTGTCATCTTGTCGGAAACCTTGAGCCAGGAAGAAAAAATTGAATTTGAAAAACTGCTGGAACAGATGATTCTGGCAGATAGGGAATATACAAAAGAGGAAAAGCAATTGTATCTCTTTGCCAGAGAAAACCTTCAGACGGGCAGGGCCGAACCCGAAGAACTCTCGAATTTGGAACAGACACAGAGCGCACCCAGCCCTCGTTTGAGATTAAAACGGGACGACTTTCAAGGGGAACAGGTTTCCCACCACGCAGGGCCTCAAACGATAGACTCAGAACGTCCAGTGGAGGCAGAATCCCAACCAGGACTTCATCTTCAGCCGACAGCGGAGTCCTTCAAAAAAACGATAGTTGGTGAGAGCGCTGATGAAAGTAAGTCTCATTCCCCCATAGAAAATAAAAAGCACAACCGAGTCAAAAGCACAAAAAAGAAGTTCCGATTTAGATTGAGATGGGTTTTCCTGGCTCTCACCATTCTCTCTCTGACCGGATTCGGAACACAGTTGAGCCCCTGGATCCACCAATTTTTGGCCAACCGGGACGTCATCGCTTATTTAGATGTCAAGAGTGACGTGGTGCTCGTGCAAAGGGCGGGAAATGTTCATTACGTGGAAGAATTTGCCTTCGCTTTAAAACCAGGTGACCTGATTAAAACGGAACAACGTGGAAAAGTCGCGATTGTTATGGAAAATGGAGATAAAATTTTTATGGGGCCTTCAACCTCACTTGAATTGGATCGTACAAAAATCGGCCAGTTTTCGGCCTCAAGGCATTTATCCCTACTGTACGGAAAAATCCGCGCGAAAATTAAAAAAAGACCTATAGACCAACTCAAAATCATAACCACTACGGCCACAATTGGAGTGAGGGGAACTGAATTTATCGTAAAACATGAAAGTGGTCATACAACCATTGGAACCTTGGAAGGATTGGTTTATCTAAACGCCCTAAATACTGACAAAAGCCTGGATATTCCTCCTGGAACCATGGCAAAGGCAGAATTGGATGGTCACCTGTCAACTCTCGAAAAATTAGAACCCGGAATGCTCAAAAATATCGACTTCACCACGGATCTGGATCCAGCGGATTTTAAAAAAGACCTCTTGGATATGAAGGATATTGAGGCCCGATTTAAAGAACTTCTCGACAGGCTCAAGGCAAAGGCTGACACAAAATCAAGTGTGAATCCGGCACCAACAATGACACGCCCCAAGTCACAGGCAAACAGAGCCGCAACAAACCTATCTGAGGAAAAATGGGTAAAAGAATATTCGGAATACAGTAAACAACAAAACCAGACTGCAGAAAAATTCATGAATCCGGAGGACACTATTAAGGATTTAAGTAATGAGATGAAAAATAAACTCGCCGGTTCTACGGAAGGAGTCATGAAGCAATTGGATTCTTTCAAGAATGAAATGCTGGAAAAATTAAAAGAATTAGGAGTTTACGGTTCAGAAAAATCGGAGAAGGAAAAAGAGCGAATCCCTGCAAAATAGTGCCTGCTTTTCTGGTTAAAGCAAGCTTAGACAACTCGGAATAAATAATTGTTTTGAAAGATTCCATTGAATTAAATTCAAAGAAAACTGAAAAACCGAATGAAAAATGAGAAAAAATTGGGTTGAATTCAATTCAAGCATTCCCAAGCTGGAGCTTGGGAACCTCTTCAACTTCAAATTTTAATCATCGTCGTGATTGATCGTCTTGGCGAATGTGCTACAGGATCAGCATAGCCTAGACGAAACAACATCTGCACGGTGTGTCCATGGGGCACGTTCAAGAATTGAAGAAATTCCTCTTGCAGGGGGGCCATATCGGAATATTCCTGGAGTATTTGGCTCATTGGATGTAAGGCGATTCCCAATTTTGTCGCTAATAAATTGACACGTTCATAAGCTCTTCCAATGATAATTTGGTCTAATCGTGTATTCGTTTTGGACGTAATCCAGCCGAAAGCCATTGCCGAATCTGCTTGATTCTTGGTTAAGTCAACAGATGCTTTTGCAAAAGAAGACGTTGTGTTCAAAGCTTCTTCTCGAGAACCAATAAAAAAAGTTTCAGCAATGAATTTTTTTAAGCCTGTAATCCCTGCGTTTGCCACACCAAAGCCATCCCGATACGTTTCAAGTTCTTCATTGTTAAAACGAAACATCGCAACGGTTTCTGCGTGCCGTTTTTCATTTTCGGTTTCAATGCTCATGGCCTTACCCAAAAGTATCGCTAATTTTTTACGTTGAGTGATCTCAGTCATAATGTTCAAAGAATAGTTCGTCGTATCATACGCTGTTTTTAAAAGGTTCAGCTGAGAATTGCTGATTTCTTGTTCGTTATAGACTCTTTTATTAGATTGTCGCAACAAGATAACCTCAAATAACGGATCCTTTTTTATCGAAGCTTCTTTAATTAACTCTATAAATGCTACGGGTTTGTTTTCAACTTCGGTGTTGGAGTACATTCCTTGTGGAAAATATTTTATTTTTGCATGATAACCAAAATTTTGTGCGGCGAGACTGAGATTTTCCAAAAAGGTTCCCTGTCCAATATGAATTTGACGATAAGGTGGATCTGTTTCAGGTAAAAGACGGTTTTGATCAACATACAGGTACAAACGGTCAGGGGATAGAAATTCGACGATCCACGGCTGTTTATTATGGGGATTAGGTGCTAAAATAGCGTAGGATACTAGAATGATGCGTATGTCTTGTTCGATGGGAATGGGACCATTCCACGCATTTAACGCCGTCAATGGTTTATTGCCGCAACTGTTGAGAACACTCGGTATGAGGATCGTTCCCATTGTTCCTGATACCATTACCTTAATAAAATCTCTTCGCCGCATAAGGAATTTTCACATATAATTGTTCGCATTTTCACCCCATTAAACCGAGTCTCAGGGAAACCTGAAAATGTCCAAATCAAGAATCCTTCCAGGGAAACATTTCATCCGAATCCCGAGAGGGCCCGGTAAGACCGAAAGCCTTTATTTCTCGAGTTTATCCCCTCCTCACTTTTCATTCTCTGCTCAAAAAAATACCAGCGCTACTGCTGACATCCACTGACGCAATGATTGTAATTTTCATTCGCATCATCCAAACATGCCTTTTTGTCTAAATTTATATTTTGAATGCATTCCGTATCGCCTTCGCAACCTGATACCTCATACTGACTTTCACAGGCTTGCATATCTTCAGCTCTTATTGTTTTGCACTCATTATGGTATTCCAAACACTGGTTGATTTCTTCTGGAGGTATCTCCTGATCCTGAGCCATCAATCCATTGGTACCCCAAATCCCTATAACCAAACCGAAAACTACAAAAATTTTGATAACCTGACTTCGATTCATATCCATACCTTTCGTGATCATGCTGAAAAATTAGTTGTTTATACAAATCCACTCCGCTTGAAGTGGAAAACCCTCGGAGTATGCCCAGCAAATCATGTACCATGATGACCATTGTTTGAAATGTAAGGCTTCACCCGATTGTTGGAATGAGACCGTTTGTCGGAAACGGAAATGGGGTTTCTTATTAGGAAAAATAAACAGACTCAATAATTCCGTTTTCGCTATGGAATCATGACGCTCTGCTGTAAATGTTCAGGGGCGGGATTGGTGTTAACCTGAGTTTTGCGAGTTTATTTTTTTGATAACAGCAGCTTCCTGGTGTTTTGTCTCACGCTTGGAAATAACCTTGATTTAGGCCGATCTTGTAGGGGGGCAATGAGCGAAGCGTCTCCATTTTCAGGAGCTAAAATGTTGCGATTACCATTAATATGAATTCATCATTGTTGATAAAATCACCCCCTGTTTCTTCATCGTTTAAGGTCATTTCCGCGGCAAATTTAATGGCTTTGTCCCACTGATAATGTAATCCTAACGTATATCGAGCTCTTCCCCAACTAATGGGAAATTCGGGATTAGGATCGAGATTCAAACGTTGTTGGGAATACGCGACGATGGGTTTCCAGTCTCCATACTCATAGCTCCATTCTGTTCCAAACAATGATCGTTGAAAAAGACGAATGGTGGTTAAAGCATACTGATTATAAGAACGCAGATTGCCTGAACGCATCTCAAAATTGATACCTGAGCGGAGATTTTCCAGTTCGGTTCCGGTCTCGATTCCCGTAAAGCCGGGAATTTCCGAGCGAACATTGACGGCATCCACATCGGTATCACTTAAGGCGGAGGCACTGTGAAAGAGAAGGATCTCGCATTTATCGATGTGCTTGCCGTGATAACGAAACCCTAGACCTGAAGTGAGTTCACGTCGAGATATGGGAGAAAAAACCTGGGTCTTGTCATCATTGTCCGCGATGATGATGTCTTGTTTACTCACTTGTCGAGCAGAGATATCCCTGGTATCCAGTTTCGGACCATTCATGAGTCCGAAGGCCAAATAAACCGATTTCCATAAAGCCAACCGTCCTTGAATTCCTGAATCGCGACTGTGGTAAAGCGCAATTTTATTCAAATTATCTGTTTCCAAATCAGAATCCAATTTAAACAACCGGGATTGTAAGCCCAATGTTATGCGGTTGAGGTCCTCTTTGTTTTTATCAAGCTTCGCCTCTTTGGCATGGGGCGAATACCGGAGGTAAGCGCTTTGTAGTTCTGAAGTTTCAGGATTGATTTGATACCGCATCTGAAATTCCCATCCATTTCGCCAGTCATACTGGAGTTTCAGATTGACATCACTCAACTCAAAGCCCAGATTAACTTCCGAAACTCTGGTCCTGTTTTTGGCATAACGAAGCGCAAATTTAAAATCGCCACTCCATTTGAGTTTCTTCTTTTTTGATTTTTTATTTTTCTTCTGGGTAAGTTTTTGCCCTGAATTTTCAACCTCATTTTGTGCCCATAAATCGTGATCGTGTTCACCCTCTTCATTACGAAAATAATCGGGATCTAGGTTTAATAACTCGGTGTTTGCTGCTACGATTGAAGGACGTAAAATCAACATCCCCAGTCCAAGAATCGGTATCAAAAGCAAGTATGACGTAATATTAAAGTCTGTCTTGTGTTGTTGCTGTAAATAGTATCTCATAAGCGAATCGTATTATTAATTTTATGAAGTGAAAGGTGGCATGGATTTTCCTAAGTTAGACCCCAAATTATTGATGTTCAGTTCCATGGGGCTTGAACTGGGTCTTTCAGTGATTGTGGGCTGTGTTGCAGGCAGTGCTCTGGATCGCCATTTCAACACTTCACCCTGGTTATTTCTGCTCTTTACGTTTTTTGGCTGTGTTGCAGGTTACCGGAGTATATTCAGGCTATTAAAAAAACTCAATGCTGAATCGAACCAAGATTCTTCGTCACCCCCTTCCCCATGACTGTTGTATTAACCTCATTATGAAAAATTCAACCTCTGTACGGGAATCAGACTCCGAGGAGTCCCACGTTTTCCCTGAAAATATTGAGCATCTGGATACGTTGTGGAACCTTCTGGTTTTATCGAGCGTGGGCCTCCTTGTTTTTACAGCGTTCTTACGTCTTGACATTCTGCCCTCAACCCTGTTAGGTACGGGTGTTGTTGGGTTTAATTTTTATTGGACACGACGTATTGCGGCTAAACTCTTTCATGTGGCCTCAAATATAAAGCGGCGAATGCTCTTTATTTACTTTTTTAAGTTTGGACTTTCTGTTGTGATTCTTTTCTCAGCAATCGTCTATTTCCGAATGTCAGCCCTTGGGTTGTTGCTCGGATTATCCAACATTGTTGTGGCAGTATTTCTATACTCCATCAAAAGCGTATTATTCCCTTGATTGGGAAATTTCATAGCGATTGAGGCGATATGTTTAAAAAAATTAGTCTCTTGGTGTTTTTCCTGAGTTTGAGTGCCCCTGCGTTTGCGTCAGAAGCTGGTTTCACCTGGTCTCATTTCATTTTTGGCTGGTTGGAAGAGCCGCTGGCTCATGCGGGAATTGATCCTGTGCCGATATTGGATATGTTCTTTGTCGCGATTGGATTGATCGTCTTTGCTTTTATCGGAGGAAGGCCGTTTCGTGGAAAAGAAATGGTGGAGCCTACGGGCAAAGCCTCCTTCAGTCATTTCATTGAAGTACTGGTGGGGGGAATCCTCAATTTTTTAAGCGGCATCATCCGACACGGCGTAGGCCCACGTCCTTTGTTGCCCTTGCTGGGAACATACGCACTCTTTATACTCTCGTTGAACCTGATTGGGCTGGTTCCAGGATTCGTTCCTCCTACCGATCAATTCAATATCACGCTTGCGTTTGGTTTAATCATTTTTGTAATGACTCATATCCTCGGCTTCAAGTGTCATGGATCTCATTACGTCAAACAATTCATAGGACCGATGCCTTGGCTGGCCCCTTTGATGGTTCCGATTGAATTGATTAGCCATTGCGTACGGCCGTTATCCCTGGCCATTCGTCTGTTTGGAAACATGACAGGGGATCACAAAGTGGTCTTCGTGTTTACTTCCATTCTGGCGGTGGGATTGCCCATTCCTTTTATGGGATTGGGGATTCTTGTGTCTGTACTGCAGTCATTTGTGTTTGTTGTTCTTTCTTCCATTTATTTCGAAGGCGCAATGAGCGAAGCTCATTAAGCTTGAAAACTATAACCTTTTTGTAAAAACGAGTCTATTATGAAAAAACTACTCACTTTTATGTTTTTCATGGTTGCGGCGGTTCCATTGTATGCTGCTGAAATTAATGATCCTTTAAGTCAATCCGTGCTGGCGATTGCGGCCGGCCTGGCGATTTCCATAGCGGCTTTCGGTGGGGCTATTGCCCAAGGAATGGCCGTTCGAGCGGCATTGGAAGGCATTGCGCGCAATCCTAATGCTTCAGATAAGATCTTCACGCCAATGATTGTTGGTCTGGCTTTGATCGAATCTCTTGTCATTTATGCGTTGGTCATCGCTTTCATCCTTCAAGGTAAGATCTAATTTTCTTAGTGGAGAAGCCCGTCGTTCAGCGGGCTTCTTCATTGAAGCTAGCCTTAAGTTATCTTTTCGTCCTTACTTTTAACACTCAAAGCCCTTGAACAAAGAGCCTAATGAATCACGTTGCGGTAACTATCCTTGTTATTTTGTGTTTTTTACCTCTAGTTCTGTTTGCGAATGAAAAGCCGCCCTTAGCTACGCCGGCCACGACCAGTCCGCCCGCTGTACTTTCCCAATCTGACAGTGATGAAGAGGATGAAGAAAACGAGGACGAGGATGAAAAACCTATTGCAGCCATTGCGCCTGTGACTTCATTAGGTGAGATTTCAGAAGTTGAAAAACAGATCATTTTCAACAGTTTACTTACCAAATTATCTCAAACTCATAATCTCATCTCTCAAGATCAATTCAAAGCCGCCCAAGAAATGGCGTTTGAGGAACTTGAAGCGGAAGAGTGTACCGAGGAACAATGTATCCGCAAAATACAAGACCTGCTCCAGGTTGAAAACTTGTTTGTTTTACAAGTTCTCAAACACAATCAGGATACCCAATTGAGTTTAACCTTAGTCGATCTGGATAAAAAAAAGGTAGAGAGTGATTATTGCCAAAAGTGTGATATTCCCACCTTGAATTCAAGAATTGATCAGTTAGTCGATAAGCTGATACGCGTCAAACCCAAATCAGTGCCCCCTCTTCCTTCAGTCGAACAAGAATCAGCACCCCAAGTTTCTTCAAAAGCGGAGAGGGGAAAACACCATCTCCGATTCTATGTTCCGATCGCGAACATGGGAACTTTTAAGCGGATAACCCAACTTACGCTGGCGGAGGACTCCAATGTGAAGGCCGAAAATAAACCCAAATATGAGAAAAAACTGGAAGGCACCGGAGATCGCTTGAAATCCTCAGGCTCCTCTTTGGGCGTCGCTTATATTCACCCTTGGGGGATTGGGATAGGGTTATCACAGATACAAGCGGAATCAAATATTTTGATTGATCAGGGCGGAAACGGATCAGTCTATGATTATGCGTCACTGGAAGTAAACTTGTTTGATTTTTCCTATACGCTTATTTTCCTGGAAAAATTATCACTGTCTCTAGCATTCGGAATTCCACTTTCAAGTACAGCAACCTCCCACAATGATCACAACTATGGTTTTGAGGATTCAAGTAGCAGCACGGTTGAGGGAAGCACTTTTTGCCTGGGAGCCGGATATCAATTTTCTGTTTGGGAGATCGTTCTAGGCGTCCGCAGTACGACACTGATCTACACCGGGTTCAGTCAAACGTCTTCATCAGGAAACACGCTCTTGGGTTCCAGCACTCTGGAGACGAGTAAACTTGAAGCCCATCTGACTGAAATCTGGATGGGATTAGGCTGGTTATTTTAATCTGAACTTCGCGAGTTTTACGTTAGACGTACGATGAGTTAAACAGGTGCTAACAGGCAAAGGTAAAAATGTAGGCTAATTGCTGAAAGCCCCATTGAATGACAGACTCCACCTCACTTTTAGAAAGGCGTAACCTTGAACCGATTTCCTCAATAATACGACGTTCATTCGAATGAAATTCCGCATCAGAAATAGCAATCGCAATACAGGTTTGTAAAACCTCACGAGCTAAATTTTGAGGAAAGAAAACGGATGATTCCAATTCTATAGGCTTATCGGATTTTGTGAGCTTTTGGAGTTGGTGTAATTCTTCTGAAGATTGGTTGAATTGGTCATAAATGGTGTTTAGATATTCTTCCTCGGCTTCATCAATGCGCCCATCCGCCATAATGGTAGCAATCATTGCTTTTGCATACCAACGTTGTTGGTCTTGGTTCATCTTTGAAAAAATCTCTCTATCCATGTCTTCTCAACCAAAAATAGGTCAATAAAAAAACTGACACTTTATTTAATGATCCTCATTTGAAAAGAATCGTTTTTTTCATTTCAATTGCCAGCAATACATTGTGCGAAATACACAAAACCAACACTTCGACACGCATCAGTTACATGACATAGATTAAATACAGATACAAGGTTTTAAACCATCACTGACACACTTTTACAATCGAGAAGCGCCGTGTGTTCCGCGGATCTCTCGGCAAAAAATGGTGCCTAATGGATTTTGTTTTGTTAACGGGGATCTTAGACAAGATAATTCGTTTTCCACTCTAAATTGATTTTAACCAATGAGCGCAAACAGCAGCGTAAATTCCGGGACAGAACGCCCAAAAGGCACGACGGGGAATTGAGGCTTCGCCGATTGAAGGACTCAAGGCTTGTCTGATTCACTTACTTTTCGTTTCACAGTTTTTTTGGGGCGGGTTTTACGGGCTCTTTTCTTTTTTATTTCTTTTACCATACTTTTTCGATTGGCGCTGACATGTTTTTTGAATTTCCAATATTTGTATTTTTTTATTAAAAAAATAAATAGAGGTAGAATCAATAAAACACCTAAAATCCCACCCGCAAAAACCCAAAGGCCGGGATCATCAAGTGAGAGATTGCCAACCTTCAAAGCCTTTAATATCTCGTTTCTCGCCATAGGCATAACTTTAGTATCACGAATCGTCTGCCCCGTCAGCATCATCCACAACGCTATTGCCAAGCCACATCGGTAAAAGTTCCTAATTCTCTTTTTGGATTTCATTTTTTGATGACCCCAATTTACTTTTTGATTACTTCTTCAACCAAGGAATGCCCCTTAAGGAGGAAGGGAATAAAAACATTCCTATCCCTCCAGGGCAAAATTTTGTGCAAGCATCGTTGCTGATCGCTGTCGCTCAATTCGCCTTTAGCAATCAGATAGTAAGCCGGGAACCACACTAATAGCACAGGTTTTCAAAGAGCGGATACCTGCTTCTCGACAACGATTGTGTCGTTGAAGGCTGAAGCTTAGAAACTAGCGTCCACCTTTACCACCAACTTGTCCAGCCCGGCCACCGCCTTGTCCACCGCGGCCACCGCCTTCTCCGCCGCGACCACCGCGACCACCGCCTTCTCCGCCGCGACCACCACCATATCCGCCTCGACTGTCTCCGTATCCACCTTTATCGCCGTATCCGCCTTTATCGCCGTATCCGCCTTTATCGCCGTATCCGCCTTTGTTCCCGCCGTATCCGCCTTTGTTCCCGGCATATCCGCCCTTACCGCCCTTACTATCACGATTTTCCTCACGAGGGCGAGCCTCAGTCACGTTAATCGCTCTTCCTTTTAGTTCTTTGCCATTGAGACCATCGATTGCGGACTGCCCTTCCGTTTTAGTGGGCATCTCCACAAATCCAAATCCTTTTGATTGACCGCTATACTTGTCTTTGATTATGGTGGCAGATTCAACCTGTCCAAATTGCTCTAAAGCCGACCGTAAGTCATTTTCGGTAACATCATACGACAAATTTCCCACATAGATCTTCATTCTAATCTCCTTTTGTAACAAATTATATATTTACACATCGGTCGGGTAGCCAGAGGTTGTTGACAACCCCCAACCCCTAAGAATTGAACATACGGGTTTTCCCGGTTCTGCTCAAGCCTTTCGTAAACTCTGTTTTACGAGAGTCGGTCATAACATATGACCTTCATGATACTCTCTTGGAGCCAAAACACAATTATTGCGAGGAACAGCTCTAGTTTCCCATTTGTTGGACGCTATCATCCGCTTTGTCTCCTAAATCGGTAGCCAAATTTCTCCGTGATCAAAGACCAAGCAGAAGTCTGCCCTTTTTCGCATGAGATGATGTTGCCCCTAAACTCCGGGTAATCGTTCTATGGACTAATCCCTTTTAGATTCTTTTCCAAGTAAGCATGACTTCATCCTGCCATTTCAATCGCTGATTTTGAATTGCCAATTTAGCGATCTTTCCCCTTTTTTAAAGGGTTGAGAGCAATATGTCTTAATATTTTGCAATTCTCAAACCTATTTTCTTTCCTAATTCGAGAATTTTCTTCCACACCCAAGAGTTAGTGGTTATTTGTTTTCAGTTCTTGAGGCACCTCATGCTACTCAGCAGCAGATAAACGCAGATTTTTAAGTATTTTTATAACGGTTCGCTGACATTGAGCAGTGTGTTTACAAGAAAAATGAATTAGCCATATTTTTCGAGAAGAGGCTGATTCAAGTCATCCAATTGATAAAATTTGGCAACACTTTCTCCAAATAAGGCGATAATTTTAAGACGAATGTCGTTGAGTCCTTCGATGAAACGACTTTGATTTCCCTGAAGATTGATATTGACGCAGTGGATTCCCTCCATGATCTGAAAGACCCAACGTAAAGTTGGAGTCTGTGTGGGAACATCAATTTGGTTAGGCAAGGTTTCCTTAATGCGTTTTAAGATCTGTCTTAGGCGGCGCTGAGCGACTGAATAAACGAGAAGCGAGAGGGTCATTACCATCAAGAGACCTTCAATACGAGAAGGTTTTTTGAGGAAGAGAGAAGAGACAAAAAAGAGCGGGTCTTTTAAAAAACGAAATCCGCTTTCTACACACGCTTGTTGTTTGTAGGCGTTCAACACCTCTTGTGGTGTTAATTCGTTGGCAGATATATTGGTAGCCACGATGAAACAGGCCTTGTCTTTTTTAAGCTGCTCTACTTTTTCCCCACAAGAGATCACAGTGGCATTAATTTGCCATTGGAGCGTATAAGGAGAATTGGCAGAGGGTTTTCCTGCTCCTTTGTATTTTTTATACGAAGTGAAAGTGATGTCCTGGATTTTGTGGTAGGGCCACTTTTGGGTTAAGTGTTCCAGAGCCTCTTGAGCCGCCTGCTGAGTCTCAAAACGGTTGGCCTGTAAATGAAACAACTGTTTCAAAATAGCTTCGGTTCTCTTTTCCTGAGCTCGATCAACGGTGTGTTCCGCTCTGGAGTAAGCGTGTTGAGAAAAAACAATGACCCAACGTTGATCCATTGAGAAGTGACCCAACTCAACGAGTTGATTGTTTGAGCGTTTCTGGGGTCTCGGGGTTGCTCCGCTAAAAATGGGAGCTGTATACAGCATTTTTGGGGAGTTGGGCGATAACATATACAAAATACCGTTAATGAGGATGAGAATAAAGCCGATTGAATGTTGCTCCTATCTTTATTCCTTTTTTTCTTTTTTTCAACTACTCAATGTCAGATAGCTGTCAAGAAAAGTTTTGTCCTTTGGCCTGAGTTTTGCTGTGGATATGGTCTTTCCTGAAGAAGTACTTTAATATTAGTTAGATAGCAATAATTTTTGAAAATTTTAAAAAAGACTCTCCTCAGAGTTGATTTTTTGTTACAATGAATTATTTCACCAATAATTGTAACCCAAAACTAAGGAGAGCTCATGGATTCTAAAACGGCTATCAAAACACTACAAGCCTTTATTACGCAGCTTTGAGTCTAATACCCCGCCGCTTGCGGCGTTTTTAAAAAATAGACATTCCTTTGAATGCCCCGCCCGAAGGGTTCGAGCCTAAGCGAGAAGGGCTTGCCCCGGGGATTTTTACTCGGAAGTTAAAAAATCAAAAATTTTCTCAGCAAATTCACAAAGCCATTGAAAGGGCCAAAGCGGTGCTTTCTTTCTACAAAGGGTTAACTGCGGACGTAATCGCGACAGCCTTCAGCATGAGTGAGAGGAGTATCAACCGTTGGATCAAAAAATTTTCGACCTTTGGAGTCGATTCTCTTTATGATGAAGAACGCGGTGGACGTCCGACCAAATTAAGTAAAGTCCAAGAAGAAGAGCTCAAACAAATCGTTGTTGAGCAAAATGGAAGAGTCTGGACAG
>JBBCAX010000181.1:0-4150 GCA_051382335.1 Deltaproteobacteria bacterium TL4
TCATTCCTCCGTAAAACTATTAAATCCAATTAATTCCTGGAGGGAAGATATCAACATTTGGAAACTATGTCATCAGTAAAGGATCCTCGGATCGAAAACGCATGACCCGGAAAATGGGAATGCGCCCTTGCGAACTCTATTGATCATGGATGTTGGATCATACTGCTGGTCTTCTGTCGAAAGTCCGTTCCCCGTATCCAAAACCAATTCCTGTTGCTGAACGTTTCCTCTCTGTCTTCTGGGCTTGGGAATGGGAGTGATGAACTCTGCACTGCGACGATCTTCAATAATCCGTTGCGTCGGTTGCCCTTGTTTGTCAAGTTCCCAGTGTCTTCCAGGGTATTCGTAAGGTGAGTTAAGAATCGGTTTTTCGAAAAATGGATTACTCATGTTTCTCTTTATCCTGTTTCGTAGTCAGTATTCTGAAACCATCACATAACCCATCATAAACGATGCGGCATACCTGTTCAGTTTCTTTATAGAGGATTTTTTAGAAAAGTTTGATAACAGCCCCCTCCATTGGATATACCCGATTAATCTAAACCAAGTCAACACATCTAAGATATTTTTTCGATTTCTATTGTCAATATCTCCGCTGGGATTCATGTGTGAAAAATATACAAGTACGGATGCTCTGATTTTCACCACTGTTAATCAAATCTAAAAGGAGTCAATTAATGTCAAAGTCAAAAACAGAGAAATGGAAAATGAAGATCAACAAGCATTGATGATAGTTATAGACGCTATGCTAACCCAAAAGACAATATTGCAACTTCATCAAACGCTTCTTTATTTTTACTCTTTTTTACATTCTTGGTCTTCCTTTTCTCAAAATAATTTTGTAAGGAATCTATAGAACCTTTCAAACTCTGGGGAGATATTTTGAAAGAGTATAGATCTCACGCCTTTTTACTTCCCCTTTAAGTTATATTATTTGATACGATCACAACCTCTTCTTTAAGGAAAAGCCATGTTCTCGAAACGGAATTGTTCAATCTTTTTTGTAACCCTTTTCATAGGGTTTTGTCTTTCTTCTTCCCAACTTTTCGCTGATTCGAAGGTGGATCAAAAGGTTTATACCTACCGGGGAAATAACCAACGAACTGGGGTTTTTACTGGACCTGAACCAAAACTGGAACAAGTGTTATGGAGCTTTGAAACCAAGCTTCGTATTTTGAGTTCTCCCGCTTATTCAGAAGGAATAGTTTATTTTGGAACAGGTGAGCCAGGAGAAATTAGTACGCTGTATGCGCTCAACGCAAAAAATGGAGAGGTGATTTGGACGTATCAAACAGGGTTAGCTATTGAAAGCACTCCTGCTGTGGTCAAGGGAATACTTTATTTTGGAAGCGATGATGGAAGACTCCGAGCTCTCGACGCAAAAACTGGGAATGAGATTTGGAGATTCACCTCCAGAATCCGAGACACCGGAGGCGTGGGATTTCCATGGACTATTACTGCTGCTCCTATGGTTCAGGATGGTGTGGTCTACATTGGTAGTCACGATAGTTACATGTATGCGCTTGATAGCCAAACTGGAAAAGAACTCTGGGAATTCAAGACAGGAGCAGGAATCTGGAGAACCCCAGCCTATGATCAGGGAACCATTTTTTTTGGCAGCAATGATGAACATCTTTATGCGGTGGATAGTCAAACTGGGAATTTAAAATGGAAATTTAAAACAGGAGGATATGCTGATGCAACCCCTGCTGTTTCTAATGGTGCCGTTTATTTTAAGGGTAGCGATCAATATTTTTACTCCTTACAGGCGGATTCTGGAAAACTAATATGGAGGTTCAAAGATAAAGCTAGTTTGCCCGATACACCTGTGATTGACAACCAAACTATTTATTTAGGACAAAAACAACTTTACTCCATTGATGCGTTGTCTGGCAAACAAAAATGGTTTGTAAAAATTGGAAATTATTTAACCGGACCATTTTTGATAAACAATAGGATTTACGTTTCAAGTCGTAAATCACTTTATATATTGGAAAGTAAAGAAGGCAAAATAATAAAAGAATTTCAACCTAGAGTTGGACTTGTCATTCCAGTGCTGTTGGATGGAATAATATATTATTCTACTGGAAATCAATTTTATGCAATCAAATGAAATTTAAATGATTCTAACTCCATTCATTTAACAAAAAATGTAGGAATAGCATTAAGAGGTAATCATGCCAGAAGCAACAACTAAAGCTCAAATGGTGGAAAAATTGGGGAATGATATTGCCCAACAAATTCAAACATCAGGAGCCAAAGATCAGTTGGTCAAAGAGTTGAAAAGTACGTTCTTCGATGTGACAGGAAAATCATCCCAGGAAGCTATAGAAAAGAATCTAAAAGTGACAAAGATTTTCTCTGATGCATTGGAAGTAATCCAACCAAATGATCCGACTGATGACGAGGCTTTAAAAGAACTTCGCGATAAACAGGGAAAAATAGCAACTATTCTTCAAAAAAAATTCTTACAAACAGTAATAACTCAAGTAGGTGGTCAGAACATTCAGATTGTTCAAGATGTTGTTCTCAACTACAAAAATTATTCTAAACTCTTTGCGAAAGCTGAAGAAGATTTTGGAACATTGACCACTTACGCCTTAGGCATGCAAACAATGCTGAATCAGGTTGACGACTGGAAAAGTTTTTTAACCAGCTTTTCAACCTTGAAGGAA
The DNA here is from genome assembly GCA_051382335.1 of Deltaproteobacteria bacterium TL4. Taxonomy (GTDB): domain Bacteria; phylum SAR324; class SAR324; order SAR324; family NAC60-12; genus JBBCAX01. The sequence continues at coordinate 2,676 of JBBCAX010000181.1, forward strand.
CTCCCTGATAAAATCAACAAAACTCTCAATGATCCAGCATATACTTGGAACGATTTAATCGCAGAGTTTCCAGGACAAAAAACATTGATTGACCCCATTATCGAAGAAGTCAAAGCCCTCGCTGTCGCAAAAATTCAATCCACTATTGAAGCTGAAATCCAACTTCAAATCACTGATCCAGTAAAAGCCCAAGAGATTGAGAATGCCATTGAAAAACTCAATGGTGAATTTTCAAAGGTAATTTTAGGAGAGATCACCTGGCAAGATCTGTATAACCAAATCCCCTCAACCAATCACACCGAAATCCAAGCGATTCTCAAACCCGTCGAGCAAGTTTTATCGGGATCTTATTTAAAGAATCAGCTTAAGTTTCCTGATATGGAAACCTTCCAAACTGACATCGGAAATATCATTAAAAATGGTAAGAACTGGAATGAACTCCTCAATACTTTTCCAGCAACACAGCGTTCCATTTTTGAACCAATGGTCTCTCAACTTAACAATTTACTGCCATCCCCCTCACAACTGGACTCAGATTACCGTCATATTGCGGCAACATTGATCTCCGAACCAAACGGGCCTCAAGACTGGTTAGAAACGATTGAGCAATTCACTGACCTAAAATATTTTAATACCGTTAAAGCCCAGTATCAATCATGGGAAGGGATATTAACCAAGATAACGAGCCCAGATGTTGCCAGTACTTTAAGCCAAATTGCTGAGTCTGGCGATCAATTAGCGGATACCCTCGAAGTTTTTGATCATAGTGGAAATAGTCTCGCTGATAATTTGCGTTTCATCAGCAATCGTAAAAAAGATTTAGACTTGTTTTACAAGCTTGCGAAAGGAGAACCGATTGAAGGGCAAGAGATTGGAGACTTTTTCAAAAGGCAGATTATTGAACGTGGTGGATTAACCGGAGATTTGTTGAAAGTATGGGATGAAGCTACCAATGGGAACATTCTAGGAACAGCAGAGGCAACCGCTAAATTAGCGGCATCCACCTTCTTCACTGGTTTTGGGGCATCCGTCGGTGCGGCACTTGCTGGAGGGCCATTGAGTACTCTTTTGGTAGGATATCAGGTTTTTAAACCTGAAATTGACGGTTGGCTTGAAGAAGGCTCTGAGGTGTTTAGTGAGTTTATTTACGACGCTAAAAAAATCGCCAATATTACTACCTTTGGTCAGTTGAGTTCTACAGATGAAACCAAAAACTGGAATGACGCTTTCAAAATGCTGATGGGTGATGCGCCATTAAACGTTTTATATGATTTTGATGAACATGATGGTCATGGGATATATGGCAAGATGTCCTTTGACTATGAGACAAAGAATTGGTGGGAAGGACTCTTTAAGCTAAAGGACAATACCCGTGCATGAAATTAAATTCTACCGAAAGATGAGTGGTATGTAAAAATTGAAAAAACAGAAGAATTGGATTGAATATGGCGGTGGTTCTCCCGTCAAGAGGTTGT
>JBBCAX010000182.1:0-55842 GCA_051382335.1 Deltaproteobacteria bacterium TL4
GTTCTATCGCAACCATACAAATTTCGGGATGGTAAGTTTCATCTTCACACATTGTAATTCGTTTATCGGGCATTTCTGAGCCCAGTTGTTCGATTTCCTCTTGTGCAAACTCAGCCAATTTTGTCTCCATCTGGCCAGAAATCTTTTTTTGAGTCGTTTCCGAAGCGGCCACAAAAGCAGACAAGCCGCTTAAATGCAGAAATTCACTCACATTATGAGTACTCGCAACTCCTACTTTTGTGAAAACAAAATGCAATGCAGTCATCAAACGATGGAGAAAACATAAACCAGAAGGACTTTCAAAAAAGTGAATGACGTCAATATCACTCTCAATGTTATCTTTGCGAGCAAGCCAATTCTGCAAGGTAGAGCGTGGAACATCATTTTCTTGGCACCATTGACGTTGGCTCAATTCTCTGGTGCGTTGTTCAAAATCGATCACGTTGGCTACGATTTCTGAGCGTGACCAAAATCGTTTTGATGTTGATTCTTCTAAAGGATTAGAGTCTGATTGCATGGTTCATTCGGGTGAGAGGGTTAACATGATTTTTGAAAAATTGTTAATACACTACTCCTGATTGAGTTGCAATTTCTACTAATTTTTAGACAGGGTGGCCGAACTTACGACCAAGCCCCTCAATCCCAAGGCAGTCCTCTGTTTTTATGGATTATATGCTTCGATCAATGCCTCCTGTTTGAAAGAAATGGGGGTTCATCTGGTTTTGGGCGGCGAATTTGAAGAGCCGTTATTACGATACTGCCTCAAGTATCAGGAAAACAAGACACTCTCTTCCAAGATTCCGTTTGAATCCCATACGTATTTAGAGCGTATCAACTTTCAAATCCCTGACCGTCATGATCTGCCTGACCTGTCTCGATACGCCCAGCTCATCTTACCGGGTTCTCGTAAAAAAACAGCTTATGTTGAAGCCAGCCGTGGCTGTAAACACCAATGCCGGCATTGTCCCATTGTTCCCGTTTATCAAAAACGTTTTTTTGTGATTCCTCAAGACGTAGTTTTAGCGGACATCCGGCAACAAGTCGCCAGCGGTGCGGAACACCTCACCTTTGGAGATCCTGATTTCTTCAACGGCATAGGCCATGCGCTGCCCATCGTACAGGCCTTACATGCGGAATTTCCAACGTTAACGTATGATGTGACCCTTAAAATAGAGCATCTTTTAAAACACCAAGCCTCGTTGTCTGTGCTGAAGGAAACCGGATGTTTGCTCATTACCAGCGCAGTAGAGTCCTTTGAAAATGAAACCCTTGAACTGTTACAAAAAGGCCATACGGTTGAGGACATTCGAACCGTAGTTCAGATTCTTCGGGAGCTCTCAATTACTTTAAATCCAACCTTCATTGCCTTCACACCGTGGACTACTTTGGCAAACTATCGTCATTTTTTAACGTCCCTGGTGGCTTTGGATTTAGTGGAACACGTTTCTCCGATACAACTGGCCATTCGCTTGCTGGTTCCCCATCAATCCCGACTGTTGGAGTGCCAGGAGTTACAACATTTTTTTGAAGTTTTTGATGAAAAACAATGGGTTTATCCTTGGAAAAACAGGGATCCCCGGATGGAGGAACTCCAGCTTCGTTTAGTCGCGCTGATCGCAAAAAATAGCGCGTCCAAACACTCACGGACCACGATTTTCAGTCAAGTTTGGAACATCGCTTCGGAATACGCGGAAGCCGAGAACCCGTTTCCACCTTTGCCGAATATTCCTCAACGAGCAACGGTTCCTTATCTCAATGAACCTTGGTATTGTTGAGCAGAACCCACCGAAGAGCAGGTGGCTCTTCTCAAAACGAGGCTGTAGACAGTCCTCTTTGATTGTGAATTAAAAAGGTGAGTCCACTCAATACGCAAAAAACGCTAAATTTATTTTCGTGTGTTTCGTGGACTGAAGCGTAAAAATAACCCCAAGCTTTCCTGGATGGACATTATGGGAGAACAAAAACCCAGAATTCTTTTATTGATTCCCAATACAAGTTACCGAACCACCGCTTTCTTGAGTGCGGGTTCCAAACTTGGGGTGGAGGTTGCCGTTGCGTCTGAAACGAAAAGATCACTGGCTGATCTTGCACCGGGAACCACTTTAAAAATTGATTTCAGAGATTCAGGGCAAGCGGTAAAGGCAATCCTGGAATTTGCGGAATCTTATCCGTTGAAAGCGGTCCTGGGCGTTGATGATGAATCGGTGATCTTGGCGGCGGAGGCCAGTTTAGCGTTGGGATTGGTTCATAATCCAATTGAGGCGGTCATGCTCACAAGAAATAAGGTTTTGATGCGTGAAAAATTATCGAAACATCCGCTTCTTGCGCCTCAATATTGGTTATTTTCTCTTCAGGATCAGGTTGCTGAAATGGCACAGACCGTTTCCTACCCTTGTGTTCTAAAGCCACTTTTTCTGTCCGCAAGTCAGGGGGTGATTCGTGCAAATAACCCCACCGATTTTCTTTCCGCATTTCAAATCATTGAATCCCTGCTCAACGATCCGGCTATCGCAAAGCGAGGTCAGCAAAAAGCCCGGCAACTTTTGGTGGAATCCTATATCCCGGGTGCTGAAATTGCGCTCGAAGGCCTGCTCATTAAAGGCAAACTCAAGCGGTTGGCACTTTTTGATAAACCGGATACGCCGGAAGGTCCTTTTTTTCCTGAAACCATATATACCACCCCCTCCCAACTCTCGGCGGTTGTGCAACGTCAGGTGGATGAGCTCATCCAACAGGTTTCTGAAATTATCGGTTTGTATGAGGGTCCCATTCATGCGGAGATGCGCGTTAATGAACAAGGCCTCTGGCTGCTTGAAATCGCGGCACGTTCCATTGGAGGACTTTGTTCCAGAGTCCTTCAATTCACAGGAGGCATGTCGCTTGAGGAGTTAATTCTACGTCATGTTTTAGGAAGAAATCTTCACGCTGCGGAACGACAGGATCGTGCTTGTGGTGTGATGATGCTGAGCGTATCTCAAGCCGGTGTGTTGAAAGAAGTCAGGGGGCTTGAGGCAGCCAAACAAAAACCGGGGATTAAGGATGTTTTAATCACCATTGCGCCTGAGACGCCAGTGGAACCGTTACCCAAGGATGCCCGTTATTTAGGCTTCATTTTTGCGGAAGGAGAGACGCCTCAGGAAGTTGAAGCAAACTTGCGGCAAGCGGAACAGTGTCTGGAAATTGTGATTGACGTCCCTGACCATTTATAACCTTGATTCTATCAAGTTCAGATGTCAAGCATCACTATAGACGTTCAGACATCAGAACGACAACGCTTTGTTTCGTTTTACTATCCTTTTTCCTTTTTAGTGCTATGGTCACCGCGAAAAGCAGTATCAAACAGGGGAATGCTGCCAGAAAAAAGCCATTAAACTATTTGAATACCAAGTTTGATATTTATAATGTCAGATGTCTCCCTGATGTTGGAGGTCTGTACTATAACGAATTTCGACAACGAGTGGATGAAATCAAAAATCACTCTGGAAGCATCCTCAATTCAGCGACTAAAGCGTTTAGCGCCTTACTCTTTTCCAAAGCAGAGAAACAAGAACAGGCCAAGTCTTTTGCTCGTCGAAGCGGACTCGATATTGTGGATTTTGAGCCTAGCCAAAGTAATACGGAAATTGTGGAACAATTAGGAAAAAATCCGCTTCAACACCGTCAACGTGTCACACTTGCGACTAAGGTTCATAACTCGGTGAAGTCTCTGCCTGTCGAGCAAATGCGCCAAGTCTTAATGCAAATTTCGGTTCCTATGGGCTTTGGTGAATTTGATGTAGGCAACATGAAATTACTGGCTTCGGGAAACCGGAGATATAAAGCCAAACTCTTGATCCTGTTTCACCATGAAAAACAAAAAATCATGAGGGCTACAGGAGGAAGCAGTTATGAGCAAGACCCTCATTTCCAATGTTTGCTCCGAAACGAACAGTTACTGAAAAAATTAATGGAAAGGTCCATTGATAAAATTCAAACTGCGGATTTTGTCATCTCGCTCAACTTGTCAACCATCACCAAAGTCCTGGATGGAACCTTGAATATTCCGAAAGGGACAAGTATGGAGGATAAACGCCGTTCTTTGGAAAGGAACCTGGCCGGAATTGTGATGACGCTCATGGAAGTTGAATTTCTTCACCCTGAGTTGATTCGTATCATCGAACAGTATATGCGGCCTTTGAACCCTGCGAGTCCACTGTCTCATTATGTGGAGGCCTGTCTTTGGAGCAATCAATTAAAAATCCAGACCATCCACGAAGAATTTGCCTCAGGTAAAACAGAATCGCTAAACGCCATCGAAAGTAATATGATTCAGGAGGAGTTTTCGAAAGCGAATATCGAAAAAGTCATGCGAGGTTTATTAAAAAATTGTCTGACGGCTTATGCGACCAGTCTCAAGTTATTGCCCAATCTCAGCAATATGAAGCAAATGCAGAAAAAAATTCTGATTGAACATGCTAAAATGTGTCTCTATGCCTATTCCTTGAAGATGCAACTGAAAGCCTCAGACGCTGTGATCAAAAGTATTATTTTGAGCGGGTCGAAGTCCTTGAGAAAAGCCGAGTATACACCTGAAAATGATAAAATGAATTTAATCAGCAACTATAAAATCATCTTGGAAGATTTTGGGATGCCCTCTCCTTTTTAAATTTTTATACGTTCCTTTCCAAAGACTTCTTCAAGTCACACACAATTTGCATATCGTTTTCCATACTGATCCCTATTCCGTCAAGTCCCGTAGGGAGGCCTCAATTGAAGGCGGCCTTGGTTATTTTCAGCCGTCCCTACGAACCTAAAGAAATAGGTGCTTTTTTTCCCAGCGATAAATCGCCGGGCGATTTTCATAAGGTCCCTCCGGGACTATAAACATTAGGCAAAAAAATGGGAGGAACCCCATGAACTCCAGGCAAAATTCTACGGTTCAGGGCTAGGGGGATGATGTGAGTTCAAACGAGGAAACAGGTAATGATTAAACAGGCATTCGCATTATTTCAAGATCTCTTTGGTTTGTTTTTTGTCACCTCAGGCTGCGTCTCTGTTCTTTTGGGAGGATTCATCGTGGGGATCGAGTCCCCGGCTTTTGGTGCGGAGCCTGACATTATCTACACCTGGAATCGCCAATACTATGGCAAACTCAATGGAGAACGAAGACTGCTGTATACCCGTTCTTTCAACCGGAGTCAGTTGGCTTTCGCGGATATTGATGGAGATGGAGTGGATGAATTGTTTGTGGGTAAGGAAAATGGTACTGTCGCCTTTTTTGTCAATAAGGGGACGCCTGAACAGCCCCAATTTGAATTACAAGAGGAAGACTATAAAATATGGCGCCAGGACGTGGACGATAATCAGCACACCAAACGAATAGAAACGAGTATTCATGTGGGTGGAAACGCGGCTCCTGTGTTTGTAGATATTGATGATGATGGGGATTTGGATTTGTTCATTGGTTCAAAAGATGGAAGCCTCTTTTTCTACGAAAACCAAGGGCATAAACTTTATCCGTCCTTTGAATTAGCCTCCCCCTTATACATGGGACTCCGACCTGGTACCAATACGGTGGTCCGCTTTGCGGATGTTAATGCCGATAGAGCGTTAGATATGCTTGTGGGGACAGGTGAGGGGAAAGTTTTACTGTATACTAATGCTGGAAGGATGAATAAAGCTTATTTTTGTCAGGGGAAAATAGATTCCATAACCACCGAACCGAATTGCCCTGGACCTCCCGTGGTGATTGATGACATCCGACCTGACATCGACGCGGCACCAGAGTGGGTTGATTGGAATCATGATAACAAACTGGATCTGGTTGTTGGAAAATCAGATGGGAAAATGAATTTTTATGTAAACCGGGGAACTTATTTTGAGCCGAAGTGGGAATTGGAATCAAACCGGTTTTTATTCCTGGATTCAGGCGGATTTGCGATTCCACGATTTTATGATCTCAACCGTGATGGTTTTCCTGAACTGTTCATCGGAACCTCCTCTTCTACGGTGATTTACTATGAAAACCAGGAAGTCATCCGTCACAGCCTGGAAAGTATTCAGGAGGTAGATTGGACGTTGTTTAACTGGGAACGTCCCCCAACCGAGCTGCTGAGTAAAGCCTGTGATTTATTAGGCGGCATTTTGGTCTGTTTGCCTCAATTGGGACAAGCCCTTAACCTCCCCGACAGTCTTACGCTCAAAGGAGATTTTAATAGCCTTGCGAACGCTCTGTTGAAAGCTGACAGTAGCTTCAATCATACGGTTCCGATCCCCGAAATCAAAGCGACAACAGAAGGAAGTGGTGTTCCTCCGAAGGGACAAGGGACTTCCCCCGCAGGGCAGATCAACACTCGCGCGCCTTCGTTTCAGGCAAATACCAATGTGCCAAGTGCCCTCCCTCCCGCTGGTGTCCAGGGCACACCTCCCGCCGCAAAACCCGGTCAGGGAACGGGAGACTCAAAAAAAGAAAGTCTCCTTGTAACCACACGCAATCGGCTGTGGCTGGTGTCAAAAAATTACCTGGAATTTGGTGAATTCATCCCTAATGATCGGCATACGGTCATTACGAGTGGAGATTGGAACAATGATGGGAAAGTGGATCTCTTGTTAGGAAGTCTCTCTGGAAGACTCTCTGCTTATCAAAATAAAGGGACAGATACCGCGGAAGATTGGTCTGCTATTGCAGAACCGATATTTGCTCCAAACCAGCGAGAACAGAGTGCGCCCACGCTAGGAGATATTGATGGGGATGGGGATTTGGACCTCCTCGTTGGTAATCGTGCTGGACGTTTGGAACTCATAAGGAACACTGGCAGTAAACAAAGTCCTGTCTGGAAAATTGAAACGCTTTTTTATTCACAAATTGATGTAGGAAACAATAGTATTCCAACCTTGTGGGATATAGATCAGGATGGAGACCTGGATTTATTTGTGGGAAATAGTCGGGGACGGATTATTTTCTATCAAAACCAGGGTAATAAAAACACTCCCCAATTTGTCATTAAAAGTACACGGTTTTCAAAAGTGCTTGTGAGCAACAACGCCGCACCGGCTTTTTTCTACTGGGGCGAGGATCCTCACCCCGATTTACTCATTGGAGCACGAAACGGACAAATCCAATTGGTTAGCAACAATCCACTCCCTGGCTATCCGGTCACTCAGGGGTGGCAACTGGAAACCCCCAACTGGACTGAACTGGAAACACAAAGCTTCAGCACTCCTCATTTCATGGATCTGAATAAAGATCAGAAGCCTGATTTACTCATGGGAAGCGGTAACGGGAAAGTGCTGGTCTGGCTCAATGGAGGTTTTGAAAAGGTTGCGGATCTTCCTCCGGAACCTGCCGTCACAACCAGTAATACGGTTGATAAAGAGCCAGAAGAAACGGTCGTGGAAAATGAAGACTTACCTGAGGTGGTTGTAGAAGAGGAATTGACGGAAGAAGAACACGCCTCAGAGCGTGAAGTAGAAGAACCGCCTAATATTCCCTTTGACCCTGTCTATACGCTTACGAGTAAAAAATATGGGGATTTAGCTTTTGGAAAACGGGCGGTGCCCGTGTTTTTTGATATTGAGGGTGATAATGACCTGGACTTGTTTGTTGGAAATAAAGAGGGAGAAATTCATCAGTACTTGAATGAAGGAACCCCGACCGCTCCGCATTGGGTTCTGGTGACTAAAAAGTTTTTAGATTACGAGGGCGGAAAAAACGCTACGCCCTTATTTGCGGACTTGGATAATGATGGAGATCTGGATTTCCTGGTAGGTAATGAACAAGGTGAGATGACTTATTGGGAAAATAAAGGTTCGCCAGAATCTGCCGAGTTTGTCCCCAATCCCACCCCCTTTGCCGGAGTAACGGGAGGTCGTAACGTCAGACCGGCGGTGTTTGATATTAATGCCGATGGCGCGAATGATGTGATTCTGGGAAATTTTCAGGGCTATTTACGGGTTTATCTCCAAATCCGCGGAGCCAATGGATTTCGCATGGAACTCCATCATCGGGAATATATGGGTCTTGATGTTGGTTTAGGGGCAACTCCCACCTTTGCGGATATCAACAACAGCCAGACTTTGGATTTGATCATTGGCTCAGACCAGGGGAAACTGTTTGCGTATAATCAGGATACGATCACTCCCAATAATCAATGGGGCTGGAGTCTCAATAAGCGCTATTTTAAAGACTTGGTTCTGCCCCTTGGCTGTTTTCCCGTCTTTGTGGATCTAGATCAGGATGGCGATGTGGATATGTTTATTGGTAGTGATGAAGGGACGATCTATTTCTATGAGAACAAGGCCAAATAGTTTTAGTCATAGACTCACAATTATCTTGCACCATTACCGATAATCCCTAAACTTTCCCCACTTTTTTAACGTCGTCCCCGCTTGGGGATAATCGCTGTTGAACTCTGTTCAATACAGTACGCATCCCACCTTACCATCGGAAAAAGAGGCCTTATGAAATGGCTTTATCTCTTGCGACATGCCAAATCGTCTTGGAAAGATGAAAAATTGTCAGATCATGACCGTCCTTTAGCAAAACGCGGTCAACGGGATGCTCCCAGGGTGGCTCGAGTGCTCCATAATTTGGAACATCCCCCTGAGTTGATCCTGTCTTCTACCGCGGTACGTGCGGTGCAGACGGCAATGTTTCTTTGTGAGACCTGTTTCCAGAAGACTCCGTTTATTAAAGTGGAACGACTTTATGAAGCCTCTCCGGGGACCCTCTTGAGAGTGATTCAAGAGCAATCCGATCAGTACCGTGCACTCGTCATGGTTGCCCACAATCCTGGATTAGAAGACCTGGTCATGCATTTAACCCCAAACGAAGAGTATGTCCAATTTCCAACTGCGGCATTGGCAGGATTCAAATTTGAAGTGAACTCCTGGAAAGGAGTGGATCTGGGGAAAGGAACTCTTGAAACTTTAGTCTATTCACGTTCATTGGAGGAAATATAATGATGCTACTGAACCCTAAAAACGAAAAATTTGAGCACCTCGATGAGGCTTCCGCCAAACTTTTGAAAAAGGTTGTTGCCTTTTTTGAGGATCGCGGAAAAGCAAAGTTGAAAGCTGACGACCATGCCGCGTTATGGTATTCAGATTTCCTTGATTTTCAAAAAAGAGAAAAATTATTTGCCACCTTCCTGACTCCTTCCAGTTATGGCAAAAACAATTCACGCTGGGATACCTATCGTAACTGTCAGCTTAACGAAATTTTAGGTTTTTATGGGTTGAGTTATTGGTATACCTGGCAGGTGACCATTTTGGGATTAGGCCCCTTATGGATGAGTAAGAATGAGGAGCTGAAAAAGAAAACCGCCCAGTTGCTTCAGGATGGAAGTATCTTTGCGTTTGGACTGTCTGAGAAGGAACATGGTGCTGATATTTATTCGAGCAGTATGCTGCTCACTCCAGACGGCACTGGTCAATATAAGGCCAATGGCGAAAAATATTACATTGGAAATGGCAATGAAGCCGCCTTGGTCTCAACCTTCGCCAAAATGTCCGATACCGGCGATTATGTCTTTTTCGCGGTCGAATCCCAGCATAAAAACTATGAGTGTGTGAAAAATGTGGTTCATTCACAAAATTACGTTGCGGAGTACCGCTTGAAGGATTATCCCATTTTAGAAAAAGATATTTTACAGAAAGGCAGAGAGGCCTGGGATGCCTCGTTGAACACCATCAATGTTGGAAAGTTTAATCTCGGCTGGGCGTCGATTGGTATTTGCACACATGCTTTTTACGAAGCCTTGAACCATGCGGCTCATCGTCGGCTGTTTGACAAATATGTTACCGAGTTTGTCCATATCAAACAATTGTTTGTGGATGCTTATACCCGGTTGGTCGCAATGAAGCTCTTTGCTTCAAGAAGCGCTGATTATATGCGTGCCGCTTCTCCTGAGGACCGTCGCTATTTACTTTATAATCCGATGGTGAAAATGAAAGTGACCACTCAAGGAGAGGAAGTGATTAATCTGCTTTGGGATGTCATTGCCGCAAAAGGCTTTGAAGCGGATATGTACTTTGAAATGGCGGTCAAGGATATCCGGGCGCTACCCAAGTTAGAAGGAACGGTACATGTCAATATGGCACTGATTATCAAGTTTATGGCCAATTACTTTTTTAAACCCGGCAAATTCCCTGAAATCTCAAAAATGGATCAACCCGTCAATGACGATTTCCTCTTTAATCAGGGGCTGACCAAAGGCTTAAGCAAAATTAAATTCCATGCTTATAAAAAGGCTTATAACAGTAAATCCTTGCCCAATCTCAACATCTTCAAAAACCAAATCAAAACCTTGAAGCTGTTTTTGGTGGTTGCCAAACCGGACAAAAAGCAAATCGAGGATATTGATTTCCTACTCAACCTGGGGGAATTGTTTACCTTGGTGGTCTATGGACAGTTAATTATTGAAAATGCGGCAATCCTGCAAGTTGAAGATGATCTTCTGGATCAGATTTTTGATTTTATGATCCGGGACTTTTCAAAATACGCCTTGCAGCTGTACTCGAAAACCAGCAGTACCCTTGCGCAAAGAAATCTTTGTAAATACATGATCAGTAAACCCGCGACAGACATTGATCGCTATCACAGGGTTTTGGAAAAGCATGTCTATTCTTTAACAGATCAATATACCATGAATGCGTAACCGCTCTTAAGTCAAGAGTGACAGGGGCGTGTCAATGACTCCAGGAATGAAAGCCGTCTACACTGAGGACGGCTTTCTGATTTTTTTTAACGCTTTGACGCAATTCTGTACTGAGGCCAGCCTGCCTTTTTTTCGGATGTGATCCACCATCCTCTCCAGGCGACTGAATTTCTGTTCCAACTGTGCTTTCCCCATGTGTATTTCTTCCATCAGCATGACATGACGATCGGCCAGGTATTTGAAATAACGATCGTAACGCTCCGCATCAATTTCCTGATGCTCCAACTGCCCTTGGAGTATCTCAACTTCCTTCAAAAAATTTTGTAACGCTAACTTTTCTCGATCCAATCTTTTGCCTCCTTCATCATCATTCTATGGGTTTAGGGGCTCGGCTACCCCTTAAAGCGGGACATTGGTAGGCGGGGATTACATGCCCCGCTTTTCTGAGCGTTGAGTTTGCCGGGGTTGGTCATATTTTCGGCCAGGGGTAGCCTTGGGTTTCGCCCCGAGGAACAATGTGCTCGGTATCCCCTGGGACGAAACCCAGGGCTACCATCAAAATGGCCGAACTTACGACCAAGCCCAGTTTGCCGGACACGTAGTTCCGACCTACCATCGAGGTGTCCCGGATTAAACGAGTAGCCAGGGACTCCCCTTCAGAGTGCCATTAACTCCTTGATAATTAAAATAAATAATCACCAGTAACCTCCGTTGCATTCAATCAAAATAACACTGAAAAGTCAAAACAGAAACATAATAATGAGCGGATGATGAGACTTCCATCATAAAAATTAAAAAAACATTAAAGAATTCATCAAGGATACCGATAAGAAAGATAACCGTCTGTTAGATGGGATAACAACATAAATACACAAAACATCAAAAAATAAGACTCAAGAATATTGACAAGATGCCGATAAGGTAAGTAAGCGGTTGTTATTTTAGTAAACGATTATCTGGCTCTTTAGTGACCAGCTTTAAGGAATGATATAGATGTCCAGAAAAGTTCTGTTTCGGGGGGAGGGCGTCCCGCCCTCCGGTGAGGGCAAGATGTCCTCGTTCCCAGGAAAAAACTTATCTGGAATACTATAATCGGGAACAATCGTTAGAGCGTTCTTATTTCTCAGGGGGCTTCTCAGAGGAGTTAATTTCACTTAAGGAATGGATATGATATTGGTTTTTGAAAAAAGCAACCTTTTCCTAATTGACGTGAATACACGGAAAACAAAGAATTCATGAGGTTCTCACAGAAACGATCAGAGGGTATGCCCCTCGTCTTAAGGCAGAACTTTATCTTTGATTTCAAAGAATAACGCTGTTCTCATTGCGGCCGAGTTTGAGGTTGAACCTAATTTTGGTCTCTCTGCGACCTCCTTGTCGAGGCTTTGCCTCACGATGCAAATTTGCAAGGTTCGGCCTTGTCTGGAGAGTCAACATTTCGTAGGAATCGCTTCAATGTGAACTGAATCGGTTTTATCTCAATGAATTGTGTCTTAACGGAACAAACATGAAGGTCGCTCTTGAGAGTCTGATTTTTCATAATTGTCCGCTTAATCCTAATCAAACAAAGGGCTTAGGATTAAGCGTAGGATTACGATTAAAAAAGTATTGCGATCATCGAACTCAAATTAAAGTAAGAGGTCTCGTTTTCATTGACGTCGGAGTGCCGTTCTTGAACACGTTACTGTCAGACACAACGTAAGGTGTCTGAATAGTCGTTGTCGCCTGGTTGGCTTTTGCGGTTAGATCCTGTTTTGAAAAATACACAGCTTTTTTAAGAAGCAACGACCTATTCCGCAACGCTCCCCACACAGGAATCCTGTGTAAAACGATAGGAACGATTCGAATGGACGAGAATGTGATTAAGCCTATAAATCATGCTTGAAACACATGAAATCATTATGAATTTCGATCTTGAATGACGTATTTATGAACGCAAAGAACGAATTGATTTCAGCTCAACGCAAGAAGATCTGGGTGAACGTTTGGATAACATAGAAAGTTTGTTTCTGCTCGAAATAAAGTAGAGTCGCCACCTTGTCATGAGGTGACGCTATTTAGAAAACAAGCAGGGGTTCCAAGAACACTGGATCTCTTTGTGGGGGCCTGCATGACGATTATGTAATAAATGTGTTTTGATGTGTTGTTGTTATTTATCTTTTCAAAGGAATAGCTTCGCGAACTTTAGCGTGTTTCGTTTCCTTAACATAAAAATATCGTAGTGTTTTAGTACGAAAAAAAGCCTTTGAAGTCAAATGTGGATGTTTTAGGACCCCCTGATTGAAAAGACTTATGAAACTCAAGAGTTGTTTTGTGATGTTGTGTGTTTGTGTAAATCTGTAATTAAAATAATATTTAGTGGATATTCTGTATCACGAATTGTGACGTAGAAACATCTATTCACCCCCCATGTAAGGAGGTATTGTCATGGCTATGCGTGTGAATCATAATATAGCTTCGATGTCTGCTCTCAGACATCTGGACAAAACCAACAGGTCAACCCAGAAGAATTTGGCAAATCTGTCTTCAGGACTGAAGATCAATTCGGCAGCGGATCATCCTGCGGGATTAGTGATTTCAGAGCGTATGCGAGCACAGATTTCAGGTATTGATCAAGCGATCAGGAACTCCGAAACATCGATTTCGATGGTTCAGACCGCTGAAGGCGCCCTGAGCGAAGTCAGTAACATTTTGATCAATATGAGACAGCTTGCGCTTCATGCGGCGAACGAAGGGGCAAATGATCCCCAAATGCTGCAAGCGGATCAGAGTGAACTGGAAAATTTGCTTTTTTCTGTAGATCAAATTTCAAAAAACACTCAATTTGGAACTAAAAATTTACTGGATGGTACCACCGGAGCGAGTGGAATTACCGTTGGGGAAGGACTGGCTTTTGTGGAAGCTTCCACCACGACGAAACCCTCTCCAGAAAAGGGTTATGAAGTTGATATTCAACAAGTCGCGACTCAAGCTATCACCAAAGGGATTCGTCCAATCACAGTGGCAGATGTAGAGAATCAGAATGTGACCTTTGTGATTAACGAAGGCGGCAGAACGATGTCTTTGAACACAGAGGATCCCTCCGTAAGTGCCGCCTTGAAAAAAATGATTGATAACCGAAATGCCAGCCCTGATGTGTATAACGAGGATTTAACGAACAAAAATATTCGTACGGTGATTGCTCAAAAGTTACAAGCTGGTAGCGAGGAAGCGGGGCTTGCCGTTGATGTCTATATTGATGAAGCAGGAATGTTAACCATTCGTCATCATGAATTTGGAGCAAGACCTTCTTTTAATGTGACAAGTAACATTGATGGAGTTTTGTCTCCCAAAGCCAATGTTGCGAAAATGGCCACCCCTGGAAAGAATATCGGAGGCTTTATTGGTGGAGATTTAGCCTTCGGAGAAGGACAGTTTTTAACCGGTGCGCAGGGAACTTCTACGGAAGGATTAAAAATCAAGTATGATAAGGTACTGGGCACTCATTTTGAGGACATCATCAATCCGGAAACCGGTGAAGTCACCGGAAGGTCTGTGGAGCAAAACGACAATCAAAGCTTGGTAGGCGCGCCCGTGGACGGTTATATTCATGTGAGTCAGCAATCACTGGCCTATCAGGTGGGTCCCAATGAGGGGCAGCAAATTCGACTTTCAATCGGTAATGTGAAATCGAACCATTTAGCAAAACAAGTGAACAATGAAAGTGGTTTTAGCAGCCTTTCGGATGTTGATTTAACCACTAATCGTGGTGCGCAAGACGGTATTTTGCTCATTGATCGGGCGATTAGTGAAGTCTCCGGGATAAGGGCACGCTTGGGTTCTTTCCAGAAAAACGCCTTGGAAACGAATCTGAGTAGTTTGAGAGTTGCTGGAGAAAACTTAACCAATGCGGAATCTGTGGTTCGTGATGCGGATATGGCAGAAGAAATGAGCGATTTTACCAAGAATCAGATCATGCTGGCTTCTGGAACCGCAATGGCGGCACAGGCAAATCAAATTCCAAAGTCCGTCCTGCAATTGATTAGTGGCGCTCAGTAATCAATAAATCGGATACGTTAAGTAGGGGAGCCTTTTTCTCAAAGCTTGATTCTTTGGACGATTGGGAAAACTCAGCGTTATTGTGACAATAGTTAACGTATTCGGAGGTTACCTTATAGGCGGAGGCCCTTTTCTCTATAAGCTTAGGGTTTTCCGCTTAAGAGAGATACCTCGTCAAGGAAGGTACAGAAATTTTAACGTACCTTCGTAGCAATAGGGAGCCCAGTGCTCCGCTAAAAAATAAGCAGCCTGAGGTTGAGAATGACACAAGGCTTGTTCTTGGTGTAATGATTTTCACTTTAAGGCTCACCTTTGGATCTAACGATGAGGAGATAGCGCGTCGTAATGACTCTCTTGGAATTTAGACCTTCAGGGAGGATGGCGATCGGAAAAACAGTGTGCTTCTAACCCTGGTTTTTTGACTTTGCTATAGCGGGAATAGAAATAAAAACAGAGATTTCTGAAATAAGGAATAAAGGGAAAGGTTCCGATAGGGATGTCAGTCCAGTGTTCGCAAGTAAAAACGTACTTTGTAACCAGGACAGAACCCTTGTCTTGGCTACCTGCTTAAGCCGGGACAGTAAATTTTCTTAATCTTAAGTGAGCAAAACGGGATTACGCTTACGAAGCGCAAATAATAGCAAGAGGATCAATCAGTTCGAGGATTAAATGAGTATCCCCTTTGGCTACCCACTTAACACAGGGGAGGATGTGTTAGCGAGCTTGTGAGCGTAACGCCTCAGGCAGATGCGGGCTTATTGAGGCTCGGCTAACCCTACTTTGAATAGCTGTCCCGCCTTTTGTAAGAAAGTGGTAGAAGGGGACTACGTGCCCCTCACTTTGCCGGGCATGTAATCCCGGCTTACCAATTACTTTCAGGCTTCGTTGTGAGACTTGTCTCATGGGGGTTAAGTGGATAGCCGCCTCTTTGTTAACAAATGCGGGGTTCTAAAAATCCTGATCGTTCCGAGTTTCCGGAGGGGAGCACAAAACTTTGAACAGGTTGATGTTCAACTTTTGAAAAATTGAAGATCCATCTGTTTATTGACGGTTCTCTTGAAGTGAGGACAAAAAGGTAGAGTCGCAGCGTGTTTTACAGGTTGAGGGGTCCGTCAACAACCTGGAATCCGCCTTAATTAACGATAAAACCACGCTCTCGGAGTGCAGGATTTTATACAAGCTATGGGTTATTTAAATACTTTTGTTTTTAATGCTCCTGTTTCATCACGGGAGCCTTTTTCCAACACATGGAGGTGTTGTTTTTTTTGTAGTGAATGTCTCAATCATTAATTAGCAAACATCTTATTTGATGTAGGAGGTCCATTATGTCTTTTAGAATAAACCACAATATAAGCTCCATGAATACGCAGCGTATGTTGAATAACACAACACGTGCTCAAAGCAGTAGTTTGGAACGATTGTCTTCTGGTCAAAAAATCAACAAGGGTTCTGATAGTCCTGCCGCCTTGGTTATTTCAGAACGTTTACGTTCTCAAGTTTCAGGCTTAACACAAGCCATTGATAACTCAGAAACTGATATTTCCCTGGTGCAAACCGCAGAAGGCGCACTCAACGAGGTCAGCCGAATGTTAATCAATGCACGTCAGTTATCCGTTCATGCGGCGAACGAAGGTGTAAATGATGATGTGATGCTGGCTGCAGATCAGTCTGAGATAACCAATGCGTTAGACACCGTAGATCGAATTGCCAAATTTACGCAATTTGGAAAGAAAAACCTGATTGACGGCAGTCGAGGTGCCAGTGGCGTTGCCAATGGCGAAAATTTGGAATTTGTGAGTGCCTCCACAAAAACAAAAACCTCAGGTGTTTCAGGGTATGGGGTTAATATTACGCAAGCCGCAACACGTTCAGAGCTGAATGGGACGGTTGGCTTAACTCAAGAAATCATTGATAGCGGAGAGCGCATTACCATTTTGGAAGGTGGAAAAACCCTTCATTTTGCCACGAAAAAAGGAGAGAGCGTCGAAAGTACATTGAACGCACTTGCCGTAAAAATTGGGGAAGTAGGTTTGGATGTTGAATTGTTGCGGGATGACACAGGGTTCAAAGCCCCTGCCGTGGATTCAGCACAAATATCGTCTACACAGGATGCAAATGCTAATGTGGAAGGGGTGGAATCTGACATACCTCCGGCAGCAATGAAAGGTTTAATTCGTTTACGTCACAAAAAATATGGAAGCGAATTTTCGATTTCAGCCTCCAGTTCAACGGCAGGCATTTTATCAAAGCAAAGTAATGTAACGGTTGAAGCCAAACGCGGTTTGGATGTCGCAGGAAAAATTAATGGAGAAGAAGCGGAAGGTCGAGGTCAGACCCTGACTGGGAAATTGGGAACCAAAAATACAGAAGGCTTGTCCATTCGCTTTACTGGGGAAGTCGCGCCACCTCCCAATACAACCATTGGTGCTGTCGCGGTATTTAATAACTCCTTAAAGTTTCAAATTGGAGCGAATGCTGGACAGACCACAGAGTTTTCTATGAAAAATATGAGTTCTCGTGCTTTGGGAACAGGAATTGAAACGGAGAGCGGCTTTAAAATGCTGAGAGACATTGATGTCACTACCGCACAAGGGGCCCAAGACTCCATCCGTATTTTGGATGAAGCGTTGGTGCAAGTAGCGTCAACTCGTGGTGATTTAGGAGCCTTCCAGAAAAACAACCTGGTGAGTAACCTGAACTCCTTGAGAAATACTCATGAAAACTTAACCAACGCTGAATCTGTGATTCGTGATGCGGATATGGCTCAAGAAATGGCAGACTTTACCAAAAACCAGATTATGATGCAATCTGGTACCGCGATGTTGGCACAAGCTAACCAAGTTCCTCAGGCAGCTTTATCGTTGCTGAATCGTTAAAGCGGCAATTAGTGGAATTCTCTGCTTTTTAGGGGGTGATGTTACTAATTAATTGACGTTCCTACATTCTATCGGGGTTATGGATAACCCCGATAGAAAATCAGGAATAGCCGCAAAACCAGAACGGGTTTGATACGTTCATCGGGTTAATTTTTCACTTTTGAAACGTAAGGTAGGGTGCCGCTTAAGCGAAGCGAGCGCACAAAAAAATGAAGATTTCACCTACTCTGAGTAGAATTCATAGTTGGGACGTTAGCATACGAACCTCTAGCTCATAAAACAACAACAGGAACTGCGTCGAAAATGATAATAAACTTGTATCCGCAGGGAGTTGGGTTATTAATGAAGACTGAGTGTAACCAGGATTATCGTTGTAATCATAGCAATAGGCTACGAAGTTTAAACGTGCATGACTCCCTCGAACATTTTGAAGCATCAACTAAAAACAGTTTCCATCAACTCATCCACTCAACAGGGGCTTGAGGCTCTCAAGGGAGCTATTCAAAGCAGCGAGGAACTTGCCCGGCGTTTGAGTTTGAATGAGGAATCGCAAGCACAGATTACCAAGACCTACAAGGTCAGAGTCCCTGAATATTACTTAAATTTAATACAGTCGCCCCATGATCCTATTTGGAAACAGGCGATTCCTGATCTCCATGAATTAGATGAAGATCACTTACCTGAAGATCCCTTTGAAGAAGATGCCTCATACTATTCTCCGACCCCTCATTTAACTCATCGCTACCCCGATCGAGCGCTGCTTTTAGTTACGGATGTCTGTCCCATGTATTGCCGATATTGTATGCGTAAGCGGAAAACACAAAAAAAAGGAGGCGTTTCTCAACAGACCGTTCTTCAGGGGATTGATTACATTCGTAAAACTCCCCAAATCCGTGAAGTCATCCTGTCCGGTGGTGATCCGATGATGCTCTCGGATCGTCGTTTGGAGGAAATATTACAAGCCTTACATCAAATCCCACATCTGGATCTTATTCGGATCCATACCCGAATGCCTTGTGTCCAGCCCCAACGAATTACGCCTGAACTCGGGGCCATGCTGTCCTCGTTTCACCCTTTATTTATTGTCGTGCATTTCAACCATCCCAGAGAGTTGACCCCTGAAGCGAGTCAAGCATTGAGTTATTTGGCAGATTCCGGTATCCCCTTAAGTAACCAGTCTGTTTTGCTCAAGGGGGTCAATGATGATCCTCAGGTAATGAAACAACTTTGCCTGGGACTTCTCAAAAGGCGAGTGCGGCCTTACTACCTCCATCAGGCAGACCTGGTCCATGGAACCGATCATTTCCGAACACGGGTAGAAACCGGAGTGGAAATCATCCGACAATTACAAGGACAAATCAGTGGACTCGCCATTCCTCAATTTGTGATTGACGGACCTGGAGGTGGAGGTAAGGTTCCCCTGATGCCAGATCAAGGTCAACAGATCACTGAAAAATTTGTGATTCTTAAAAACTGTGAGGGAAAAACCATGATTTATCCTCAAATAGAAGGGTAAACGCCTCTATGATGAAATCAACTAATAATCCACCCTCAACCTCGTTGATGGACGCCACAGGATCCAAAGCCTTCATGCGTGGAATGAGTTTTCAAATTCAAGGACAGTTGCAGGATGCCATCCAGATGTATCGGAAAGCGATTGACGAAGGGTTTCTGCCTGCTCGTCTGCAGTTGGCCTTTTTGCTGTACACAGAGTTGGGAGCCTATCAGGAAGCCTTGGAACACTTGGAACTCCTCTACCCCACCTATCCGCAAGTATCGTATAATCTGGGGTTTGTGTATTTGAAAGCCAAACGCTTTCCCGAAGCCATTTACTATTACAAGAAAGCGGCGCAGGAAGGAGTCGCTCTGGCTTACATCCAACTAGGCTATATTTACGAAGCGTTTCAGGACTATACTGAAGCCATCATCCATTATCAAATCGCCCTCTTTCATGGTGAATTTCAGGCGAATATCTTATTGGCCAAACTCTATGAAGTGTTGGAAAATTACGAATGCTCGGATTTCTATTATGCCGCTGTCCTGAAACAGGATCTCACAGAGCTTGTTAAGAAAATAAAATCGTCTTGCTTTCCCAATGGCAGAGCCGCAAAACGAATCCATCATTTTCATCAGCAACTTCAGCAAGAACAAGTGAAGGCCTATTTAGCTCAGGGACGGATCCATCAGGGACAGGGGCATTACCTTAAAGCCCTGCAAGCCTATCAAAAAGCTGTTGATTTGGAAGAATCGTTGGGAAGCGATCTGATGGAACAACTTTTGGATTGTTTCTATAATGAGCACGAATGCCTGATTCTGCTAAGAGAGGCCATTCAACAAGGCGTAACCGAAGGCTATTATTTTCAAGCGCAGATCCATGAACAAAGAGGGGAACTGCCACAAGCCCTGGAATCAATCCGTCAGTACAATCAAAAAACTCAGAACTCTCAAATCAGAGGCTTGGAATTTCTGGAAGTGTTACTGTCCAAACGCTGAGAGCGAGGTCCCCAAACACGAGCGGTTTAGGGACATTTATGGCGGAAGACTTGGCCTTTTTTTAATTTCCAAGGCCCTCAACTTCTTTCACTATTAGCCTGGAACGGAAAATCCGAAATTATCCAAATTGATTTCTTTGGCCCCAGAGGTATCTCTCGAAACCCTTTCACCATCAAATTCCCCCTGGACTTTAAGTTTTCCTTGTTCAAAAAAATAATGGCCTTTAATGGTACCATCTTCATAAATCTGCGCGTTGATGATCATGCCGATCTTATCCACGTTTCCTTGTACATCCAGGGCGCCGCTCGGATTCACAAACGCGGTCACTTTGACTAACTTTTTATCCTGATTCAGCAAGCGAAACTCTGCCTGCCCATTGAGGATCAAGAACTCTACGTCTCGCGATTCACCTTCCACCGGATTTTCGTTAATCGTTGTGCGGTAGTAGTGAGTGACATATTTACCATCGAACAGAGTGGATGTCGGCCTTTTTGGTGCGGACGAGCATCCTATTACAAAAAGCAGAGCGGCTGCCAAGAGAATCAAACTATTTTTTTTCATAAACCTCCTCAAGCAAAAATTTCAATCTGATGTTTTATCGTTGACTAACAAACCATAACTGTTTTTATCTATCGAAACTCATGTCCATTGTCTAGTTGAAAGATAAAAATTTCGTAGCGACTCAGTCTGAGTTGATTTCACGAAAGGCACAAAAAGGCACGAAGAACATTTCCAGTATTTTTAGCGAACTTTCATTTTAAGGCGGAGTTGTTACGAGATCTGACACTTATACAGGCATATCAATGATGATTTTAAGCATGGAGTCTCCCCCCTCAACCACGGAGCATTGGCCATGCTGTGCTTGAAGGGACAGCTTGACAAAGGGGAGAAATAAGGAAGAAAGGCTGTATTCATCCAGCGGTTGTTTCATGAAATTGGAAAAGTCAAATTCTTGGGGGTTGAGCTGTTTCATGAAGGGATCCGGTTCAAGTCGAAGGACCAGACGAACATGAGTGTCAAAAGCGTCGGTTTCAATTACAATCGCGGTATTGAGGTGTCGGTCTGAAATTTTCAAAAATAAATATTCCAAGCCATAATTAACCGCAGTTCTAAATAAAACGCTATCGAGCATGGCCTCAGCAATTCCGCCTTCGGGAAAAGAGGTTCTCACATTAAAGGAGGCCTGTTGGTGTTGCTGTGTAAACGTTTCTAAAGCTTGATGGATTAAATCAATAACATTGTGACGGTTAAGCGTTGGCTCAAACTCTTGATGTTCCAACTTGTACAGATACAAAAGAAGCTCTGAAAATTGGAAGGCCTGCTTTCCATATTGATCCGCATGTTGTTGGAAATCATAGCGGCCGAGCTCATTCTCAGGGGTTAACCCTTTGAGATAATTCCAAACGTCAATCATTTTGACGGTATCCCTGAAATATCGGATTAGTGAGTAAAAGACGACTTCACGCTCACGAGCCTGACGGATATTTTCTTGAAGTTTTTCGGATAAATTCTTAATTTCCATTTCATGTTGCTGTAAACGTCCCAATAACAATGTTGGTGTCACTTTGCTCTTTTCTTGACTTCCTTGACGAATCGATTTATGACAACTTTCCAGGAAGAGACTCAATTGCTGAATCAAAAGTCGCAACAATTGTTGTTGTTCCTCGGAACCTTCAGCCTCCTGAGACAGTAACTCCACGAGGCCGATTGAATTTTGATTGACATCTTTTAAGGGAAAAATTTGTATTTGCGTTATTCCCTGTTTGAGGTATTCTCGTGCTTCTTCAAAAGGCGGATTCTGACTGGAATCCTTCTGATAGGTGTAGCTGTGACTCTCTTTAAACACCTGAGAGGCCATCGCATGAGCTTCTGGATGTAAGGCAGGGAGTTTCATGCGTTTTTCAATAAAATGCTCGTAATGCCAATTATTGAAAAAAACCCGAACTCCAACACAGGGGAAAAGTGAAGGCACCTGAACCATAAATGTTCGAACCAAATCCTGGGCAAGGGTTTTCCCACTGGCCTGCGAACGAGCTTGCTGGAGTTTGGTTAAAATAGTGATGAATTGATGAGCATAGATTTTTTCATCGTTTCCCATAAGCCCTTTATTTAAAATAACTATTTTCCAGTTTTCCCTTGATAAAACAATGGTGCAATGAATGTGCAAACCTAGAACATGAAATTTCAAGATAACATAAACGGATAACCATCATGACAACACCCAATCGACAAAACTCACTGACAACCCTCACTTGCCTCGATTTTGAGGGCGTTTTAATTCCAGAAAT
The DNA here is from genome assembly GCA_051382335.1 of Deltaproteobacteria bacterium TL4. GTDB lineage: Bacteria > SAR324 > SAR324 > SAR324 > NAC60-12 > JBBCAX01. Next base: position 22,333 of record JBBCAX010000182.1, read on the forward strand.
CTGGTTAGGTCTCGCTGAAAAAACAGGCATTGAGGAGCTAAGACTCACCACACGCGATATTGTGGACTATAATGAACTGATGCGACACCGACTTAAAATGCTGGATAAGCATCAATTAACTTTGAAGGACATCCACGAAGTCGTGGAAACGCTGAACCCCCTGGAGGGCGCCCTTGAATTTTTAACGTGGCTGCGTCAACGAACAGAAGTGATCATTCTTTCAGATACGTTTAGGGAATTTGTTTCCCCTTTACTAGCCAAATTACAATATCCTACCATTTTTTGTCATTCCTTGATTTTGGGCGAAAATCAGAAAATTGTAAACTATCAATTACGTCAGGAAGATCAAAAAAGGAAGGCGGTCCTGGCCTTAAAAAGTTTAAATTTTCACATTCTGGCCTCAGGGGATTCCTATAATGATGTAAGTATGTTGAAAGAGGCGGACACCGGTATTTTCTTCTGTCCTGCTGAAAAAATCACTAAAGAATATCCGCAGTTTCCTGTGGCCCGGAGTTATGAAGAACTGAAAGCTCATTTGTGTCGATTGGGAGGCGTGAGACCCTGACAGAGCGGGAATACCGCCCAGTAGGATGTAAGCGATATTGTCGACATAAAAACGTTCTATGGAATAAGCTAACTTATTATGTCAGGTCTGTATGCATTATTTGTTATCGAATAGCGTCAAGTTCATGGGAATACCCTTGCTGCTCCTGATTTTTCAAGGAGAGGTTTTTGCGCAGAACGTGAGGTTGCTCTACCACGAAGGCGAGCTCTTTGTTAAGAATCAGGAACAACAATTCATTCCACTTCAGGAGGATAAAATCACGGATAGCAGCACTCTGAGGGTGGGGGAATCTGAGGAACTTCAGATTTCAGAGGACGTTCTGACGGAACAGGTTTTATCTTCGTTGAAACAAGCAGTGATTGTTTTGAGCTATTCTAACCGGGAAATGTTAACCTTTCTCAAAGGATCAACCCTGGTCCGCACCATCGGATATGATCGCATTCCTGCTTATTCCCTAAGCGGAATAGGTCATATTTTTATTGATGAAGCCACGGATCTGGAGCCCTTTGAATTTCGTGTCAACAACTTGCATTTGCAAGCCAATAGGAAAACCCATTTGTTCTTCAACAGTCTGGTTGTTCCTCCGGAATTGATTCTAATTCAAGGCGGCATCTTCGAACTCCCTTATGATTCAGAACCTGCTGAAGAACAAATCCCGCTTACCTTGAAAAAAGAGGGGGCTCTCCCTGCCATAAGCCAACAAACCTTAGTTCCCGGATTTTTCACTCCGGGGGCTTACCATCATGCGGGAACAGCGGATGTCACTCCAGGAACGTTAACGCTCTATCGGTATGGTCAAAAATATGAGATGTCAGGAACCTCCATTCCGCTAATGCTGTATGACACGATTGAAAGCGGTCCCGATCAAACGATAACCATGGTTTTGATTTCAGGCGATCAAATCCGACTTTTTGGAAATAGTCGATTTACCATTGCTGAAATAGAAGAAAAGGAAAAAACGCCGCGCTCCCTATTGGACAAGCTTTGGAAAAGCATGTTTCAAACTGGAAAAGAATATTCCTTAAACGCTGATTTTTCAGGAAGAGTACAAGCCACGGTCAAACCTCGTACCGTCAAAAACATCGTCCGTTTCGATTCGGCGACTGCTACGATTGGAGTCAAGGGGACAGAGTTTGTCGCGGTCAGCACTCCCGCGTTAACAGAAATCGCGACTATTTCCGGAACGCTGCTGGTTTCTGATCCCGACGGTGCCGGTGTCGTTGAAGTGACTCAGGGCATGATGACCAAAGTAATAAAGGGAACGTTACCAATACTTCCCATTCCAACACCTCCCGAATTTTTACAAGCATCAACAGGGCTCTCCCCTGTAGGCAAGCCTTCGGAAAAAACACTAAAAGCTGAAGAAACGTCTCTACCTGAAAATGTAAAGAATCATCTTCCCTGGGCGCTTATTGATCCAATAATCCTTCAAGGGGGGATCACCGAAGAGGAACAAAAACAATATTATAAAACTTTATATGGAACGGTGTCTCAAAAATACAACGTCATTTCCCAAGAGAGATTCCAGGAAGCCTTGACCATACTGAATCAAGCTTATGAACAGCCTCGATTCAAACAATGTCAATCGTCTGAATGTTTGGAACGACTTAAAAAAGCCTTAGCCGTAACAGAAGTTTTTATCTTTTCCGCATTGAGAAAAACCGGTGATACGAGGATCAACTTTAAGAGACTCAATACCAAGAAAGTTTACACAAACCTCTGCGAGATTTGTTTGCCTCGTGAAATCAATCGGCGCATTCCCTATATCGTAGGTCAGTTACTGCAAGACCTGGAACGGGAACCTCCTGTTTCTGAGCCATAAACAGCGGGCGGTTTCCATGTATTGAGGCCTTATTCCTGCATTGCTTTCAAGACAATAAAAAACAAGGATGAAACTTCAAGATACGTTACAGAAGACACAGGTTTGAGATGACATTTTCCCATCATACATTGAGAATCAGGATCAACGCTTTAGCCTTAATGGGACTACTGCTGCTGGGCTTATGGCTTCCAATCCCCGTTTGGGCTCAGAGTGAAGGTTCCACAGGAATTTATTATGAAAGCTTATCGGCCAAGAACCGATTGAAACTGGGGAATGTCGATGAAGAAGACGGTTTCTTTGAAGATACCCGAATTCATCTGTCGGAGTTATCAGGTAAGTTCCATCGATCTATTATCGATAATATCAGTTGGGGTCTTGCGGTGGGTGTGATCCGGGCGATAGGAACCGCTGGAAATACTAAAATCACAACAGCGGGTCCTTTGGTTGGGGTTGAGGTGGTTTTTGGGCAACTCACTGAATTAACATTCGGTTATGAAATAGCGAGCCTGGAGGATGTGATTTTTACAAGCATTCACCCCATTACAGGGGAGCATCGTTTCTATAGAACGGACGGCAATTTCAAAAGTATGTATTCAAGTCTGGGACTTGCCTTTGAAATGACGGATAAAGCGCTGATTAAATTTTATATCGCGCAAAAACAAGCGGAACTCATGATTAATCATGATCAGTTATCGGTGTTGAACACAATGTACAATGGCGCGGGAATGGCGATAAAAATTTTGTTTTAACCAGCCTATTCATAGCGTAAAGCTTTGGCTGGATGCGTTCGTGCGGCTTTGGTCGCGGGATAAATGGTCACTAAAAAGCAGATGAAAAAAGAGCAGAGTGCGGTTATTCCTACGTCGAACCAGTTGATCAAAATCGGAATTCTATTACCGCCAGGATAGACGCCAGGAGGGATTTCAATCACATCGAAGGTCATGATAAACCAGCAAATCCCCAAACCCATCAAGATCCCGGCTCCGGTTCCGATGCTTCCGATAATCGCCCCTTGAATCATAAAAATTTTACGAATACTGTGGTCGGTTGCGCCTATGGATTTTAATATCGCGATTTCTCCCGATTTTTCTATCACTAACATCACCATGGAACTGATGATATTGAACGCGGCAACCACCACAATCAAAGTCAATATTAGAAATAACGCGATTTTTTCTAATTTCATCACTTGAAAAATACCCCGGTTATCATCGGCCCAATTACTGACCAGGAATTGAGTTTTTTCCTGCAGGGCTCTGGAGACTTCCGGCGCCATTTCCGGATCCGTGATCTTGACCCCGAGGCCTGTGATATTCTCTCCCAAATTGAAGACTTTTTGGACTAACCGATAATCCATAAAGGCTAAAATTTCATCATAGCCTGAAATTCCAGATTCAAAGATTCCAATCACTTCCAGCTTTTTGACTCTGGGAACAAGGCCCACTGGCGTCATCCGTTCATTGGAAGAAATCAGCTTCACTTCGCTTCCGATCCCCGCATTGAGCTGCTGTGCCAGCATGGCGCCCAGAATAATTCCTGATTTTGTTTGATTTTTATGAGACAGCGGATAAGAAAGACGGTTGAGCACTCGTTCGGCAATTTGACGTTGTTCTTCAAGTCCTGGAGGTTTCTTCGGATAAACTTCCTCCCGGATGTAAGAAGCGATCGAAGTGACACTCGGTTCTTGTAGGGGATCGATTCCACGTAATAAAACTCCTTTTTGCTTTTGGTTCCCCATCAACAAGGTTTGTTTAAAAATATAGGGAGCCGTTGCCACAACGTTGGAATTTTTCTGGATGGTTCGTTGGAGGCTTTCGATTTCAGTGAAATGATCGTCCCAGGAAAAGACACTCACATGAGGTAAGGACCCGGTGATGGCCATTCTTAAATTATCACGGAATCCATTCATCACCGAAGTGGACGTGATCAACGCTATATTTCCCAGGGCGACTCCGCAAATCGAAATCCAGGTAATGATGGAAATGGAGCGGTCCTTGATGGGGGAGAATAAATAGCGTTTCCCCACAAATAATTCATATTGCATAAAGCTTGTCCGTTCGTGAGATAAATCGTCAGCAAGGCAGATACTACAATCGTTCCCGAAGGTAGCTTTGAATCAAAGAAGGTGCTTGTTGAAGCGCTTGAAGCAGCTTTTCGGGAGCTTTGACTCCAGCCTGCGCCAAATGAGGTTTTCCTCCTCCGCGTCCATCGGCAACCGCTGCGACAAGGTTCACAAGATCTCCAGCTTTAAGTTTTTGTGCCACCAGATCCTCGGAAACCACACACAGTAAGGTCACTTTATCACTGATTTCTGAAGCAAGAATCGCAATCCCGGGTTTTAGTTTTTCCCTCAAGGAATCCCCCAGGCTTTTTAAAGTGTCGATATGATCTACAGCCACCTGACACACCAAAACCTGAACCCCTTCGATGGTTTGCGCCTGGCTAACCAACTGCGCGGCGTCTCCGGAGGCACTTTCTTTTTTGAAGGCTTGCAGATCCTTCTCAAGCTGCCGCTTTTCTTCCATTAACTTGTGAAGGAGACCGGGTAATTTTTCTGTACTGGTGTTCAAAAGCTGGCGCAATTCCTGGATGGCTTTGCCTTCTTCCCGAATCATCTGTGCTGAGGTTTTTCCAGTGACAGCGACAATTCGGCGAACGCCTGAAGCAATGGCACCTTCTGAGGTGATGCGGAAATACCCGATTTCTCCTGTTGCCTGGACATGACAGCCGCCACAAAGTTCGGTTGAAAAACCAGGAATATTCACCACACGAACCCGATCTCCGTACTTTTCGCTAAACAAGGCGGTCGCCCCCTTTTCAAGGGCTTGATCGTATCCTGTTTCATAAATTTCAAGAGGCGTATTGTTTCGGATTTCTTGATTGACCCTGTTTTCGATACGTTCCAATTGTTCTTCTGACGGTTTCTCAAAATGGGTGAAATCAAATCGGAGGTAATCCGGATGTACCACCGAACCCGCTTGATGAACGTGATTTCCCAGTACCCCTTTCAGGGCGGATTGAAGTAAATGGGTTGCGGTGTGATTAGTCGTTATCGAGGCTCTGAACAAGCGATCAATTTCAGCCGTAACCGATCCGTCTGCCGGCGTTTGAACACCTTCACACACATGAATAATGGCATCTCCCTCTTTTCGAACATCCACAACTTTCCATTGAACGGCACCTTGTTTCAAAGTCCCCTGATCGGCAACCTGCCCTCCTGATTCCGCATAAAAGGGCGTTCGATCTAAAACAATCAGCCATTGCCCTGCTTCATTTTGAGCATAACGGCGTATGATTGAATTGCTCAAAAACGTTTGATATCCAACAAATTGAGAATGATTTCCTTCAGAAAGGAGGGTCCATGAATCAAGTGTCCTTTTAAATTTTGCGGCTTCACGAGCTTTGGTCCGTTGCTCTTCCATACATTCAACGAAAGCGGCTTCATCCACCGACCAGCCACGTTCTTCACACAGCAGGCGAGTTAAATCTACAGGAAAGCCGTAGGTATCATACAGCTTAAAAGCTTCGGATCCCGCGAGACGTTTTTCAGTGTGCGTTGTGGATTGTCCCACCATCTGTTCGAAGATATCCAAGCCACGATCCAAGGTTTGGCCGAAACTTTCCTCTTCAGCGCGGATGACCCCCGCGACATGCTTTTCCTGCGCACGGAGTTCCGGGAACGCTTCCCCCATAATTTCAACCAAGGTAGGTACCAGTTGATGAATGAAAGGCTTTTCCATTCCGAGAACCCGTCCGAAACGTGTCGCTCGACGTAGCATTCTTCGAAGGACATAGCCCCGGTTTTCATTGGAAGGAATCGCACCATCCGCGATAGCAAAACTCAAAGAACGTAAATGATCCGCGACCACTCGAAAAGCAACTCCGATTTCGCCTGTTTCATGCGGGCTTTTCCCTGTGATTTTTGCGATTTCAGCGAGAATCGGAGTAAACAAATCTGTGCTGTAATTAGAATCCACAGCTTGCAAAACACGGCAAATCCGTTCCAATCCCATGCCTGTATCAACATGACAATCCGGCAAATTTTCGAGTTTTCCTGAAGGCAGGCGGTTGAACTGCATGAACACCAAATTCCAGAGTTCGATAAAACGCCAGCAGCCATCAACATTGACACCACAGTGATGTCGCTCATGCAAGGGACAGGTTCCTTCACCCAAGTCAATATGGAGTTCTGAACAAGGGCCGCAAGGGCCAACATCACCCATTTCCCAAAAATTATCTTTTTTGCTGCAACGCAAAATTTGCTTGGGGTTGATGTCGGTCTGTGTTTTCCATAGTTCCGCGGCTTCATCATCCGGTTCCAGATTTTCAGAAGGAACCCCCTCAAAAACGGTTGCCCACATCTTTTCCTTAGGCAGGCCCCATTGTTCTACCAATAACTCCCAAGCCCAGACAATGGCGTCTTGCTTAAAATAATCACCAAAAGACCAATTCCCCAACATCTCAAAAAAAGTGTGATGATAGTTATCGCGTCCTACATCCTCCAGATCATTATGCTTTCCGCTGGCTCGAATACATTTCTGCGAATTTGCCGCTCTTGAGTAAGTCCGTGTGCCTGTCCCCAAAAAGACGTCCTTGAATTGATTCATCCCGGCATTAATGAATAACAAGGTCGGATCCTCAGAAGGAATGACAGGTGAACTGCGGACGTAGTAATGTTCTTTTGATTCAAAAAATGAAATAAACTCTTGCCGGATTTGTTTTGACGTTTTCAATGGTGTCCTTAGGCGGTGTTATTAATCATACATGACAAAAACTGGGGGTAGATCCTGTTTTTGACCACTGACTGGCGGGCCGTGTTCACTCCACATTTTTACTTCATTAATCAATGATGTAGGCTGAGCACTACCCATCAGAAAATAAAAAATAGTCGAAAAGAGATTAATCCCTAAAAACCAAATCAGAAGTGTTGTTCTAGAAGGGTTTCCTGTTAAACTCAAGACAACAATTGGAACATTCCTTGAAAAAAAATATCGACATCTACTCAACATGGTGCTATACCTCTCCAACTGACTTCAATTGTTGCGAGAGTGGTGAAACTGGTAGACACGCTAGATTTAGGATCTAGTGCCGCAAGGCTTGGGGGTTCGATTCCCTTCTCTCGTACGCTTCCTACTTTTTATCTGTTGTTACTATCTTTTTATTCAGCGCGTTTTTTGACACCGTCACTGTCTGTTATCTGGCTGGATGTCAAAATGTCTCACAAAGTCTCTCCTCAGAATCTTGTCAAAAAACAACTCTTCAAGCTATTATTTCCGATGGTTCATCAAACAGTTCCTATTTATTGTTGGGAAGATCCTAAAACCCCTCCGATTTATAAAACTAACTCAGGTCGATATCGGCTCAATATTTTAGGAGCCTACGATCTAAAAGAGGCGCACCGGGTCTATCAGCGTACTGAAGCAAATTGTGATGCCACCCAAGTCATTGAGTTTTTAAATTCACAATTAGTTTTTTTTAGAGGCATTTCGTCAACTGTTTTCTGTTTCAGTTCAGAATTATATTTCGGACCAACCTTTAAGATGATAGTAATGTGATAGAACTTTTATGGAATAGGGGCTAGGTTTGTTCCAGTTAACACTTTTTAGAGGCTTTGTAGAGGAGAATGAAATGGAAGTTGAAGATCAAAAGGAGTGGAACGCGGGGGAATCAACGTTATTGAATTGGTTGCTGAGCCATCGGACAAATCAAGCTTCATTTCACCATGAATTAACACTCAAGGCGTGGTGGGATCTTTACCAGCAAGAGGTAACTGCATGGCCTTCTCCCTTTGAACGAGCCATTGTTGGCGGAATGCTTGCGGATCGTCTGGCTTTTGCGTTTGCGGGCGGATATCACAACGCCTTGAGGCAAATGATGCCAACGCTTTCAGCTCAGCAGATGGTTTCCCTGTGTATTACGGAAGAAGGCGGTGGGCATCCAAAAGCGATTAAAACGAGGCTTACCCCCAAGAGCAAGTCAACATCAAGTTGGGAAATTTCCGGTTCAAAAAAATTCATCACTTTGTTGGAAGAAGCGGAGCAATTGTTGGTTGCTGTTTCTGAAGGTTTTAATGCTGAAGCGCGTAATCAAATTCGTTTGGTAAAATTGGATGCGAAAGCCTCCGGTGTTCAGGTTGAACGTATGCCCGATTTACCTTTTGTTCCTGAAATATCTCATGGCGTTTTACACCTGAAGCATGTGGAGATTAGCGAAGATCAAATTCTGCCGGGAGATGGTTACGCCGAATACATAAAACCGTTTCGTACGATTGAAGATATTCATGTCTGTGCGGGATTATTGGGGTTTTTAACACGCTTGTCCTTTCAATTGAACTGGCCTGAAGCGATTGGTGAAGAAATTTTGATGCTCATGACAGGGTTGGGGGCTTTTAATGGCGGAACTGTGACTTCACCCGCAATGCATATTGCCTTGGGTGGTTTTTTTCGGTTGCTGCAAAATTTACTGGCACAAATCAATCCGTTATTGACGCAAGAAAAACTGGAAATTGCTCAACGTTGTCAACGAGATCTGCCTTTGATGAATGTTGCCGGACACGCACGTACCCAGCGCTTGAAAACGGCGTGGGAAAGCGTTTAGTGAGTTCTTGTGATTATTTCATACATCCTGCGGAGGAGTCCCTTTATGTCTAAACAGGTCCTGTTCTTATTAGTGCTGATGCTGATGCTGGGACAGGTATCAAGGCTGATGGCCGAAGAAAGCGTTAGTGATTCAAAGGACACGGACTCTTCTTCTTCGCTATCCATTCCTGCCGGATTAGAAAACAAAGATCCTCTTTCGGCAAAGGATCTCGCGAAAAAAAAGGAGGGAACTTATTTTACAGGCTTACCTTTACTCAACTCCGACCCCGACACCGGTATAGGTTATGGCGCTCGTGTTTTTCATTACAACAATGGTGAACGGAGTGCGCCCCTGTTTCGTTATACTCCTTATTTTTATAAGCTGTATGTCCAGTATTTTGCGACAACGAATGGCATGGAGGATCACGGAGTTACCATCGATCTCCCCTATATCGGCGGGAGTTTGTTCCGTTTAACTGTCGCCTTGGCTTTAGAAAAAAACATTACAGAAAATTATTTTGGAACCAATAGCCGCACTTTGTCCGATTTCAAACTCCCCGCGGAACTTCAACAGAAAACAGGGAAGAAGACGTCCTATTCAAACTATGAAGCTTATCACAAGGAACTGTCGAAAATCAACGAGGATGGCAGCACTTATGCGCGCTACCACCAGTATCTGCTTGAAAATCCAAGTTTTAAAGTTGTGTTGGATCGAGATCTGGTCGGCGGTGTGATTAAGTTGAAGGGGGGGGTGACGCTGACGAAAGTCAAGATTGAAGATTACTCAGGGAAACGTGTAGAAGTCGATGGGGATTCCGGGATTATGGGGAAATCGAAACTGCGTGAAGATTTTGAGGCAGGGCTGATTCGTGGAATTGAAGGGGGTTGGGACAATACTCTGCAAATTGGTCTGGGTTATGATACTCGTGATTTTGAACCCGCACCGAATACCGGAACGTTCACGGATATGTTGATTGACATTTCCAGTGAGGGGATGGGCTCTGATTTTGAGTATACCCGTTATACCTTTACCTCACGAGGCTATTTTAGTCCTTTTGCTAAAACGGCGGAGGTTGTCTTTGCCGCACGAGGCCTCTATTCTGAAGAGCTTGGAGAGATTCCCTTTTTCGCGCAAGAAAGCCTTGGTGGCGTAAGAACGTTAAGAGGGTATCGAAGAAATCGCTTTGTCGGCGATGTACGAATACTGGCCAATTTTGAGGTGAGATGGGATTTTATGAGTTTCTCCACAGAAAAACAGCATTTTGAATACCTGCTCGTGCCTTTTGTTGATTTTGGGAAGGTTTTTGATCAAGGCGACCCTTTCAATTTCGAGGCGTTGAAACAGGGGCAAGGTGTCGGCTTCCGTATCGCCTGGAATCAGGCGACTATTATTATTTTGGATTATGGCCTCAGTCCCGAAGATTCGGGATTCTATGCCAATTTCCGCCACATTTTTTGAGGATCCTTAGGGTTCCTTTTCACAGCTTTAAGGAGATTATTTTGAGATGACACCTGAACGGGAAAAACTTGTTGAAGCCTACTATAAAAATAAAATTCAAGGGGTCGAGTTATTCATTGATAATGTTTTTGATCCCCATAATGTTGCCGCGATTTCCAGAACCGCAGATGGTTTGGGTATTGAAACCATGAATCTTTATTACACTTACAATCAATTTCCAGAATTCACTAAGGAGGGCAAAAAATCCAGTTCCAGCGCGACCAAGTGGATTAAATTTCACACGGTTGAGACACTGGCGCCTTTTGTTGAAGAGAAGAAAAAACAAGGCTTCATTTTTTTTGGGTGTGATCTGAACGCTTCCGCACAACAATTACCCGCGTTATCTTTTCCTGAAAAAAGCCTGATTGTTCTTGGCGCTGAAAGTCTGGGTTTATCCTCTGAAATCAAGGCGATTTGTGATGAGTTCCTTTACATCCCCATGGTTGGTGTTGTGGAAAGTTTTAATATTTCTGTAGCTGCCGCAATTATTATGTATGAGGTTTTTCGACAAAAAGGCACGCATCTCCAATGTTCTTCAGAATATGTCCGCAAATCCCCTAATAGAAACTCAAAGCGAATTCCTCGTTCACTTGCAAAGTATCATGAATAGTGTATAAACGGTTTTTAAATAGCTCATGGTTGCCATGATTTGTGAGTATTCGATACTGAATTACTTCTTTTTACGCTGTCCTATAAAATTATGAAAAAATTTATTGAAAAAATAACGGATAATACACACCTTTCATTCATAGTTGTCGTTCTTTTGATCTTGGTTATCAGTGTTGGTTTTTATTCTGCGGAATTAAGAACGGTTATGGTTTCATCGAATCCGACTCAAACGTCCATGGCTTCAAAAGATACAGACTATCGTGAACTCAAAATGGAACCTTTGAGTCTTGCTAATGCTGGTGTGTTCACACAACAACTGGGAACACCAGAGTCTGATTCAGGAAAAGGAATTGCCTTGGACGGTTCAGGGAATGTGTACCTTGTCGGTACGACTGGAGGAAGCCTGGGAAATAATACATTTCATGGCGAAACGGATTTGTTTTTGGCAAAGTATAGTCCTGATGGACACTTGCTTTGGGTTACGCAACTTGGAAGTATGGGGACTGAAACAGGAGATGGGATTATGGTAACTCCGACTGGAGATATTTTTGTTATAGGGACAACCACAGAGCGGTTAGGCGACGATATTCCTCAAGGAGCAAGTGATTTGATTTTGGCAAAATATAATTCTGAGGGCGAACTCCAGTGGTTGCGTCAAAAGGGAACGTCAGGTCAAGATGAAGTTTCTGGAATTGCGATGGATCATTCAGGGAATTTGATTTTGGTCGGTACCACCCTTGGGAGTATGGATGGGCAAACGTACCAAGGACAAAAAGACGCGTTCGTCATGAAATTTGATCTTCAGGGTAAGTGGCAATGGACTCGTCAGCTTGGCACTGACAAAGATGAGTTTGGAAGTGGGATTGCCGTTGATGCCAAGGATCAGCTTTACATGGTTGGAAGTACGAGCGGCGCTCTCCAGCAAGATCATCATGTGGGCGGGTTTGATGTGTTTGTCCTCAAATTTGATCCAAGTGGTGTAAGACAGTGGGTTCAACAATTAGGAACGCCTAAAACCGATTATGGTCATGCCATTACAGTAAGTAATTCGGGTGAAGTTTATGTGTCAGGAAGTACAGAAGGGGATCTCAATACAGAGACTGTAACCCAGATTAAGGGTGAAATGTTTGTGATGAAATTTACGGCTAATGCTGAAAAACAATGGATCCGTCAACTCGGAGCAACCGGCACGTATTGGGGTGTGAGGGCTTATGGGATTGTTCATAATGCTTCTTCAGGAGATGTGTTTGTAACAGGTGAAGCGGATGTCCCCCTTGAGGGACAGCTTCATTCTGGTGGGCCAGATATCGTTGTTGTGAAGTATAATGTCCATGGTGAAAAGAAGTGGGTTCGGCAAATAGGAACAGGTGCCAGAGATCATGGTTACGGTCTTGCAGTCGATTCCGTGGGTGATGTCTATGTCACTGGCGATGCTTGGGGGGGCTTGGATGGGAATGTACCTCAAGGACTGTATGACATCATTCTCGTTAAATATTCAGCAGAGGGTGTCAAATATTAATTCGATCTCAGCTTAGTGACTCGGCGATTCTGGTCCCGATTGTGAGATTTTTGCCAGGGAGAGTTGCCCTCATTTGGAGTGCGTGTCTTCGCCCTCTCCTGCATCACATAAGGAAAGAACAATTGGGGGCCTGAGAGCTAGTGTGTTTTTGATTAAATAAAGCAACAATTTTGCCCTGGTTTTGAGGAACCACTTCAAGACTTTGAGCTTTGGGTAATTTTCTTTCATCATCTTGATTTCTAAAGGGGTGGGGATTAGAAAAAAGAAGGGAAAGAGGTATTTCTGAATCAGCGATAACTCGGGAATCTCATAGTTGAGTAGGGTATTCAATTCTTTGGTCAGTGTGGTTAGAATGACTTGTTCGATGGTGCTGATTTCACCTAGGAGCTGTTCCTGGTGAAACGCTTTTGAAAAACCATGGGATTTCCCTTTGAGGCTGTTTCCCCAGAATTTTTTACCCATAAAGGTGCTGTCTTCCAGGCTCCTGGCATAAGAGATCCCTATCAATTCGCATAATTGTTTCATTTGTTTCTGACTGAAACTGTCTATTTTGAAGACGATGATTTCTATCTTGTTTTCCAACAAAGGATAGAAATGGTTGCATTGTTCTGGAAGTACATCAAAATGGTAAAATAATTGATTCCGAATTCTCGATTTCTCCTTGATTTGTTTTAAGGTAGAGATGTATCCGTTGATTGGATGTCTTACGGTCGCAATGGCTTTAGCGTCTTTAAAATATTTATGGTATTTGATCGCGCTGATGTGGTTGTGAGGATGATGAAGCATAATTTTTTTATGAGACAAGTCCATCTTGTGGGCTTTTGCGTAGCTGTAGTAAATGGCTTTGATGACATTTCCGGGATTCAGCGCGACAGGTTTCAGAAATTGATAGTAATAATCCAGAAACACTTTTTTTGAAGTATAAATTCCCTCATTTCTATTTTCGCCAAGGCAATATAACTCATTGGCTGGTGTTGAGGCTGAAGTCCCTTTAGCTGTATCAAAAAAGAATTCATTGGATGCCAGGAAAATTTCTAGCGCCTGATCCGGGTCTTTAAGGTTGGGAGTCTCCAGTAGCGATGTGAATTCAAAATAGCCGGGTAACCCTAGAATTTCAGCATGTCCGTCAAGCAAACTGTGTAAAAACATGACTCCTGAACGGGCATGGTGGGTCATCATAAAGGACGGTAAGGAGTCCATGAACTCATTAGGCGTCAAGCCGTGTTCTGTTTCCTTTAAAGACTGGTTCATATTCGTATGCCTTCCTGTGATCTCATCCTTATCGTTTTCATTTTCCGATTGTTCCTCAAAATAGGCGGGTTATCGAAGCCTAAAAAAGCACGAATTCCCTCCGTTGTCAATGGTTCAAAATATTTTTTTCTAATTTTCTGCCCCAACACTTCGTAGTGGTTGTAAGTCTTTCCTGGGAATGCGTGCCTCCTGCCCGCAAAAGCAGGCGGGACGCCTACGCTCCCAGCCCAAAATACTTTTCTAAAACACTATACGCTCATATCTGTTTTGAGGTGGCCAGCAAACTATGCTACAGTTTAATTCGCTCTTAAGTGCGTTACCAAACAATTTCTCAGGGCTATGATGATGCCTTCCATCTTAAAACAGATATGAGCGAATAAACAACTACTTATACGGTGTTTCATGCAAAAACTTAGGATATTAAAGCAGAGTCTTGAAACGAGTTAGGCGGCCGAACTTACGATCAAACCATAAAAATCATACTGAATTTTATTAGGAGCGTCTCATGCACGATCACCAGCATCACCAGCATTCACAGGAAGCCGAATCAGAAGGCACCTCAAATATAACCTTTGCTTTTCTGTTGAACGCAAGTTTTACGGTTATTGAAATTGTGGGAGGATTGTGGACCAATAGTGTCGCGATTTTAGCCGATGCGCTGCATGATATGGGGGATACCCTCTCCTTGGGGTTTTCGTGGTATATGGAACGCATTTCTAAACGCAAACGCGATGCGCAATTTTCCTATGGTTATAAGCGATTTTCTCTGCTTGCGGCGTTCCTCAACAGTCTCATTCTCATTTGCGGTTCTCTTTTGATTCTCTCACAAACGATACCCCGTTTATGGGCACCTCAACCTGTGCATGCGGAAGGAATGCTTGGCTTGGCATTGCTTGGTTTTTTTGTAAACGGCCTCGCTGCTTACCGGATGAGAACAGGAAAAACCATGAACGATAAATTGGTGAGTTGGCATTTGTTGGAAGATGTCTTGGGGTGGGCTGCCATTTTGGTGGGCAGTATGGTGATGATGTTCGCCGATCTTCCGATCCTGGACTCCATGTTATCTCTTGGAATCACTCTTTATGTTTTATGGAATGTAACCAGCGCTTTGAAACAAACCTTGATGATTTTTCTGCAATCCATTCCTGATAATGTTGATATTCCGCTACTGGAACAGCAAATCTGCGACCTTGCTGAAGTCCAGAGTATTCACGATACCCATGTCTGGACTTTGGATGGCGCTTATCATATTCTCACAACCCATGTGGTCCTTCCTTTGGAAGTCTCCGCCCAAGCGATTTGTGAGACAAAACAAAAAATCAGAAAACTCACCCAGGCCTTGGATATTGATCATGCCACGATTGAGATCGAACTCCCTGATGAAGTCTGTCATCTCAAAGAATGTTAAGGTCTCTCTTCCTCATAATGTAGCGCTAACCAAATCGTTGTTTGTTTCTTGTCCGTCCATTCGACCCTATGTTTGCAATGGGCCGGAATATTCAAGTGATCTCCTCCGAAAAGTTCAATGATGTCGGATTCATGCTCAAATTTCAATCCGGCACTTCCTTGTAGCAGAATTACCCATTCACTCCAGTCTTGATCATACCATTTGCCTTCAGGCGTGGCTTGTCCTGTTGATACAATTCGTTCCAACCGGAACTGCCTGCCCGTCAGGAAGGGGGTAATTATTTCCTCCTTTGAGCTTTCTGCAAACTCTCGATAAAGGTTTTCAATGTGCATAAGTCCTCTGCCTATCTAAAATATGGAAAAAATCCAACTGAACGGCCTTGCCCTGAGAAGGGGAATCCAAATTCGAAATTCCAACTCCCAGTAGCCTGATGGCTTTATTGGGAAATTCCTCGTGACATACGTGATCAAGCTTCTGTTGACACACGGTATAGATTTCTTCAAAGTCAGAAAAATCGTCGTCCTTGCTGATGCTCCGAGTGATCTGTAAAAAATCATGAAATTTGACTTTCAAGGTTAGAGTTCGGCCCTCCATCGACTGACGGTCCATCCTTTTCATTAAATCATCCACGAGCTTTTGCAACTCTTCAAGCAGTTCAATGCCATAGCGTAAATCCTTCGAGTACGTGTTCTCTGTACTGATGGATTTACGTTCCCGATTCACAACGACAGGTCTGTCATCAATGCCCCTTACCCGTTCATACAATTCATGACCAAATTTGCCAAAATGTTCAACCAGGAACTCTTCTGATTTCTCATATAAATCCTGTCCTGACGTAACTCCCTGCTCTTCCAATTTTTTGGCCGTGACTTTGCCTACATAGGGGATTTTACGAACATTCATTTTTAAAATGAAGTCCTGAGCTTTTTCGGGGAGAATGACATACAAGCCATCAGGTTTTTTTTCTTCTGTAGCGATTTTGGCCAAGAATTTGTTGTATGAAATGCCTGCAGAGCAGGTGAGTCCAATTTCCTCCTTGATTTGCCTTTTGATTTGCTGTGCCAGACGCGTAGCCGAAGGTTCGCCTTTCTTATTTTCAGTCACATCCAGCCAGGCCTCGTCTAAGGATAAAGGTTCTATGATCTCGGTGTACTGTTTGAAAATTTCATGGATTTTGGCGGAAATCTCTTTGTATCTTGAAAATCTCGGAAATAAAAAGATCGCACCAGGACAAAGATGGTAGGCTCTGCTGGTCGGCATAGCGGAGTGGATCCCATACTTTCTCGCTTCATAACTTGCGGCAGCAACAACCCCACGACTTTCCGGACTTCCCCCGACAATGAGGGGTTTGCCTTTCAACTCAGGGGCATCCAGTTGTTCTACAGAAGCATAAAAAGCATCCATATCGATATGAATGATCTTTCGGACAGTCATAGTATTCATTAACGTGTAATTGAGTCATGGTTACACACTGATAACCAAAAACGCATCGTGTTTGGTTTTCTTCATAAACAGAACACACTTGTGACGTGACAAATCAGTCCAATTAGCATATTTTGTAAGTCCCCTGTTGAGCCATATAGACATGCATTTAAATAAATTCAGCATGCATATTTTGGATGACCCATTTAATCGACTCATGATTAGGAGTGTCAAAGCTTGCTTTGACCAGAAAAGCCAAAGCTTTTCTTTGAATTTTGCCAAAGCAAGCTTAAGAAAATAATCATAGCTATTAAACTCCTGGGTATATCCCTTGAAGTTCAGGACTAATTTATTTTGTGAAAAACCAAGGGAAAGCTGATCGCCTGACAGACTCCCAATAGACAAAGTTTTTTGAGGCGCACCATTTTCTACGATGTCCCGATGAAACAAATATTGAATATTGCGGATCGGAGTTGAGGACTGTTGCTGGATGAAATTATCATCACTGGTTTCATCTCTGGCGTTCAGCATCAGCCACGTCGCGATAAACTCGGCTCGGGTTGCATAAAACCTCAAGGCTTCCAGGACGGTGGTTTTCCCTGAATTATTTTCACCGACCAACAGATTGATCCGTTTCAGCGGATCGATTTCCAGTTTCTTGAGGATTCTGAAGTTTTCAATGACTAACGAGTTTAAGATTAAATCGGACATGGTTCACCTTCTTTTCCATTAAAAACATGATGCAAGATCGACTGCATCAAGGTTTCATTCTGCTTTCGGGATTGCGCCAGTTGGGATTCCAGATCGTCACATAAGGCCATCAGTTGATCGACTTTGGCTACGATGCGCTTTTGTTCTGCGAGGGGGGGCAATGTCAGTAATGAGTTATACTTGCGTTGGGTTAAATCTTTAATTTTGTGGTAGGTCGGGATTACATGCCCGACCCCTGAGAACGCTGGAATAGGGCGGGGCATATAATCCCCGCCTACCACAAACAATTCATTATGAGGTGGGTTTTAGTATTTAGGAACGAGAATTGTTATTTAATTCTCATTCTTAAAAAACTAACGTCTTCGGAAACCTCCAAAGGAGCGTTTTGAGCCGCCAAAGGAGCGGGAACCGCCAAAGGACTTTCTCGAAGGACTCTGATAAGTGCGTTTTTGAGGGGTTCTTAAGGGTTCCGAACGTTGCAGGTTGGAGTTGCTGGACTGACCAAAGCCTCCCGACCTTAACGCCTTATTGGAATTTCTTGCTTTGTATTGACTGGTTTTGATTTGATTAAGTGATTGGGTGGGCGTCTTTTTAAAGCTACTGGTCGCGTCTTTTCCTGAAACAGTTTTCGCCGCGGAAACCGAAGGTTGAGCCTTGCTTAAATTGGCGGTTTTAGCAACACGGGTGCGTTGTACGGTTGTGACAGGAGCCGGTGTATAACCCCCATAAGGCATATAGCCAAAACCATAGAATCTCGGAGTAAAAAGATAATGCATCATCATTGAGGTCATCAGAATGCTGGAGAGGCTGGACTCGTGATGATAATGCCTGGGTTCTGAGCCGGACTGCTGATACATTTGAGGGTTGGGTGTTGATTGCATCACCATCTTTTCATCATTTTGCTTGATTGCGGAAGCCGTCATGATTTCAATGGATTTGTTTTCCACAATATCTCGCCAAGCTTCCTGATCCGAGGTTGAAGGATATGTGGACACCTCATTGGGATCGGGGACCAAGATGGAGAGTTGTAAAAATTCTTGTCCCTCTCCGATATCTTTGGGAATCACAATCACAGGATCAGCCAAACCATCATTATTCAAATCAATCGTGCTGATGTCTTTTATCTTATTGGAAACATTGCTCACCAAGGCTCTGACAAAGTCAGCTTCACCAACACCCGAACTGGATGTTTCCTTCATCGCCTCGGCAATCAGCGCTGGAATTAATTCAGGGTTCAGGTGTTCGGTCAGGTCCACTCCCAAGCGCGCAATGGCCTCAGCATCCAGGGAATCGCTAATGCCTATGGGCGCGTTTTCAGCGGTGGAGAGTCTTTTCTTTTCCTCTTGATCACCATCAGAAAAAATCCAGTACCCGATTACTAAAAAAATTGCGATCAAAAACCATTGAGTCGGCGTTATATTTTTCATTAGTTTAACTCCCTATGTTTGCTTTTCCAGAGATGAATATGATGGAGATCTCTGAGGTCTCCATCAAAAAAATCAGCATGATGTTCAATATTGATTTCCAGTAGAAATACAATACAGAACAGAATTTTCTTTTCTTTATCTGAAACTTTATCGCCAAACAGGTGATCTCCAGAGGCTTCAGCGACACCAACACCACTATCAAATAAGGCTTGTTTATACTCTTCAACTAAATGTTCCGGTAACTTTTTGAGTAAGGCTCTGATGTCTAACAGCATTAAAATAATGTCTTCAGTACGTGCGTGGAGAATTTTATTGGACAGCGCTTGTTGTTCCTTGGCGTTAAGTTTGACCAATCGACTTAAATCATCTCCAAAAATTTCTTCGATTTTGTGAAAGCCTTTTTCGATACTCAACCCTTCTTTGAAGGAGGTATGTTTGTCAGCGTAACTGACCAAATAAACTATGGTATAAAAAGTATGTTTTAAGGTGACTCGTTCTTCATCGGAGAGTTGCTCTAGTGTTCTGGCCAGAGATCCTGTCAAGTTGGGGAGATGACGGTCTAACAAACGCACCGCGGCTTCTGCCGGAGAAAGTCCCGCCTGCTTTGAGTAATGCAATAACCGGCGCCACAACGGAACGGGTAAGTGTATTTTTAGAGAATGATGATTGAATAGCATAATGTTCCTGAACTCAAATCCGTAGATCCCACGCACTCAGCCACGAAGGAACACAAAGAATAAACAAGAGATGAAGTGGGGTCAACGATGCAACTCTCTGCGATAATTATGCCAATACAATCAGTCTTAAACAAGAGAAATCTACTGTTTTTTCAAAGCTACCACCGCGCATAATGATCTTCTACGAAACCATAAAGTCCCTCAAGTTCAATTTTGACATTGGAATTTGTTTTTAAAATTCCGTAATACTTGCCAAAAAACTGTCGAAAATTTGTTGCGATGACGCCTAATCCTATTTTTTCCGCACGGCAGCCTTCAGGTTTGAAAACCAACTCTAATTTTTTATCAAAAGAACGCAGTTTCCATTCATCGGTAGGGCGATATCGGTTAAAGTCAAAATGAACGGTATCTATTTTGGTAGGCTTTCCTTCATGCCAAAAGACATTTTCCGTGAATCCCGTTTCATTAACACCTGCCGCAATATTGAGTCCGATGCTTTTTCCTGAGTTCAGTCGACCCGAAAAACACCCCCAATTCCAGAATGTATCCCGCCTCATAAAACCACAACTCCAGTCATAAGAACCCATCACGCCTGCTTGTTTTAAATCCAGCGTTCCTTGTTCCCATTCGAGTGTTCCCTCAACGGGTAAGCCTGCGCCCTTTTGGGTATAAACCCAGCCATCATATCCTGCTCGCGTACAGATGGACATGGGTTGAAATAAGGGTTCTGCTTCAGAAAGAGTTGCCTTCAAGGATTCGCCACTTCCCAGTTTGAGCTCAATTCGGCGTTGGCGAGGCTCAGACGTACTGGTCATTTTTATTGTATTTCTAAAGCTTCTGAAGGTCGTTGTGCCTTCGCTGGGAGTCAGAGGAAAGGACGTTGCGATTCCAGGAAGTATAAAACTATACTCCTTTAAGGTTTGACTGAGTGGATGGTAAATATAAAAAAAAGCATGACTCAATACTTTCAAGTCCACAATGGCGCATCCTATGACAATCTGCGAACTGAGAAATCCTAAAAATTGAAATTTATTCAGTTTCAAATATTTTTGTATTCGTCCCAATGGACGATCCAGAGGGGTGCGATAGTCAAAATCCAGATAGTTAATTTCAGCAACAGGTTCTGAAAAAATTCCGTAGTTGGGAGTGCCATCCGCTTGGATTAAACGAGTTTGATGAGACATCAGCCTCTCCTGAAAAAGTTCAACGCTTCGATGGTGAAAGATACTCACCATCAATATTTAAATGGTCGTTGAGGGATTGGGGAATCCCTATGGCACCGTTTAAATTGGCGTCTATGAAATTAGCCCGTTTCACATGAACACCTCTGAGACGGGCCTGTTGAAGGATAGAATGCTGCAAGTCGGCACCATTGAGATTGGTATCTACCAAAAATGCGGCACTTAAATTGGCTTGGACTAAACTTGCTCCGTTGAAATCCGCCTGATACAAGAAGGCCCCATTCAGCATGGCCCCCTCCAGGTTGACTTCACGGCCTTTCACTTTTTCAAAATTGGCTCCTTGCAGGGTTGCGCCTCGCAGATTAGCTTCCTCAATCACCGCTTCTTTTAAATTGACTTTAACCAAACGGGCATTTTGCAGGTTTGAATGCGAGAGATTGGCCTTCGTCAGCGTTGCGCCTGCTAAATTGACTCCGTAGAAATTTGAAGAGGACAGATCTAAGCCTGCCAAGTTGGCCTCTTCAAAATCACAGTGAACGTAACTATGGTTTGTTGTGGGGGCGTCACAATTGCCTTGGGGCAATGCTTTTGAGGAAACGCTTTCCTTTTTAAGATCAGGCAGATTTAGCTCTTCGTCCACAGGGATGAGGTCAGATTTCAGTGTCGTGAGTTTTGGTGAGAGTTTTTCTTTTTCAGAAAGTGTGGTGGGCGGCAACACCGGCTGAATTTCGACTTGAGCGGGTTTTGGTTTTGCCATAACCCTCATTTTATCAGCGGTATCTGCGGAGCCCTCCGTTACCGTCTCATCCTGTTTTTCTAATACAACTAAATGCCGTTTCGCATTGAAATCCCCCTGGTTTGCCGCTTTGGTAAACCATTCCATGGCTTGGGGCTTATCCTGTGGGACATATTTCCCACGTTCATACATGAGTCCCAAATAATATTGAGCCGGGGCGTGACCTTGGTTGGCTGATTTTTGATACCAGTTAAAGGCAGTTTCTGGATTTTGATCCACGCCTCGGCCATAGTAGTACATGAATCCCAAGTAATATTGCGCCGCCGCATGCCCCTGTTCTGCCGCTAAATAAAACCACTCAATCGCACGGGAAAAGTGTTGTTCTACACCTTTGCCATAATAGGACATAAACCCTAAAAAATACCGCGCGTTTTTGTCTCCTTGTTTGGCCGCCTTGTTAAACCACTGTAAGGCGGTGGCATAGTTTTGGGGAACGCCTCGTCCGTGATAATACATCAGCCCCAGTGCAAACTGAGCTGAAGCATGACCGCCTTGTGCTGCTTTTTCATACCATTGTACCGCTTGCTGGTAATCTTGAGGGGTCTCTTGAGTTCCCAAATTATACGTGCGCGCTTTTAGATAAATCGCTTCATTATCAAGAGGTTCCTCAGCGAAAAGGACAGACGTCTCAAAAAGAATAAGCGTCAGTAACATGAGTGCGGAAATCAACCATTTCATAGAACACATGAGTCGGATAGGAAAAAGTCCTGAATTAGAGGTGACTCCTTCTTGTGAGTTCAATAAGGATTTGTTAAAAACGATGATCTGATCCACCATCTTCTCAAAAGAGGTTTGCATGAATACAATTTTTATGGGAACGCCTGAAATGGCAATACCTACTTTACAGAGTCTTGTCGATTTCGGGTGCAATGTTCAAGCTGTTTATACACAACCTGAGCGACCCGTCGGAAGAAAAAAGCAACTCATCCCTTCTCCCGTGAGGGCCTTTGCGGAATCTCATCAATTCCCTGTTCATACTCCAGCGAAAGTAAATACCGCTGAAGAGCTGGATCGCTTGAGACAACTGGCCCCTGATTTGATTGTTGTCTGTGCCTTTGGACAAATTCTTCCCCAAGCCCTTTTGGATCTTCCGAAGCTTGGATGCTTTAATTTGCATTTTTCCTTTTTACCCCGTTGGCGAGGGGCCAGTCCCATTCAAGCCGCAATTCGTGAAGGCGATGTGAGTACAGGGGTTTCCCTTCAAAAAATGGTGATGAAACTTGATGCGGGGCCTCTTGTCGCGCACTCAGCGCCTGTCACCATTCAGGCCAACGATACCTACGAAACGTTGGGAAACCGTTTAAGCCTCGTTTCGGGAGCGTTGCTTCAGGAAATTCTTCCCCGTTTGGAAAATCAACGCTTTGTCTTAAAAGAACAAGATCCCGCGAATATCACCTTTTGCAAAATCATTAAAAAAGAGGAAGGACGCGTTTTATGGCATGAGCAAACAGCCCTCGAAATTGAAAGAAGGCTAAGAGCGTACACTCCCTGGCCTGGTACCTATAGCATCGATCGACAGGGAAAGCGACTGCAATTTATGAAAGTTCAGGTTTTGAATGAAAGGTATCCTCCTGGAATCCTTTCTCCTGAAGGTATCATTGGCGCAAACGATGGAGCCATTCAGGTACTGGAGCTTAAACCTGAAGGAAAGGCTGTCATGTCAACAGAAGATTTCCTGAGAGGGCATCTGGATTTAATTGGAACTGAGCTTTTTTGACCACGCCAGTTCTGGAGAAGCCAGCGTTCTCCGTAGTCTCTTGACGTTCCGTATTATCGCGATGGAAGCTTCATATTTTATTTTTTAAAAAGGGTATTCCCTTTTAAATTATTCTACGATAAGAGGGTGATTAGGGGTTTTACTTAATTTGTTTTAGAGAGGACACTATGACACGCTTAATTGGTACGTTGATCCTTATGTTAGGGCTTAATTACGCAGCTGTTTGCGCTCAAGAAAAAAAGATACAACCCGGAACCAATCCCCAGGCAGCGGTGACTCAGTCCGCGGAAGATGTGCTTTATGGTCCTTTTGCACCTATCATTCTTCTGAAAGACTATGTCGAAGATGTCTCCGTGACAGAGGACAACATCATGGTCAAACTCACGCCCCCTCATCGGGATCAAATCATTACAATCCGTATCTCCGATGCGGAACGATCTCAGTACCGCTATTGGCTAAATAATGGAAAAACGGATTTTCAAGTTAAGGTTTATCGAGGCGGAAAACGGCAAGGCTATACTTATCTCATTCGTACCGCGGCGGGGTTTATTGAATATTGGGAGGGCAACACACTCTTCTTGCATCTTGCTCGCTTACAAGAATGAGGCACCGACTATGACAGAAGGCTCGTTCCGCGCCTGAAAAGGGGCAAAACGCCCCTTCTACGGAGTCACAAATTCCCTGAATCTCTCAAGACTATTCCTTAGTGGCCATTTTTTGTTCGGTTTGCGACAATTTGTACAAAAGAACGGGATCGCAGCTCCTCTAAGGTGATCCCTGCCGCCAAGACTTCTGCTTCCGTAATGGCACCACAGGCCATTCCTCTCAGAAAATAGTTCAATAGACCTTGTCCCGTCGCCGCGTCATCGAAGGTATTGCCGACCAGTGTTGCCTGTGCCGCACGTTTGAGAAAGGCCTTCAATCTGCGTGAGGCATCCTCCAGGCTTTTCAGAAAATAAAAATCAACGGCCGCATAACGAATGGGAAGCTGGGCAGGATTTAAATCCCATCCCTGGTAATAGGCCTGTCTCAAGGAGTGCATGATATTGTTGAAGTGCAGCTTCCATGCGGAGTGCACAACCGAGCGGTTTTCTTCAATTTGCTGATTGCTCAAACCGAGTCCTTCTTTGGCCGCTTTATGCGGTCCGATCGGCATAATGGTCGTCGCGCCATCCACAACATTAACGCCTGTTCCTGCCATGGTGACTTGTAAAACATGTCGCGCAAAATCTGACGCAGGGTGGGTGTGACTTTGATAGGCTGCGGTGATATTACAGGTTGCCGTGTAATCATAGGTTCCAAAAATAGTGGAAATACACCGTCCCTTGCTTGCTTCAACCAACAAAGGCACGGTATTTTCGCCTTTTTGATTGATGATGGCTTGAGTTGTTTCAATCATCAACTCTAACTTTAGCGCCCCTGGAGCAAAGTTCGTTTTATTTTCAATAGCTTCCAATAAGCGGACTAACGCCTTAACCTGTCCCGGGCAGGTTACTTTAGGCAACGTAATCACAAAATTCTCAGGAAGTTTCCCCCCAGCCAGTTCGGAAAGACGAGTCAAACACAAATCCAGGGTTCGGACGGCTCGTTGTCGACATTCTTCAGTAAAACTCTTGATTCGAATTCCAATGAAAGGCGGTAAAATTCCGGTTTCCATGCCCTTGGCCAGTTCTTCCGCGACTTGAAGAGCATGTTCATCTTCCTCAGCATCAGGACGATTTCCGTAACCATCCTCAAAATCAATCCGACTATCCTCAATGGGTTCTTTTTTGAGTTTTGCGGTGACTCGTTCGTAAATTGTATAAGCAAGCCACGCGTCGGCATTGACTCGACGCGCACGCGCGGGATCTTCGGCGATGGCGTCTCTCAACGCATTCAACTCGGACTCTGAATTGGACAAACTGTCTGCGCCTGGAAGTTCTACCACTTTTGCGAATGCCGCAAAATTGGGAGCAAAATCTTGTAAGGCTCTGAGTCCCAAACTTCCAAGTTTTTGCGCGGATTCGGATCTAAAAAGATGGGCTCCCCCATAAACGGTATGAACCGGTTGACGCGCGGAAGAGTCGCCTGGATACGATTGTTTGAACTCTGCGTTGGCCGCCGCTAACTCATCAAAGATACTCTGAGTATCGTCTTTTGTAAGAGATAATTTCATCTCACTCTCCTGATAAATGGGAAAATAGGAATTGTCTGCAAGAAAACTTCTATTCAACTAGAAGTTAAGCGTGATTTTCTAGCAGATATAAGATAAACTGCAAGACCTCGCGTGGACGGTGTTATTTTTTCTGAGATTTTTTAATAAAATCAGCGCTTCATGAATATCTTTTTAGAGCAGTATGTCACTCAACATTAAAGACCTTACTTACGATGAATTACAGATGTGGATGCAGGAAAACAGAGAGCAAGCCTACCGGGCTGGTCAGGTTTTTTATTGGCTTTACCAAAAAAGAGTCACGACCTTTGAGCCGATGGCAACGCTTTCAAAGCGTTTACGAGAAAAACTGGAAAACGCTTTTTATATCAGCAAACTGAAACGTCATAACGTTTTACACTCTGTGGATGGCACGGCTAAATATGTTTTCGAACTTGAGGATGGAAATCGGATCGAAACCGTGCTGATGCCTCATCAGGATCATTACACGGTTTGTGTGTCCTCGCAAGTGGGGTGTCCTATGGGCTGTGCTTTCTGTATGACGGCAAAAATGGGCTTCATCCGGCATTTACGAACCTCTGAAATCATTGATCAGATTATTGAATTGTGGCATGATTTACCGGAAGGTGAAACACTGAGAAATGTTGTATTCATGGGAATGGGAGAGCCCTTTCATAACTATAACAATGTGATCAGAGCGCTGATGATTATGATGCATGATCATGGGATGAATTTTTCTTCTCGAAGAGTCACCCTCTCCACTTCCGGGTTAATTCCCAAAATCAAAAAGTTCGCGACAGAAAGCGTTAAAGCCAATCTGGCGATTTCACTCAATGGCGTTACCGATGAGATCCGATCTCAACTGATGCCGGTTAATAATGCTTATAATCTGGAAAAATTAATCGAAGTTTGCAAAGCCTACCCCCTGGAATCACGAAAACGGATCACCTTTGAGTACATCCTCTTCAAGGGAATTACGGACTCCCTGGACCATGCCAAACAGTTGATTAAACTTCTTCACGGCGTAAAATTTAAAATCAATCTGATTCCCTACAACGAAACGCCAGACAGCCCTTTTAAAAAACCTGCTGAAGCACAAGTCCAACAGTTTCAGCAATATCTTCTGGATCATGGCGTCGTCGCTACCTTACGAATGTCTAAAGGTCAGGATATTCAGGGCGCCTGTGGGCAACTGATTACCGAAACGTCTCAGCTTGCCGTAACCTCCTGAAATAAGCGTGGATTGGTTAGCCCCCGCCCGACTCTTCTACGGAAGACGCCTTTTTTCTTGTTGTCAATGATCTGCAGGACAACAGCCCCCTGAATTAGAAAGACTTGGGCGTAATCAAGTTGTACAGTGTTGGGAAGAGTAAGAAAAGGTTGAGCGAAACGAGGACAATACAGGCAATGCACATAAACACGATCATCAAAGACAAGATTTGTTTTGATCGGGGCGTGCGTGCTCGCTGAGCTAATTGCGCTTTGTCCTTTTTTCTACGATCATTTCCCATCAGGAAGACAAAGTAAATACTCGTGAGCGGAATAACGCCACGCAAATCAACCATATGAAACTTGGATTTATTCCAGAATGAATCAATGGCCTGTTCTATTTCGATACGTTGTTCTTTGGACATTGATTTGTAGACCTCAGGATCTACATTATTCAATATTCGTTCTGTAAGAGGGTGTATCGTCTTTTCTTCTTCAGCCATAATGCTCCTTCATTTGAAAATCCAAGTAAATAACTGATGCGAAAATAACATCAAGTAGAATTAAAGATTATCGCTTTCTATTTGACACATCGAAGATCTTTTGTCGAGAAGGAAAAACATTTCAAGCAAAAAGAAATTGCTTGTGTCACCAAACAACCTATGGAAGAATGCGGCACGACCTCCTGTCTGGGTTCAGAATGATTCTTTTTTCAACCGGATGGATGTTTTTCCTTCAGAAATTAAAACAAAACGCACCAAAACAGGTATCGAAGGTAATGATGATGACACTTAGGAATTTGCTCGCGGGGTTGCTTCTGAACTGCATGTTTTTCATAACAAGTTCACCTGTGTATGGTCAAGGAAAAGCCGCAATCATGGGAGCTGACTTATGGTGTCCTTATGCCTGTGAAGGCGGCAAAAACTTTAACGGATTTTCTGTTGAAGTGACCCAGGAAGCGTTACGATTGAAGGGATGGAAGACCGAGTATATCAATGCTTCCTTTGACAGGGTTACGTTGCAAGTCGAGACGGGGCATTGGCAGATCGCAATAGCAACGGACTCTGTCTTTACGCCTTCCCTCCTGATAACAAAGGAACCGGTCGCTTATACAAAATGGGTTTTCGTTGTTAGAAAAGACGAGAATTGGAAATTTGAAGGAGTTGCCTCCTTGCGGAAAAAGATATTGGGTGGCGTCAAAGGTTATGTCTATTCACCGGCAGTGATGGACTATCTAGAGCAGCATAAAAACAGCGATCGGATTTTTCTCATTGCTTCTGTCACCCCGCAAAAGCAAGGGTTATCCATGCTTGTGGAAAATCGAATTGATGTTTATTTGGAAGACGAAATCGTGATCCGGTATTGGGCAAAACAGTTGAAAATTTTGGATAAAATTGAAGTTGTCGGTATTGATTCGGAAATCCCTTTGTATAACGGATTAAAAACGCATGATGAAAACGCGGCACAGCTTGCGGAACTCATCGATAGCGGAATCAGGGAATTAAAAAACACGGAGACCCTGAAGCGTCTCTTAACCAAATACGATATTTCCATTTGGAAATGAATCCCCTTTGAACGGGCGTGTTTAGCGGATCTCGTCTCTGCCTACTGTGCCAAAATCGTGGGAGATGGCATCCAATGAAAGGATACCTAAATGTTGCCGCAATTGAGTAGAGAATATTCGCGCACGCATCGGTTAAGCTTTCGTGTTTTATTTTACATTTTGCTGTGTAGCACCATTTTCACAGTAATCGGCACCGCGTTTCAGTTGTATACCGAGTATCAAAGGGATCTGGAAAAAATTAATGAAGGCCTCAACCTGGTCAAGGATGGTTATTTAAAACCGCTTACTTTGAGTGTCTGGACTATTGATGAACGCCAGCTTGCCACTCAGTTGGAAGGACTGTTGTTGATGCCCGACATTCGCAATGTCCAGGTTTTTAATCCCGCCCGCCAATTACTGGCCTCAGCCGGAAGCTCCCTCGGAAACAGAGTTGACGTCCACGAATTTCCTCTCATTTATAGGGATCAGATGATTGGCACTCTGCATGTCACCGCGGATCTTAATCAAGTCTATGCTCGAATGCAGAACCGAATCCTGCTCATTTTATCGACTCAGATCATCAAAACCTTCTTGTGGTCCTTTTTGGTGTTATTCATCTTTCACCAATTAATCATGAGACACATCCATACGATGACCACCTACCTCCAAAAGTTTGATGTCGGTCATATGGAACGGCCCCTAACGCTGGAACGGAAACAAACAGCTTCATCCGAGTCAGACGAGTTGGATCAGGTGGTAAATGCTTTGAATCAGATGCGTAGTAATCTAATCGCGTATATTGACGAACGCAAAAGAGCGGAGGAAGAGCGATTTAAGTTGGAGGTACGGCTCCAACAATCGCAAAAAATAGAAGCCGTCGGCACACTGGCTGGTGGAATAGCTCATGATCTTAACAACATCCTCTTTGGAATGATGGGGTATACCGAACTGGTACGACAACGACTCCCTCCGGGGAGCGAGCTGAAGGGCGAACTGGATCAGGTTCTGATCGGAGGAAATCGGGCTAAAGAACTCATTCGGCAGATTTTGACCTTCAGTCGACGGACTGAGGTAAACCGGACTCCCTTGGAAATTGTCCCCCTTATCAAAGAATCTCTCAAATTTATGCGAGCTTCCTTACCCACTACGATTAGAATTGATCAGCATATTGAGGTAAGTCGCAGCACTATTCTCGGGGATCCCGCTCAATTTCATCAAATCCTCGTCAATCTTTGTACCAATGCCGGCTATGCCATGAAACAAACAGGAGGGGTATTGGACGTCAGTTTGCGGGAGGTTGAGGTCAAGCCCGAATTGGCAGAACTTTACGAATTGAACGAGGGCCTGTATTTGAAATTGTCTGTTCGTGATACAGGGCATGGAATGTCCGCTAAAGTTAAGGAACGGATTTTTGAGCCCTTTTACACCACAAAACCCCAGGGCGAAGGCACAGGCTTGGGGCTTTCTGTAGTTCATGGTATCGTCAAAAGCCTCCAGGGAACGATCACCGTTTCCAGTGAAGAAGGGAAAGGAAGTCTGTTTGAGCTTTTTTTTCCCTGTATGACAGTAACAATTGCGCCTGTGGCTGAGAAAATCCAGCACACTCCCAGAGGCAAAGAACACATTTTATTGGTAGAAGATGAGGAACTACTGATCAAAATGATTACGAAAATGTTAGAAAAACTGGGTTACCGCGTGACAGCCGTAATGAATAGTACTGCGGCCTTAGACGTTTTTCTCTCGACTCCTGAACAATTTGCGCTGATCCTCACCGATCAGACCATGCCTGTGATGACAGGAGCCGAACTGGGGGAAAAAATCATCAAGCTCCATCCTCAAACGCCGCTCATCCTGATGACAGGTTACGCTAAACTGATCGCTGAAGAAAAAGCCAAGGAAATTGGTTTTCGCCAGTATCTGGTGAAACCTTTTGATCAGTATGAATTGGCGAATGCTATTCGGGAAGTCCTGGATGGTTAGACGGAGTGCGGATTGCGCCTTCCTGGCTTTGGGAGGAGCAACAACTTAAAGCAAAGGAAGAAGGAGACTTATGAGCAAGCAACATCGACCTGGCCTTCAGAAAGGTTACTTGGTGACCAGAACATTAAAACTGGAAGGTTTGACCTCGCAAAATAAGGAGGTCGTTTTTCAGCAACTGGACCAGCTAGGGGGCATCGATGAGGTGTCCATTGTGGAGGAGAAAAAGCTCTTAAGAGTGGCCTACGATGGTTCGAAACTTGGGATAGACGATATTGAAAAAATCCTCATCGCTCATGGTTGTGGCTTTGCCGTGGACTGGTGGAACCGGTTGAAGTTGGGAGGATATCGTTTTACCGACCAAAATATCAGAGATAACGCGGCGCATGTGCCGCAGTGTTGCAGTGAACCCCCGAAACAGGAAAAATGATGAACAGGAAAATCATTATCAGCGGTGTGTTGGTTTTTTTATTATTAGCGCTCGTGTCGTGCTTGTCCGTTGAGGCCGAGACTCCAGGGCTGCTCAAAAATATATCTCCGCAGGAATCCTTGGCGCTGATTCAAAAAAACGATAAAAATCCGGATTTTGTCCTTCTTGATGTGAGAACGCCGGAAGAATTTTCGCAAGGTCACCTTCGGGGAGCCGTTCTGCTAAATTTCAAGGCACCCACCTTCTCAGAAGCTTTGGGACAATTGGATAAGCATAAAACCTATCTCCTTTATTGTCATAGTGGAAGACGTAGTGGCGAAACCTTGACGATCATGGGGAAACTGGGATTTCAACAGGTCTCCAATATGTCCGGAGGAATTGTTGGGTGGAACGAAAACCATTTACCGGTCGAAAAATAAACATCGTCCTTTTGAGGAGGACTCAGCTTGATTCATGAGGGAAATACATAGGATGCATGGGATGCACTTTAAATTTTTTTGGATTATCCTGTTGGTGTGTTTCGGGGTTATTCTGCTGCGAAAATTTTTAAATCGGCAATTGAAATTGAGTTCCCCAAAGGAATCCTCTTTTCCAGAGGAGGACACTCCGACGTCTTTCAAGAATAAAGCCTCAGGAAAAATTCCTGAAGAGCTTAAGCAAGCAGGACTGCGGGTGTTAGATAGCCTGGATTGGGACATTCGATTTTTGGAAAAACAACGCTTAGAGGCGACAGACCCCAAAAAACGACAGGAGCTCGACGCTCAATTGAACCGAAAAAGAGAGGAATATCACGCCACGGCAGAGCGTTTAGATCTCTTGTGAATCGGGGAACCTCCTTTATTTTGTGATCTGCCCATTAGATCTTTGCGGTTCATAGGCCACATCGGCTTAAGCTGAAGACCCTTCGCTCAATAACCTTTTGCTTTGGGGAATGGGAGTCAGGGGGCAGGGAATAAAGAAACGGTAGCGCGGGATTACATGCCCGCGAATATCTTGCCCATACTCTCCGATATCATCATAAAACTCCTCTCCAAAAACGCGGAGGATCGTTACCAAAGGACCTTCGGTCTCAAACACGATCTGCAAAAATGCCTCGATTTTCTCGTAGGTTGGAGTGAGCAAAGCGAAACCCAACAATCCCCATTCCCTTTGTCTTTGGATTTGCAACAGGCGTTTCCAGAGACCAAAGGATTTTCGGTGAGAAATCTAAAATGAAACCCAACCTATACTTTTCACAGCCAGACTGGAAAAATTTCTTTTGAAGTCAGACTGGTTATCACTAAATTTAAGGAGAAAACCCTATGAAATTTTTTAATACCGCGGGACCCGTCAATCCTGAAAAACACTATTGTCTGAAGCCTTTGGAGCGAATCAATCTGGATGAAATTCTGACGCTGATTGATAACGAAAAATACTTCATCCTTCATGCCCCACGGCAGACTGGCAAAACCTCCTGTCTGTTGGCGCTTATGAACCATCTCAATGAGGGTGAAACGTATCGTTGCGCTTATGTCAATGTGGAATCCGCGCAGACAGCCCGTGAGAATGTAGCTAGTGGCATCCAGGCGATTTTAAGTGCGACAGCCTATGGAGCGGAATTGTATTTGAAAGAATCATTTCTGAATAACAACTGGAAATCGATTCTGGAGAAAAGTGGAGCGCATGACGCTCTCCGGGAAGCGCTTGCTCAATGGACAAGAATCGATTCCCGTCCATTGATTCTGATGATTGATGAAATCGACGCACTGGTAGGCGACACGCTAATCTCGGTTCTGCGTCAATTGCGTGCTGGTTACACCGCTCGACCGGATGATTTCCCTCAAAGCGTCATTTTGTGCGGAGTCCGGGATATTCGGGATTACCGGATTCACACCGCGGGTAAGGAAATCATCACCGGAGGCAGCGCCTTCAACATCAAGGCGGAATCGCTGAGACTCGGCAATTTCACCAAACCAGACGTGATGACCCTGTATTTAAAACATACCGAGGAAACTGGCCAGGAATTTACCCCGGATGTCTTTGAATTGGCCTGGGAACTGACGGAAGGACAACCTTGGCTGGTGAATGCCTTGGCCTATGAAGTGAGTTACAAAATGAAAGAAAATCGCGATCGCTCCCGAAAAATCACCGCGGAAATGATTGAAACCGCTAAGGAAAATCTCATTCAGCGCAGAGAAACTCACTTGGATCAACTAACCGACAAACTGAGAGAAGAACGGGTACGCCGAGTGATCGAACCTATTTTGTCAGGGAACTCATTGCCGGTGGATATATGGGACGACGACGCTCAATATGTTGAAGACCTGGGACTCATTTATCGGCGTCCCCAATGGCAAATCACCAATCCCATTTATCGGGAGATTATTCCTAGAATATTGGTAAACACCACTCAGGAAACCATCACTCAGGAAAAGTCCTGGTATGTGTCACCCGCTTCAGGACGATTGGATATGAACAAACTCCTGTTGGCCTTTCAGGAATTCTTCCGTGAAAATTCGGAACACTGGCTCCAGCAGTTTCAATACAGGGAAGCCGGGCCACAGCTTCTGCTTCAGGCGTTTTTACAGAGAATCGTCAATGGCGGAGGACGAGTGGAACGAGAGTATGCATTGGGAAGTCGCCGCACCGATCTGCTGGTCAAATGGAACCATCCTCAAGGAGTCCAAAAAATTGTGATTGAGTTAAAAATACTCTACCATTCGCTGGAAGCGACCCTTGAGGAAGGAACCCGTCAAACTGCTGATTACATGGATTTGTGCGCTACCCAAGAAGGCTACCTGCTGATCTTTGATCGAACCTCCAGCAAAAGCTGGGACGAAAAAATTTTCCATCGGGAAATCACCCACGAACATAAAACCCTTCAACTCTTAGGAATGTAATGCCAATCAACGGCTATCAACTCAAGGAGAAACATTATGAAAGTTAAATCATCGATAGGATTATCTGATTTTAAAAAACTCATTCAAGGACACTATTATTATGTGGATAAAAGCCTTTTGATTCAAGAACTCCTGGAAA
>JBBCAX010000183.1:0-42020 GCA_051382335.1 Deltaproteobacteria bacterium TL4
AGGCCTGAAATTGTATGGAAATCAGGTCTAGTTTCAGGCCTGATTTCAATACCCGTGCATGAAATCAGGTTTGTAGTCCCGCCTTTAGGCGGAAAGGTGTGCCTGACATGGCACGAATCCAGGAGGTGGAAGTCCTCTCACCGCCCTGTTAGGAGGGAAGGTGTAGCCGAAACCAAGGGTGTCGGAAGAAACTCAACTATGGAATGAGAATTAAATAACTTTCCCATTTGCTCTGGCCCTTCATTTTATCGGAATTTCACGATGGAGTAGGAGTGCAAAAGCTTGCTTTTGCCCAACGCAGGTCCTTTCTGGCAAAAGCAAGCTTTTGCACTCCGTTCCTTGTCGATCGCAGACACCTAAACAAAAAAACGGCCATGTGTCTCAAGAGGGAAGTTATTTAATTCTCATTCCTAAGCTATCGACAATGAGTCCGGTCCGGTTTATAATAACCCAACAAAGTCAGCATCCTCTGTTAACCTTGTTTTCCAATGATCGTGAAAAGGTGTTAACCCAGTTTCCAGAGTTTTATCAGGAACGTGGACTGTTTGAAGAGATCAGCAGGTACCTTTACCGTTTAATCGAGTATTATGGAATCATGGAGTCGAATATGTATACTAAAGCAGATTTTTTAAGGGATAATCCCGATGTTCAATCCGTATCCGCCTTACTTTTCCCCAAAATCTATTATGAGGCCCTGGAAAAAGGCATCGAAAAAGGTATTGAAAAAGGTATTGAAAAAGGCCGAGAAGAAGGCCGAGAAGAAGGAATTGAAAAAGGCCGAGAAGAAGGCCGAGAAGAAGGCATCGAAAAAGGAATTGAAAAAGGAAAAATTATTTTATTGGGTCGGTTATTACGGAAAAAGTTTGGAGATCAAGCATATGATTTATATCAAAGTCAACTCAATCAGTGTCGTTTAGAAGAAATTGAACTCTTGTTGGAACGTATAATAACCGCGACAAAAATCGAAGAGGTTTTCAATTAACTCGCTTAGGTGGCTGTCTGAGAATAGGTGATAAGCATAAGTAGGGTGCCGCTTAAGCGAAGCGAGCGCACCAGAAAGCAGCGGTCCCCTTCTTTGTGGTGCGCTCGCTTCGCTTAAGCGGCACCCTACAACCCCTTCTCGGACAGCCTCCATAGATGTTCATTTAAATATATTCAGAAAACTCATCCTGTTGCGTGATCCGTTTAAACAACGCTGTTTCAGGAGTGCTTTGGCCAGAAAGGCGATGGCCTTTCTTTGGATTTGGCCAAAGTAAGCTTTGGTACTCCACAGTCTAGTACATAGTCAGCTTTTATTTTTCGGGTTCGGTAGGCTGGGATTACATGCCCAGCTTTTGCGAACGTTGTTTTTATCGGGCACGTAGTCCCGATCTACCACAAATTTAAAGGCTGACAGTGTACTAGGTTAGACTCAAATGAATTTATTTAAATGAACGTCTATAGCTTGTATCACGAGCTGTGGAATCTTTCAAAGTGATGTTTTCGTGCAACCTGTGGATCACGGCGATAAGTATAGTTGTCCAGATAAATTCCTGCTGGGAGCGCAGGCGTCCCGCCTGCTTTTGTGGGCAAGATGCCCGCGTTCCCAGGACAAAACTTTTCTGGAGAAGTATAATTGTTGCATAGAGTTCCTCAAATATTGTATTAGAAAAGCAAGCGCAATTTTTAACCCTAACAACAGGAGGGATGATGAACGCTATCACACGTTGGATTGTAGGTTTGATCTCAAAAATTGTTGCCCACCTGGATACTCAGGTGGTCGCGGGAACAATAAGTGGATTATTGCGGGAAAACCCCAACTTCATATCAGACCTGGTTGGTGTGATCGACCCTGAGCCTATTGCCCGATCGGTAAATATCTTACTCAATGAAAATCCCAATTTCGTGCCTCAGATTGTAGGGGGTCTGGATACTAAAGTCCTGGCCCATTCTGTGGGAACTCTGTTACAACTGCACCCGGATTTTATTCCGGAGTTGATGAGCAATTTGGATATGACCATGATCGCTCAATCTGTGAATCATGTCTTAAAAGGGAACCCCGATTTTATCGCACAGCTCGTCAAAAGTCTTGACCCGCAACCCATTGCCAATGCTCTGAATATTTCAAATCAAACAAACCCCAGATTTATTTCTGAAATCGTGAAGCACCTGAAAACTGAGTTCCTTGCTCAATCTTTGAATCTGGTCTTGGAGGCTCAGCCTGAGTTTTTAGGCGAAATCATCAAAGATTTAAATAAAAAAGCCTTGGCTAAAACGATTCAGATCCTGGATCAAAAGAATCCCAACCTTCGCCAAGAGTTAGAGCTCATATAAACAGTTTTTGTGTTGCGCCCCTGCTTCACGTAAGCGACACGCTACATGGATTTGCTGAGTGTTTGGCTCCACGTCAAAAAGGATTGACAGGATGAAGGGAGAGGAACTTGGTTTTTTTTCAAGTAGGAAAAGAGAAATTCTCTTAAAGAGACCGTCTGGCGTGTGAGCCATGGGGATGAAGGTAATAAGGCTTTGCCGGCAAGTCCTGCTCCTCCATTCCAATGATAATTAGTCATCCAAACCGCATAACTTTCTTGACGAAAGAGTTTGATGTCGGGAGGAATTTGGGATTGCTTCGCATTGTTTTGAAGGGAGGCCATCCCGTTTTGCTCAAAACCTCCAGGATAGAGCCAGGCGTTGAAATGGTAAAATTGACCTTTTTTTTGCCTGAAATAGTGTTCCAGCAGTATCTCAATTTGTCTTCCATAGAGCTGAACCCGCACCAATTCATTGTCGTAGGGGATCCATCGGAAAAGGTGACGGCGTTTCAAGGGCTTTCCAAACTCATCTTCGGAAATGAATTCCCATCGCCAACCTGAGGGTAACAGGGAATAGGGGGACTCCGGGTTTGATTCAGTAACCGCCTTGTGAGTCAGCAGTTGACCACAGGATTCAAACAACGCTTTAGTGGGGGCACGTGTGATAACGACCTCAGAAGGACTGTCTAAATAATGCTCCATTTGTTCCAATTGAGGTGCTAAGGGTGTAATTATTTGAGAGTCTATCTGAGTGGCGGGCAGGTATTCGTAGGTTGAGCGTTTCAAAACCCAGCGTTGCTGTTTTGCTGTCAGGAATAGCCGGACCACACTGAGGCCTTCGCCCTGACTCCCCGGGGAGACAAGGGGGGTTCGATAATGGGGCAGTTTGGATGTTTTCGTATGGGGATAGGTGCGATGAGCATGCCCTGAGATAATCAAATCAAAGCCTTCCAGATAATCGGCGATATCTCCTGCCGCATTAGGCAGAGGGATTCCTCGGATTTGCGCATTTTGTTGATCATAATTCCTCTGTGCGCCACTATGAAAAAGGCCAATCAGAACATCCACTTTTTCTTGTTGTCGTAAAACGGTGATCCATGTTTTGGCAGTTTGAACCATGTCCTCAAACTGTAAACCTTTCCAATGCTCAGGATCAATCCATAACGGAATGCCTGGTGTGGTTAAGCCCAAAATACCAACCCGGACTCCAGCACGTTCGATGATCTGGTAAGGAGGAAGAAACAGAGAGCCGTCCTGCTGAGTGACATTGGCTGCCAGCCAGGGAAAGTTTGAATCATGAATCGCTTTTTTAAGTCTGGGAGGTGCTTCCAAATCGTGATTCCCCAACGTTACCGCATCGTATCGCAGTTGATTCATCAATTGAATAATCGGCAGAGCCTGGGGTGATTGAAATGATTCAGCATACGAGGTTGTGGGATCGCCCTGGATGATATCGCCACCGTCCAGTAAAATGAGCGGGAAACCTTCCTGTCGGAGTTTTTGAATTGAGAGACTGAGGTGAGCCAGTCCTTGGGATCGTTTCGGAAAAACGGATTTCATGGTGATCCAACCATGCAGATCGGACGTTATGGCAAGGGTTA
The DNA here is from genome assembly GCA_051382335.1 of Deltaproteobacteria bacterium TL4. Lineage (GTDB taxonomy): Bacteria > SAR324 > SAR324 > SAR324 > NAC60-12 > JBBCAX01. Next base: position 3,893 of record JBBCAX010000183.1, read on the forward strand.
GTTGAACTTGAGTCTTTGGCGGAGCGGCAAGTGCGGCGCGAGTTTTGATGGAAAAGTTTTCGGACAGACCGGAAGGCTTCCATGAGTACCAAGGAGAGGAATTGGATTCGGATTGACAGGCAACAAGCAACCAACAAATTCCTAAAAAGATTCCCGTTCGCATATCAAGACATTAAAGACGCAGGAAGTTCGATCGTGAAGCAGGCACCTCCGTTTTCAGGAGTCTTATGGCGCACATACCCATTGTGATCCAAAATAATTTGACTGACAATGGTTAAACCTAATCCTGTTCCCTGTTTTTTAGTGGTGGCATAAGGTTCAAACAGACGATCCAGAATCACAGGAGACACTCCTGGACCAGAGTCAATGACATCTATCCGAGCTAATTTGAGTTCCTCATTATATTGGGTACGAATGGTGATTAGACCTTCTTTGCCTACAGCCGAAGAGGCATTATCCACCAAGTTGATGAAGACCCGCTTGATTTGCTCGCGGTCCAAAGAGAGGCGTGGCATGTTTTCGTCCAACTCCAGCGTTAATTTAACTTTGGAAGGCAGTGCATTTTGGTAGAGTTGAGCCACTTCTTTAATCACAGCAATCAAGTTTTCAGGCTGGGGATTACATTCAGGAAGTCTCGCAAAATTTGAAAATTCACTCACCATCCTTTTCAACTGTTCCACTTCACGAATGATGGTGGTCGTGGCCTGATCAAAGGCTGGCTCCTCATGAACCAATTGGGCATATTTGCGACGAATTCTTTCCGCGGATAGCTGAATCGGGGTGAGGGGGTTTTTTATTTCATGAGCAATGCGACGTGCGACTTCCCGCCAGGCCTGCGCTCGTTGAAGACGTTGGAGCTCGGTCACATTTTCATAAACAGCAATCATGCCAACGGAATCGCCCTTACGGTTACGGAGCATCAGCATGGTAATGACGATCAGGGTCGGGCGATTTTGCTTGGCAATGGTGATATTTTGGGAAATAAACCGTCCTTGGGTTTTGCAAATCTTTTGAAACAACACTTCAAAGATATCCAGCGATTCCTCCGCTAAAACATCGGCGTAATGCATGCCAGAGTAGTTACTGGTTTTCAACTGTAATAAATTTTTTGCCGCACGGTTAAGGCTGTTGACTCGACCTTCCAGATCTAAAGAAATGACTCCTGTTTTGATGTTTTCCAGGACCAACTCGATAAAGCGTGTGTGTTCTTCCAAGGTTCTATGACTATTTTGAAGGTATTCGGTTGTTTTATCCAGAACCACTTGTTTTTCCAGCAATTGACGGCTCATGGAGTTGAAGGATTCGACTAACAGCGCAAAATCCTTATCTAAATGCATCTGCTCCGTAGGGACCTGATACCCCAACTCGCCTTCCGCAACCCGTTTTGTCGCCAGTGCCAAGCGTTCAATAGGGCGGACAAAGCCTCTCGCCAGGTAAAAAGCAAGCCAGGTGGCGACAAAGACAATGCTTAAGGTCATGAACATGAAAATAACTATATAGTAACGTTTTACCAAGTCTTCCGATTCAGAAAAAATGCGAGTGTCATATTCTTGCTGCACAATTTCATTAACTGCCCCTGTCAGAACCCTGTTTTCCGGTAGGCATATTTCCAGGACATAAGGCTGTCTCTCTATTTTTATGTTTTTCAGAAAGCGATAAAGAAACCGTTCGGGGGCTTCTTTACGCAACCACACGGAAGGGGTATTATCTATTTGATTCCATTCGCTTTTGGTCAGAGGTTTCCAGTGTTGTTGCGCTTTGTTGGTTTGCAATAAAAGGAACAATACCTCGTGGTTGTGTTGGTAAATGATGATGCCTTCCCCCACTTCTTCTGTAAACAATTGCTTCATGGCTTCAGGATCTTTCAGCAAATCGGGTTGTTGTTTCAGATTATTTTCAACAGTCCAGCTTTGTAGTCTTAAAATGGATTTTAAGTTACGCTGATAGGCCTCAGAGACCGTTCTTGCGTTGTAAACCACTGTCTCATGTTGACCGGCCAACCAGGTTTCCAAGGTTGAGGAAATAAAGCTGCTGGCAAATAAATGAAAAACAGTCGCTGGTAACGCCAGGAACAGAAAGGCAATAATGAGTTTGGTTTTTAAATTAACACCAATGACGTGTTGATTTCGTTCAAAGGCGAGTTTGAGGAGGTTTCTCAACAGGACGTAAAAAACCAGGACCAGAAGAATAATTTGAACATTAATGGCCACAAAAACACTGAGCTGGGAGCTGCTGACACTGCTCCAGTTCGCCATCCCGTGCTGAAAATCAAAATAGAGCAGGAAAAAAATGAGAAAAAGGAGTAAAACCGAAGCCAAAATCCGGCTTCGATTTCGGGGATCTGATTCTATAAACGCGCTGAAATTGCGTCGTACCTTGAGGAACCAGGGCAACCGTTGGGACATGATTACTTAAGGAGTTTGCAGTGATTTATAATAATCTCCTTTGTTTTTATGCGCCTTAGGGTCGACTTTATAATCCTCACTATGTTTCACCAGGAGTTGATTGGCGTTAAATACATTATTCGCGACTTGCCCCTCAATTACAACACCTTGTCCTTCTTTGAACATGTCCGGTTTGACGCCTTGATAGACGACGGGTAAGACACTTTTACCATCTTCGGTCACATTAAAGCTCAAGCGCAGATTCTGAGCATCCCAATTAACACTGCCTTTCTGAACCAGGGCACCGACACGTATCGTTTTATTCGCGAAATCATTCGGCGCGGCCAGGATTTCTTGAGGTGTATAGAAAAACACTGTGGCTTCCTGCAAACCGACGATTGATAAGCCTGTCAATACTCCAAAGATAATCAGTCCCCCAATGATAAATTTATAACGTGATTTCATGAGTTCTGTCTCCATTTTAAAATTAGTTCAGAGTGAAGCAGTGGTTCACTTTTTTTGTTGAAAAGCCTCTAAAGCTTGCGTGTGCTGTTTGAGTTTCGAGCGTAACATGGGAATATAGATGACAAACGCGAGGAGCCAAACCGCATAACAGGTTACGACAAAGCCTAAATTCATGGGCATAAGTATTCTCCGATAAAGTAATTATTGCCCTTCTTTCCGTTCAGCAAGAGCGAGTTGAAGTTCATGATGCTTTTGTTCCACTTGAAGTCGGAAAACCAAGAGGAAAACGTAAAAAAGAAAAAAAACAGCCAGTGAGGTCAGCAACGGATATAACAACTCTGGCGGCATTGAGGGCTTGGCTTGTCCTGCTTCAACTTTGAACATTGTCGTTGGTTGGTGAAGAGTCCGCCACCATTTTACCGATTGATGAATGATAGGAATGTCCAGAAATCCGATGATGGCAAGGACTGCGGAAAAGCGTGCTTCTTTTTCATGATCGGTGGAAAACATACGGAGCAAAATATAGCCTGCGAAGATTAAAAACAAAAGCAGCGTTGTGGTTAAACGAGCATCCCAAACCCAATAGGTCCCCCAGGTTGGTTTTCCCCAGATTGCGCCTGTGATCAAAACCAACGCACAGAAAATCAAACCAATCTCTACCGATGAACGTGCGATTTGGTCAAAAAGCAGATCCCGTTTCCAAAGGTAAGCGATACTGCATGTAAATGAAACGAAAAAGGCAAGATAGGTCACCAGAACAGAAGGCAAGTGGAGATACATAATCTTCTGAATGAAGCCCATTTCTGATTCAACAGGGGTGAATTGGAAGATCCAAACCCCGCAAATGATTAACCCCAAGTAGGAGCCATATTCTAAAAACGGTAACCATTTTTTCATTTTATTGTAACCTTTCTTTTAGAGGTACTACCAGCTATATAGTTTCTGAACGTGTCTCAACTTTTTAGAAATGCTTATTTTTTTAAGCGGGATATTGCGCTGATTTTATTCACAAGAATCAAAGAAGCTGAAAATTTGTTTTGTTGATTTGAGAAGACTCAGGCAAAATAAAGTCTCACAAGTTCCACGAATCTTACATTCAAAAATAAGACTCTCCCTTAAAAAGTCGAGTTAAAACTACGTATTTCAGGTGATAGCTCGATTAAAAATCTCAATGAATCGGTTTCCTTTTCTTTCTTGTGAGGAGGATGAGAGCCTTGATATAAATACTCATTCTACAGAGGTCATGAAGCCATCCAACCCTAATTCTGAGATAGTCATTGTCGGTGCCAGTGAACATAACCTGAAGAACGTCAGTTTGAATTTACCTCGTCATGCTCTGATTGTCTTTACAGGGGTGAGCGGTTCAGGCAAATCTTCTTTAGCCTTTGATACCCTCTTCAAAGAAGGACAGCGTCGCTTTGTTGAATCGCTGTCGCCTTATGCTCGTCAATTCCTGGGACAAACCGACAAACCCAAGGTGGAACATGTGGAGGGGTTGAGTCCGACCATTTCTGTGAATCAAAAAACCGTCAATCGGAATCCTCGTTCAACGGTAGGAACCGCGACAGAAATCTATGATCATTACCGGTTGTTATTTGCCCGACTGGGGGTGCCTCACTGTCCGAATTGTCATACTAAAATCACAACACAAACTCCCGATCAGATTACAGATTACGCTTTTATTGAAGCCGCCAATGAACCCTGCATGGTCTTTGCGCCGATGGTTCAAGAGCGGAAAGGCGAATATCGCAAAGAGTTGACGGATTGGTTGGCCGAAGGTTATTTACGAGCTCGGATTGACGGTGAAATCCGCCGTCTTGATGAAAACATTGAATTGGCACGATATGAAAAACACTCTGTGGACTTGGTGATTGACCGCTTGGTCTTGACTTCAAAGGATAAAAGCCGCTTTACCGAAGCCGTGGAAAAAGCACTGCGTCTCACTCAGGGGCTGGTCGTAGTCCAATATCATGAGCAAGATCACTTGTTTAGCCAATTGATGGCGTGTCCTGCCTGTCAAATTGCCATTCCTGAAATGGAACCCCGTTCCTTTTCGTTTAACGCGCCTCAAGGAGCTTGTCCCACATGTAATGGCTTGGGAAATTTGAGTCTTTTTCATGAAGACAAGTTATGTAATATGGAAAAATCGCTCAAAGACGGCGCCCTGCTATGTCAAATGCCTCAAGGCAATATTATTTTTAGTAAAGTGGATCAAAGTCACCTCAGTCTTTTGTATCAACAATTTGCGATTGACGATGCCCTTCCCTGGAAAGAAATTCCCTCCGCACAACGTGCTTTGATTTTGAACGGAAATGTAAAAATGTCGCTGAGTATTGCCAATGTTTTCCGTTATTCAAAAGCCTTATTGAGCAAAATCAGCAAGCAGCAGTGGCCTGGCTTGATTCCCATTTTGGAGTTTGTCAACAAGTTTGTGAAAGGGCCTTTGTTAAAATTTCAGGACATTACTGTTTGTCCTGACTGTCAGGGGAAGCGTTTGAATCCGATGGCTTTAGCCGTTCAGTTTCACGAAAAATCCATTGAGTCGCTGTCAGGCATGACCATTGAGGAATCTATTGTTTTTTTTGAAACGCTTCAACTTAACGCTCATGAACAGCAAATCGGACGGGATATTTTTAGAGAAATTAAAGACCGTCTCCGCTTTCTGAATGAAGTTGGTGTCGGCTATTTAAGCATGGCACGGTCCGCAGCAACCCTTTCCGGCGGAGAAGGACAGCGAATTCGTCTGGCGACCCAGTTAGGCGCAGGCTTGCAAGGGGTTTTGTATGTTTTGGATGAGCCTTCTATCGGCTTGCATCAAAGTGATAATCAAAAGCTGATTCATACCCTGAAAATGTTGCGGGACCGTGGGAATACCGTGTGTGTGGTTGAACATGATGAAGAAACCATTCTTTCCGCAGATCATATCGTGGACATCGGCCCTGTCGCAGGCAATAAAGGGGGATACATTATCGCCCAAGGCACCTTAAAGGATCTGGTGAATTCGAAGGAATCCTTGACTGGAAAATTCCTTTCAGGTCAAGAGCGCATAGAAATTCCTGCTCAGCGTCGGAAACCAGGCTCCAAAAAATTAACGATTCATAACGCCAGTCATCACAACCTGAATCAGGTAACCGTCAGTATTCCGTTAGGGCTTTTTGTCGCGGTTGCGGGCGTATCGGGTTCAGGGAAGTCTTCCTTAATTGATGGTGTCTTGAAAAAAGCGCTGGCCCAGCATCTAATCCAGAGTAAAGAGGTGCCTGGGAAACATGAAAAAATCACAGGTTATGAGACGATTGACAAAGTCATTGAGATTGATCAATCGCCTATTGGACGCACTCCCCGAAGTAATCCCGCAACCTATACCAAACTATTTGACGAAATCCGGGATTTGTTTGTGAAAGTGCCAGAGTCCCAAGCCCGTGGTTATAAAAAAGGCAGGTTTTCCTTCAATGTGAAGGGGGGACGTTGTGAGGAATGTAAAGGGGCAGGGGTGAAAACGATAGAAATGCAGTTTTTGAGTGATATCCAAATTCCCTGCGAAGCCTGTCAGGGAAAGCGGTTCAACACAGAAACCCTGCAAATTTTCTTCAAAGATAAAACGATTTATGATGTTTTGGAAATGACCGTCAATGAAGCGTTAGTGTATTTTGAAGTAATTCCCAAAATCGCGCATATTTTAAAAACCCTCGCCGATGTGGGCCTGGGCTATGTTCATTTGGGACAGCCGTCAACCACTTTATCAGGAGGCGAAGCGCAACGGGTGAAACTGGCGTCAGAGTTGAAAAAACGCTCCACAGGCAACGTTTTATATATTTTGGATGAACCCACAACAGGGCTTCATTTTCAGGATATCCGGATGTTGTTGCGTTGTCTGAATCGCTTGGTGGATCAAGGCAACACGGTTTTGGTGATAGAGCACAATCTGGATGTGCTCAAAGTTGCGGATTATATCCTTGAACTTGGACCAGGCGGCGGAAAATATGGAGGCGATCTGGTTTGTGAAGGCACACCGGAGCAAATAGCAGAGGCAGGATCCTTAACGGGAAAGTTCTTAAAAAGTAGTTTAAATCCTTCACATTTATGGTTTGAAAATGTTCCCTCTGCCCCAAAAACGCCTACTTCCCCCTCAAACGAACGGAACATTACGGTAAAAGGCGCGTCAAAAAACAATCTGCGTCACATTGATGTCTGTATTCCACTCAACAAAATGACAGTCATTACGGGAGTTTCGGGTTCAGGAAAAACAAGTTTGGCTTTTGATACCATTTTCGCGGAAGGACAAGCCCGTTATGTGGAGTCCCTTTCAACCTATGCCCGTCGCTTTTTAGGTCGAATGGACAAAGCACCTGTGGATTCGATTGAGGGCTTGGCACCCGCGATTGCCATTGACCAAAAAACATCAGGAAGAAATCCACGTTCAACTGTGGCAACCACAACCGAAATTTACGACTACCTCCGGCTACTTTATGCCCGTATGGGTAAATCCCATTGTCCGCACTGTGGCGTTCTGTTGCAAGGGCACACCACTTCCTCCGCGGCGGCCTTCTGCGTGAGTGAGTTTGAGGGCGAGCGCGTTGAGGTTTTAGCGCCTTTATTTCGTCCAAAGACTCGAAAAATTATGCTGTTAGATGATCCCCGGCATTTTAAGAACATTATCGGGACCTTAAGACAACAGGGTTTTCTCAGAGTGACCATCGACGATCAGCAAATTCACTTTGATGAATGGGAACAGTTACAGGCGCAAATAACGATCAAAAAACAAGCCAGGATTGATCTGGTGATTGATCGGCTGAAAATAGAAAAGGAGCAGCAAAAACGCTTGGCGGAAGCCATTGAGGTTGCTTTTCAAAAAGGACATGGGCTTTTAAAAATCAGACGTAAGGATGCCCATGAAGAAGAAGTGTTTCTGTCAGAACGTCCTGGCTGTGTCGCCTGTGACTTTTATCAGGAGGAAGAATTAACGCCTCGGATGTTCTCGTTTAATTCCCATGTAGGGGCGTGTCCTCAATGTGATGGGTTGGGAGAAAGCTATGGTGCTCAAGTCTGTAGCGCCTGTAACGGCAAACGTCTCAAACCCGAGTACCTGGCTGTTCTTTTAAATCAGAAAAATATAAGCCAGTTTTGCCAGTTGAATGTCAAAGCGGCAAGAAATGAGCTGAACCAATGGCAACTCAGCGAAAATGAAAAACAAGTGGCCGAACAAGCATTGCATGAAATTCTGAACCGTCTGGATTTTCTGGAAAATGTGGGTTTGGATTATCTAACCCTGGATCAAGCCGCCTCAACGTTATCAGGAGGTGAAGCTCAGCGAATTCGTTTGGCGTCACAAATAGGTTCAGGCTTGGTCGGGGTGATGTATGTTTTGGATGAACCTACCATCGGTTTACATGCCAAGGATACGGGTCGCTTATTAAAGACCCTTCACCGGTTGAGAGACTTGGGAAATACCGTGATTTTAGTGGAACATGATCTTGAAACCATTCGTGCAGCGGACTACCTCATGGACTTGGGGCCAGGCGCAGGACATTATGGAGGCGAAGTGGTCGCGTTTGGAACGCCTGGACAGATTGCTCAGCAGGAAGCCTCCCTGACAGGTCAGTATTTGAGCGCGCAAAAGTCCATTCCTGTCCCAGAGAAAAGGCGTTCTCTGGATCCGCAAAAAATGCTGACGGTTTATGGCGCCCGTGAAAACAATTTGAAAAACATAAACTCTTCTTTTCCCTTAGGTGTCTTTACCGCGGTGACAGGCGTGTCAGGATCCGGGAAGTCTTCGTTGGTCATTGATGTCCTTCAAAAGGCGATACAAAATCAGTTGAACCCACAGAAAATAACCGTGGGTGAACATGATCGAATCGCTGGTGTCAGCTTAATTGATACACTCATGGTTATTGATCAGTCGCCCATTGGCAGAACACCTCGTTCGAATCCAGCGAGCTATTCCAACGTTCTAGAACCGATTCGGTTGCTTTTTGCGTCGATGCCAGAGGCAAAAAAACGAGGCTTCACCAAACGTCGATTTTCCTTTAATGCTGTCGAAGGCCGGTGTGCTCAATGTGAAGGACAAGGACAGATTCTCATCGAGATGCATTTTCTCTCAGATGTATGGGTTCATTGCGACGAGTGTAAAGGACAACGCTATAATCGCGAGACGTTGAGCGTGACCTTTCGGGGACATACCATTGCGGACGTATTGAATTTGGAAATCAATCAAGCGGTAGAATTATTTGAAAATCAACCACGAATCCTGAGAATATGCAAAACCCTACAAGAGGTTGGCTTGGGCTATATGAAACTGGGACAACCAGGAAATACGCTTTCTGGAGGAGAGTCCCAGCGTCTGAAATTATCAGCGGAATTAGCCAAACGTTCCACAGGGAATACGCTCTATATTCTGGATGAACCCACCACAGGCTTGCATATTGACGATGTAGCCCGATTGTTGAAGGTGTTGCATCGTTTAGTGGATCAAGGCAACACCGTCATCGTGATTGAACACAACCTGGATGTGCTCAAAACAGCGGATTATATCATCGATTTAGGGCTTGAAGGCGGAATGAATGGTGGCACAATTGTCACCTCAGGAACCCCGGAAGAAATAGTGAACTGCGCCTCAAGTTATACGGGACAGTATCTGGCACCCTTGCTGGGTTTATGAGGGAGTCATAAAATTTACATTAAGAGTTTGTAAGGTCTCAGGCTTCAAAAATTAGTTTCATTGAAAGACTGATTTAAAAAAACGTGAGTTCGGGATAAGGAAATACCTTCCAAATCCTCTTGTTTTATAGCTTGGAGGTTGTTTAAAACTTCTGTCATTGTCATTTTGAGCCATAGACGAAGAATCTTTTTCGGTGGAAAAGCCAGAGTCTTCGTTGTTTTTCTCCTCAGAATGACAAGTGAGCCTTCTATGCGGTTTCTGTCCGTCGGCTCGTCAGTTTGCTCAGGGCTTCCTTCGAGGATCTCTCGCAATTTCGCCCTTGCCTTTCGCTAGTGCTTAATGCTGTTACTTAGGAGTTTCTCTCCAAGGTTCTCAGGTGTTTATTCGCTTTTTCTTTAGTCAAAGTCGAAACGTTTTCGATCGCTGTGCGTTTGGTCGCCTGTAAATTGAGAATGCCGCGCTTGCTTTCCCAGTTTTTAATGGTTTGTGGCGAAACCTGGATGAGTTTCGCGAATTCAGAGGGAGTCATCGCAAACTTGGCTCTCAGGTTTAGAATGCTGGCCGCTGTGATCTCAGAGGAAGAGATGGAGACGGGTTGTTCTTCGGCAGCAGGGGTGCTTTTTTTAACAGAAGGTGAAGTCCTTTTTTGAGCAACAGACGACTTTATTTTTTCGGTTTTTTTGGGTGTAGCGGCCTCATCCAGTTCCACATCAAAGAGAGCGGAGAGATCTCCAGTCACCTGACGTTTTCGTGAAGTTCCAGTGGACAACTCAAGATCTGAGGCAATCAGTTCCTCATGATTCACATTTCTAAGGAGAAAGAGAAGTTCCGGAGAGTGATCCAGTCTCGCGCCAACGCCGTACAAAACCGCCGCGACGTGTTTACACATAGTGGCCCAATCGGGACAGTCACACGTCAATTCAATTTCTTGGGGCTGAGGAAATAATCCCGTTTCACTGTCAGTCACCACCTTCATGATATTGGAAGATAACTTACCTTGCAGCAACTCTAACATTGAGCCAATAGAACCCGCGCATTTTTTTTTGATTTCGTTCCATTTATTTTGAGGCAGGGGTTTGATCTTAATGTTGACATTGTACAATGAGGAACCACTGACCATCGCTGTAATGGTTTCTTTTTGAATTTCGAGATGACAAACAGAACCGTTCCTGACATAAGTACGGCCACGGGGCAGTCGATTGGCATAGTCACTGAATTTTTCAAGATGAGAACACCAGGCCGCCCCCCAAAAGGTGTTGGCAATCTTTCGTCCCTCAATAGAAATGGGCTCAATTTTTTGACCTTTTTTCATCAGTTGTTTCATTTTTTTTTCAGCAGTTGCGCGACGTTCCGCGACAGGGACATAACGCCCCCAGCCTCCATAATTTCCCATATTTCCTCCAATAATTTTAAAAATCTAAAGAATCGCCTTATCCAGATCGAGCGTAACCATCTCAATTAATTCCTGGTCACTCATTTCAGTCAACAATCTTTCGGCACCTCCTCCACTCAGCAAATCTTCTGCCAAAGCCGATTTTTCCGTAATGATGGCATCAATTTTTTCTTCGATGGTCCCTGGACAAATAAATTTATGCACCAGCACATTTTTCTTTTGACCAATACGAAAGGCCCGATCAGTAGCTTGATTTTCAACAGCGGGATTCCACCATCGATCAAAATGGATGATATGAGAGGCTGCTGTCAAATTTAAACCCGTTCCTCCGGCCTTGATGGAAAGCACAAAAAACGGAGGCCCTTCTTCCTGTTGGAAGGCTTCGACCATGGATTGCCTTTTATTGGCAGGTGTTCCTCCATGGAGGACCAGTCCCGCTTGACCAAAGCCAGAGCGCAGAAAAGCCTCAAGGGGCTCACACATTTCTCGAAACTGTGTGAAGACCAACAATTTTTCCTGACGTAAACTGATCTCCTCCGAAATTTCAGCCAATCTTGAAAATTTACCACTTTTCTGAGAATCATAAACACCGTCTCCCAACAATTGAGAAGGATGATTACAGATTTGTTTGAAGCGCAAAAGAAAGGCGAGAATCACTCCCCTTCGTTGCATTCCGCCCTGTTGATCCAATGCCTGGGAAAGTTCCCGGACGCACTGCTGATAAAGACGAGCTTGTTCCTTTGTGAGAGAACAATAAGCATTCACTTCCGTTTTATCAGGTAAATCGGAAATGATACTTTTATCCGTCTTGAGTCGTCTCAGAAGATAGGGCTGCACCAGATTTCTCAAAGGGGCATAGGAGACGTTCTCTTGTGATTCCAGGACGTTGACATAGTCTTTAAAACGTGTCGCGGAACCCAACAATCCGGGACAGATGAAATCGTAGAGGGACCATAAGTCCGAGAGTCGATTTTCAATGGGAGTTCCGGTTAAAACAATTTTTGAATCGGCTTTCAGTTTCTTGGCGTTTTTGGTCTGTCGCGTTCCTGGATTTTTAATGGCCTGAGCTTCATCCAAAACCACCAACTGCCATTGAATCGTTTCCAGCCATTCTTGGCGTAGCAACATGCCATAAGTGGTAAAAACCACATCACAATCCGGGATTTTTTGGGATTGCGCATAAGCATCCATCTCTGTTTTACTCACCAAGGAGGGATGGAGAAACTGACATTTGAGGGAAGGCGCAAAACGTTCTATTTCTCTTTTCCAGTTCCCCAGGAGGGAGGTGGGAAGTACAAGCAACGAGGGCTTGGGGGTTTTATGTTTTTTCAAAATTAAAAAAAGCGCAATAATCTGAATGGTTTTCCCTAACCCCATATCATCTGCCAAACAAGCCCCTAAGCCTAATTGATTCAAGTACCACAACCACTTCACTCCGACCTCTTGATAAGGGCGTAAGGTTGCCTTCAATTGATTTTTGGGTAAGACCGCGTCCAAAGTTTCAGGCTGTCGCATTCGGGCGAGAGTTTGCTGCAACTGTTCGTCTGCTTTAACAAAAGCCCATGCCGCTGTCTTTGAACGACGAGGGTTTTCAGCTAAATCAACCGGAGCTCCCGCCAACAAACGCATCCCTTCAATGAAGGATAGCCCATCCTTATCCGCTTGGGTTTCAATGCTTTCCCACTGAGATAAGGCTTCCTGGAGCCGTTCTTTATCGACTTCAACCCACTGCCCCCTGATCAGGACCAAACCCTCCTCAGACGCAAGAATTTCTTTCAATTCCTCCTTTGTCAGTGTTTCCTCTCCCAAAGCCACCTGCACTCGAAAATTGAGAAGTGATGACGCATTGATCGCCGAACCTGGTGATTTTGTACCAATCGTTGCGGACACTTGAGGACGTGGACGCTTTTTCCACCAATTGGGCAATTTATTGATGATGCCACTTGCTTCGAAGACGGGTAATTCTTTGAGAAAACGATAGGCCTCCCGAGGTGACCAGGCGAGAGGATGATAGAGGTCACCGGATTCCACCAATTCTTTGGCCAGTTGACTGGATTCAGAGGCTAAATAGATGGGAGAGAGGAGATTGATGAGATGCATTTTATTCTTTGCGCCCGCATACTCTTCCAAGGCGCGTTTTAGGGGTAAGTGACGAACTTTTCCCTGCTCTGAGAGTTCTGGAGAGTAGGTTGCCATAAAAGCGAAGGGATACTCAGGATCATTTTTATTTTCCGCCAAATGAAAACACACCCGTCCCACCTGATGCCAGTGGGGAGCCTGTGCTTTTAGAAATTCGGAGAGATTCTTAAACTGTGCACTGATGACCTTAGAAAGCCACTGATCTAGCTGACTCCACGTATCTTTGAGGATTTCGAGCGAGAGATATTCAGCCCCTTTCATAGGAGGAACGCTGACGAGCAACAACGCCAGTTCCTCGTCTTCCGGAGGAAAGAGAGGCAGGTTTTGCTCTTCACGGGGACGATGGCAAAGAAGAGTCAGATACTGAGAAGAAAACCTGCGCCAAAAGCGGAAAGTCGGGGGAAGATCCGTTTCCTTTTTCAAGGTCGCCAACGTGAATAAGCCTTCACTGCTTTTGTTTTCCGCAAACAACTTCGTCACCGCTTCCAAAGCACCCAACGCCTCAGATTCCACCATAAAACAATGGAGAGTCCCGGAAGGTAATAAACCGAGTTGATGATCCATTTCATTCCACCAGTCAGAAGGTAATTAAAGATTTAGGGGTTGTCTCTCACTTGGGTCTATGCGGTCTAACATTTGTATGACGAATCTGGACCTACGGCAACTATAGACGTTCATTTAAATAATTTCATTGGAATCAATGTGGAGTACCAAAGCTTGCTTTGGCAAAATTCAAAGAAAAGCTTTGGCTTTTCTGGTCAAAGCAAGCTTTGACACTCCTAATAATGAGTCGATTAAATGGATCGTCCGAAATATACATTCTGAATTTATTTAAATGAACATCTATAGGTAAAAGCAGACTACCTTATTGAGGTTGTTCCACAAATATTGTTTCACTTCAAGATTTTTCCATTGTTCTCGCATGTTCGGCCATGTGTCAAAAATTTGATCTTTGATGTTCCACCTGCTTTGTATTTTATCCCGTAGCAGACCTGTGTGTCTGCCCGGGATCAGGGCGAACACACAGGTTCGCCCCTACAATTTGTGGCCGAAAATATGACCAACCCCATTTTTCCATTGTTCTCGCATGTCCCCGGTTTTTAAATTGCACGGACGTATTTCATAAGAACCTGCGTCTGAGAAATTATCAAGTAACGCTTGTGATTTTTCCAGCAATTCAGAGTTTAACTTATTGCTAACCAGTTAAACTTCATTTTTCAATACTTCTATCAGTTTTTGATATGTGCGTCCAGACTGGCCATGGAAATAATACTTTCTTATTTCTTTATGGACTGATATAGGTGTTTTAACCGACGGATAAACGCACAATTTCAGTAGAAAAACAGGTTTTTCACCTAAAAGAAACCTCACCATGAAACGAATCCAACTGCTCGCAATCATTACCGCAACGCTCCTGTTTTGTGGGCCAGTTTCTGGCAAATCGCTGACATTTCCCAAAGCCGAAAAGGGTATTCTTGATTTAAGCCATTGGAATTTTGAACAAGATGGAATGGTGCCGTTGGAAGGTGAATGGGAATTTTACTGGATGCGGCTCCTCACACCTGAAGATTTTGAAAAACAGCGAACAATCCCACCCCCGATTTTCATGCAACTCACCAAAGTTTGGAATGGAACGCTGGTTGACGGCAAACCCTTGGGCGGTGAGGGCTATGCCACCTACCGTTTACAGATCAAAGTGCCCACGAATAAGCGTTATGCCATCAAAACCAAAGATATCGCGACGGCTTTCAAAATGTGGGTCCTTCACAAAACCTTTGGCAATGGCGTCGTTGGAACAACCAAAGAAACCATGATTCCCCAGACTTTACCGATTGTCGCCCCCTTTGAAACTGAAACAGGGATCGTGAATCTGGTGATTCAGGTTTCCAATTTTTATCACCGTAATGGTGGTTTTTCCGATAAGATTTCACTGGGAACAGCAGCTCAGGTTCAATGGAACCATGATCAATTTCTGGGGCTTGATATCTTTATCATCGGTGCGCTGGGAATCATGGGTTTATATCACCTGGGACTGTTTTTTCTGAGGCGTCAGGACCCTTCACCGCTCTATTTTGGTCTGGTCTGTTTGCTGTTAAGCCTGCGTTCCGCACTGACAGGAGAACGTCTGCTGGTTCAAATATTCACTGATTTCTCATGGGAATGGTTTTTAACCATGAACTATCTGACGTTCATATTGCCCACTCCCTGTTTCTGGTTCTATATTCGCCATCTTTATCCGGCAGAATGCTCGATCCGATTAGGAAAATGGGTGAGTGCCCTGACAGGTTTGCTGGCCTTGATCGTTTTGTTCACGCCACCCCTGATTTTTTCTCATACAGCTCCCCCGGCACGTATTCTGATCATGGTTTCAGGGTTGTATCTGGTCTATGTTCTGATCCTGGCCTGGATGCATAAACGGGAATACGCAGTGCTCATGTGGGTGGGAATGTCGGTTCTGGTGATATCAACAATCAATGACATTCTGTATGGCTATCAAATTCTACTCACCGGCCACACGTTTTCTTATGCTTTGTTTTTCTTTGTCTTCATTCAGTCTTTTATTTTGGCCAAAAGGTTTTCCAATGCTTTTGTGATTGTAGAAACCCAGGCCGAAGAATTAAAACGCAGTGATGAAACCCTGCGTCAGGCACTAAATCAACTTCAGAAACTGGATCAACTCAAAGATGAATTTTTGGCGAACACGTCTCATGAATTGAGAACACCACTGAATGGCATCATTGGTCTGAGTGAAAACCTGCTGGATGGTATCGGCGGAAAACCCACTCCAGTACAGACCGAAAATCTGAGCTTGATTGTTCAAAGCGGAAAACGTCTGGCGAATCTGGTGAATGATATTCTTGATTTATCAAAAATTAAAAATGACGAACTGCAACTGAATCTTCAATCAGTGGATATCCAGAACCTCACGAATCTGGTCCTCACCCTCTCCAGACCCCTGCTGAATAAAAAGCCGGTTGTTCTGCGTTCCGAAATTTCCGATCATCTTCCCCTGGTAGTTGCTGATGAAAACCGTTTTCAGCAGATTCTCCTCAATCTGGTGGGCAATGCCATCAAATTCACTCATCTGGGTGAAATTCGCGTAAGGGCTGAAGAACGGGAGGGGAGTATCTGGATTTCTGTTTCCGATACAGGAATTGGCATCCCCGAAGACAAACAGAAAATTATCTTTTTCCCATTTGAGCAGGTCGACAGCTCTCAGAATCGAATCTACGGAGGCACTGGACTGGGACTGAATGTGGCCAAAAAACTGGTAGAACTCCATGGGGGGGAAATCCTGGTTGATAGCACCGTTGGGGTGGGTTCAACTTTTTCTTTTAATTTAAAGATTGCTGATGACCAACGGCTGTTGCCCCATCACCACCTTGAAATACCAAAGGCTATTGACGAAAACAGGGAACAGGTTATTCAAGAATCCGCACCCATTGCTGAAATCAGCAGGATTTCAAATCAGGCGTTTCCAAAGCAAAAAACCATTCTGGTTGTCGATGATGAACCTGTCAATGTGCAGGTTTTGCGGAATCATCTTCACCTTCAGAATTATCGGGTATTGACTGCGGGTGACGGCTATGAAGCACTGGAAATTATCGACAGGGAACAACCTGACATGATTGTGCTGGACCTCATGATGCCACGTATGAATGGGTATGAAGTCACCCGGAAAATCCGACAAACCTACAATCCGGAAGCGTTGCCCATTGTAATGCTTACCGCTAAAAACCAGCTTGGTGATCTGGTTGAAGGCTTTGAATGCGGCATCAATGATTATCTCACGAAACCCTTTCGTAAACAGGAATTGCTCAGTCGTGTGGATGTCCATCTTCAACTGCATGACGCCATTCAGCATCTTGAGGAAAAAGTTAAGGAACGCACTCATCAACTACAGAAAACCACAGAAGAACTCCAGAGAAAAAACCTGGAAATCATTCAGGATTTGCAAACAGCGGCCGGATTGCAGGCTCATCTTTTCAGAGAATTTCGTCCACCTCATTTCCTGCGGATTGCGGTATATTATCATCCATATTCGCATGTTTCCGGAGATATTTACAAACTGTATGCGGATGACTCCGGGGGCTTTAATCTGTTTTTAGGAGACAGCTCGGGTCATGGGGTCGCAGCGGCATTGACCACCATCATGGCTGACATTCTGATCAGTCAGAAAATCAATTCCAGCCCTGATAAGATTATGGCTTTTATCAATGATCAACTGATGGAACATTTGCCGGATGATCGCTTTATGACAGCGCTTTTACTCAAGATCCGCGAAAATGGAGAGCTTACCGTAGCCAATGCGGGACATCCCCCGCTCATGATCCTGCCTGCCCGGGGTGGGACTCCCTTGCTTTTCAGATCAGACAGTATGATATTGGGACCATTCAAGACCCCCGTATTTCAATGTAAGGAAGTTACCTGTCAACTTCATCCCGGAGATGTAGGGATTCTCTTCACAGATGGAATTACCGAACGATACAACGCCTCAGACTTGTATGATGAAGAGCGACTACTGCTGTTCATGGAAGAACACAGTAATATGGATTTAGAAGCTCTTTTGGAAAAACTGATTGAAGACATTGAAATTTTTGCGGAAGGACAGCCTGAAAGGGATGACGTCACCGTGATTGTTTTCAGATTTATATAGTGTTTCAGAAAAGTATTTTGGGCTGGGAGCGCAAGCGTCCCGCCTGCTTTTGCGGGCAGGATGCCCGCATTCTCAGGAAAGACTTATCTGAAAGTCTATAGTGAGAGGTTGCCTTCATTACATTCAGGGATATTTGGATAAAGCCACCCTTGGCATTCCATAGAATCCTTGATATAAACCACAGAGTGGTGTAATTTTTGCGTTCCTGGTAGGGATCCCATCACGGATGAGAAATCGTAACTCTCCTTTGCATAAAGTAATACCGACTGGAGCTTCTTGTCATGACAGCAATCCATAGTGACGTGATTTCAACCAAGAACCCTTCCATCCAGCCACCTTTGAATGTAAAACAAGTGACCGTTTTGCAGTCGGCTCACATTGATCCTTGGGGAATGTTCGATGCCTTGACCGCGTCTATTGTCACCCTGCCACTTCCGGCTCCTTTGGGACCTAAAATCGCTGAGTTGAGACTTGAACAAGAGCCCACATTTTCGTTTAGCAAGCATTCCAGTGATCTTTATGACGAGGCTCCCTCAAAGGAAGTTGGAATTCGGTTAACTCAAAAAGAAAAATGGGAACCCTCCAAAGGCCCCTCACCTTTTGACCTACTAGAGGCTCAAAATTTTGAGATAGCCCTGCCAAAAGAAAGTGCGCTTAAAACCTTTGCTTTAGATTTATCTGATGAGGAAACGGTGAGCTTGGTGAGAGACACCGGGGACTTGGCACTTTCATTTATAGAGGAATATTTTGCGACAACAGTCCCCCATGAAGAACCGTCTCCACCCCCGTCACTTCCGATTGCCGGGATTACCTCCAGCGTTGCTGGACCCGTATGGGAACTATACCCGGAGCAGCTTGCGTTTTCTGTGGAGCTCACTCAGAAGTCCCCCTTGGTACGCGGCAATCATCTTTTTCCTTCAGTAACATGGGAACTGTTCAGACCCGCTCTTGAGAAATCGCCCATTGCCTTAAAAAACAAGGAAACGCCCATTTCCTCTCCCAAAGAAGTCAAAGCCCGACCTCAACCTCAGCAAAAAGCCAAAACCCCCTCCAGCTTTTCGCCGCTGCCCCATTCGACAACTTTTGAATTTTTTGAGCAGTATGAGCGTCAAGCGCCGGTAGCGTCGGGAAAACCAACGGAAACCGTCCCACAAAGCGATGCGCTTTTCTCAGAACCATCCTCTCAAACGCAAACACCACACATAGAAAAAAAACGGTTTGAGATCTTTTCTGAACAATTACCTCAAGCGACTCAAAAACGAGCCACATCGCTGCCTGCGCAGACCACAGCCAATCCAAGATTTTCGGTTTACCAACCGTGGGAACTTTTTGATGAACAACTGCTTCGTCCCTTTCAACGAAGTGTGTTTCCCTTTCAGGAACAGGGGAAAAATCAGGCTTGGGAGCTGTTTCAAGATTCCCTGACTCTCCGTCCCTTGTCACCCCTGAAAACAGAGTTTTACGTTCTTTCTGAACCGTCACCCCCAAAACAAATCCGCCAGGACATTCCTTATCGAAGAAAACACACCTTGTGTTCTGAAGAGTTAAAAGGCATACGTTGGGATCTGTTTGAAGAACACTTGCCTTCTCCTTTTCAACGTACTAAACGTTTATTAGAGACGTTATCGCAGCTTCAGGGAGCATGGGAATTATTTGACAGGGAAACGATACCCAGGACGTCGAAACCATCGGCGTTGACGGACTTGGAAGGTGATCTCTCTCTTGTTCAAGAATTGAAGAGTTTACAGAAGCACTTGCTTCAAATGGATTCCTTTATCAGTACCGAACTTTCCCAGATCAGTGTTCGCTTACAAAAGATTCAAAAAGCCTTGGAAACGCGGGATTTAACCTCAACATAAACCGGGGATATTGTGTTACAATTTACGCATTCAAAGAAACGAGATCTTCATATTTTAAATAACCGTTTGAATTTTTTTTGGTGACTTAGTTACTCATGGAAACCCTCTTCCGCTTTGATCATTTCATCCCTTACGGCATTCCTCCTTTATTAACGATGCTGATGTGCGTCTTTTTGGCCTCCTTGACCATTCATTCCGGCGCACAAAAGAGAGACAACCAACTATTCACACTCTACTGTATCCTCCAAGGATTTCTCTATCTGACCGTAACGTTGGATACTCTTTGGAATGATCCTGTTTCCGCATTGAACTTCTTAGCCACGATTTTCGCGGCCTACGTATTCATCGTTCCCATTTTGGTTCATTTGATTCATCATGTGCTTGGAATACGTTCCAAAAGCTGGCTTATTCAGCTACTTTATGGCTGGAGCGCGGGTTTAGCCATCCTCTCTCCGACAACTTATATTTTTACAGGTTACCGGGAACTGTTCTGGGGAATACAGCCTATCTCCGGTGTGGTTTATCCACTTTTCGCGCTTATCGGAGGGGCCAGTGTTCTCTATTGTGGGGTTCTTCTCTTGAACGCTATCCGTGACTGCACCAATTCCAAACAAAGAACCAAGCTCCGTTATTTATTTTGGGGCGTGTTGATCAATGCCCTGTTGACCGTCACACAAACCATTACAGTGTTTGGATATGACATCTATCCTCCAGGAAATTTTGGGTTCATTCCCTTGCTTTTGATGGCTTATGGATTATTGCAAAAACAGTTGCTGGATACCTCCCAAAGTTGGATATTTAAAAATAATAGGGACCGGTTTTTTACGAGCCTGGCCCGCTTTTTTGTATCCTTGGGATTTTTCATCGCCTCCATCCTTTGTTTTTGGGTGTTAAGAGACTATGAACTTTCGTATATTTTAGACCGACTTTGGCCCTATGCCATTCCCTCTTTATTTACAGCCTTATGCGGCGGCATCCTTTCGTTATTAGCGCTGAAAGTGGGCCAGAGTCAAAAAGAAGCCCTGGTTTTCAGTCTGGTGTGTTTGCTTTATGGGTTTTATAGTTTTGATATCTTTCTCAATAGTCTGATTCAAGACCCGCAACTGTGTTTAGCGATCAGTCGCACGGATCATCTCTTTTTTATCTTTTTAGCCCCTCTTCAATTACACCTCACCTATTTGATTTGTCATAAAGAGAACCATAAATGGATCCTGGGGCTTTGTTATTTCGTCACCATACTCTTTCTGCCTTTAACTCAAACGGATTATTATCTGAGTGGCGTGCAGACGTTCTATTGGGGATTTTTCGCCAAGATAGGAGTCGGATTTCAGCTTTTTAGTGTTTGGATCGGGTTGACTCTGATTTATATCCTTTTTTTACTCTATCAAACGTATCGAAGTGTTCATGATAATTTCTTTCGGCACCGCATTAAGTTTTTTGCGCTGGGATCGGTTTCTACCGCGATTTTGAATCTGGGCAATATTCCGGTAACCTTGGGGTATGAGTATTTTCCATCGAGTAATTGGAGTTTTCTTTCCTTGGGAATTTTCGCCTATGCGCTCTTTAGGCAGAATACGCATGAAGTTCTGCAATTTTTCCGCAAATTGCTTTGGTTTTTATTTGCTGGGTTAGCCCTGCTTTTTCTGGCCTGGATCGTTCAAAGACTTTTCTCAATCGGATCTTCCCAACACTCTTTTTCGCTTGGGGCGCTTTCCCTTTCCTTTATTTGATTCTTGTATAATCGTTGGGTTTGTGCTCTTATGCATCTTTTCCAGGTGCCTGTCCGAGAATGCGCACTTCAGCGTAGAATGGGTTCGCAGCCAATCGACACCCCTCAGAAACGCGCATTTTTATGGATGCCGCCTTGCGGCTAACTCATCCTGCCAACCCCTTCTCGAACAATCCCTTGGGAATCCGGTCAGATTCACCCGTTCAGGATAACCGCAGATCATCAGGAACCACAGTTGTGAGAATATTAGGCATTGACCCGGGAAGCCGTAAAACGGGATATGGATTAATTGAAAGTCAAGGCAATCGGATTTGTTATCTTCAAAGTGGCTTCATCCGCTTGGGCGAGGCTCTTCCCTTGGCAGATCGTCTGGTTGTTTTAGCGGAGCAGTTAGACGCAATCCTTCAGGAGTTTAAGCCCGAATGTGGGGCCTTGGAGCAAATTTTTTTAGGCAAGAACGTGCAGTCGGCGTTAACCTTGGGACACGCTCGTGGTGTCATTCTCCTTAAACTGCGTCTTGCACAAATGCCTGTGTATGAATATACTCCTCTTGAAGTGAAACAAACCGTTGTGGGCGTGGGACGTGCGGACAAAGCCCAGGTGGAGCACATGGTACGAATCTTATTAAATCAAAAAACCAGGAAAATTCAGGAAGATGAAGCGGATGCGCTCGCTGTCGCCATCACTCATTCTCACCTTATCCCCTTTCGACAAAAACAAAATGATCGCATATCTTGAAGGACACATTCTCCTTGTTGAAGCTGACTTTATGGTGCTTAAAACGATAGGAGGCGTCGGCTACCAGGTCTTTGCCACCCAAAAGCTGATTGCTGCCAGCAAAGTAGGTGAACTTCTGGAGGTTTATACTTACGCTAATATTCGCGAAGATGAGTTCAGTCTCTATGCTTTTGCTTCAATGGTAGAAAAAAAAGTATTTGAATTATTGATTCGAACCTCAGGCATCGGACCCAAACTCGGTATCGCCATTTTATCGCACTTACCAGTCCCCACTCTGATTCAAGCCATCCAACAAGAAAACATAGCGACCCTCAGCACCGTACCTGGCGTTGGCAAAAAAACGGCGACCAAACTTTGTCTGGATATGAAAGATCTGCTGAAAAAACACCCCCTCCATGGGCTGGAAAACCTGAGTGGTTCGAGCACAGTCCACGCTAGTTCAGGAGGCGAGTCGGCTAATGAACTCATTTCCGCCCTGACGAACATGGGATTTGCCGAGCGTGACATTTTCACGGTGCTGGGGCAAGTCCAATCAGAACATAAAAGCTTTGAAGCTCAGTTTAAAAAAGCACTATCCTTATTGACCTCAATGCGTTAAGAATGAAGTAACAACTCAGATAAAGACCGTTTTTTCAGGAGACAAGTCTGATGATTGGTTTTCTTATTCGTATTGGAGTGTGACCTTGTTTCCCTTTTACAAAAGTGATAAAGCTTTCCACTATCTAATCATGATGCTTCTCGTTTGTTTCAGCGTCAAAGCGATTTACGCCCTGGAACCTCGTTCCACTTCTGAGACCAGGCCGGGTGTTCTGGATTTGAGCCAGTGGAACTATCAGGAAGAGGGGATGCTTGATCTTAGAGGGGAGTGGGAATTTTACTGGAAGCAGATTCTTTCTCCTGAAGAATTGAGTCAGGGTGGTTCTTTGAACAAGACAGGTTATGCCCCCTTCCCTCATGTTTGGGGCAGAGGCGAAGTCATCAAGGGATCCTTAATTACTGGAGAGGGCTATGCGACGTATCGTCTGAAAATTATTTTGCCTGAAGCTAACCAGATCTGGGCGTTTAAGTTTTTAGACCTGGGTACCGCTTTTCGTGCGTATGTGAATGGAAAACTTTTTGCGAGTGCCGGTATCGTGGGTACCTCAAAAGAAAGCATGACGCCAGCCTACCGTCCTCAAGTTGCGCCTTTTTATGCGTCAGAGCGTGAAGTTGACGTGGTTCTGCACATCTCTAATTATTATCACGACTTAGGAGGACCTTGGTGGGCCACGAGTTTAGGAACTTTTGAAGCCGCTAAAGCCGCGGAAAAAAAAGAAATCCTTTTTGAAATGTTTCTGATTGGCAGCATCTTCATTATGGTGCCTTATCACCTTGGCCTTTTTTTCCTGAGGAGAAACGATAAACCCTCCCTCTACTTTGGTTTATTTTGTTTATTAATGGCCTTGCGGACAGGCGTTGTCGGTCAAAAACTGCTGAGTCCACTTTTCCCAGGAAACTATTGGGTCCTGCAAATGAAGTTGGAATATCTCAACTTTTATTTAGCCGTACCGGTTTTCATGTTGTTTGTACAATCCGTGTTCCCCAAAGATTACCCTCAAAAAATTCTCAAGTATTTTTTAATTTTGGGCTTTGGGTTTTCAGGTCTGGTCCTGGTCACGCCTGCGACCGTTTACACTCAAACGCTGATGCTTTACCAAGTAATCGCACTCATGGCGATTGCGTGTTTTTTCTATGTCTGTGTTCTGGGAATTAACCGGAAAAGAGAAGGTGCTCGAATTCTGGCCTTTGGAACCGGAGTGTTTCTGATCACCGCGTTGAACGATATTCTTTATATGAACAGCATCATAGCCACAGGAAACTGGACTGCGGTCGGAACGTTTGTATTTATTTTTTCACAAGCCTATCTTTTGTCTCAAAAATTTACCGCTTCCTTTATTACCACAGAAAAATTATCCGAAGCCTTAGCTGAAAAGAACGAGCAGCTCAAGGAACACGCTCAAGAACTCAAGCGACTGGACAAACTTAAAGATGAATTTTTGGCAAATACCTCTCATGAATTAAGAACCCCCTTAAACGGAATTATTGGGATCGCGGAATCATTGCTTGATGGAGCGACAGGCGAGCTGAAACAGGAAACCAAAGACAATTTGTCAATGATTACCCAGAGTGGAAAACGCTTGTCCAACTTGGTGAATGACATTCTGGATTTTTCAAAAATGAAAAACCAGGAATTACAGTTACAATTGAAAGCGGTAGACATCCGGAGCATGACCGACATTGTGCTTAAAATGTCGAACACGCTGATCCGCAATAAACCGATTCAACTTTACAACAAAATCCCGAAAGACTTTCCTTTGATTGAAGCGGATGAAAATCGAATCGAACAAATTTTGATCAACCTGATTGGAAACGCAATCAAGTTTACTCATGAAGGACACGTGACGGTTTCCGCGGAATGGAAGGGAAACACCGCTCGTGTTTTCATTAAAGATTCCGGCATTGGTGTCCCTGAAGAAAAACAAAAACTGATTTTTGAATCTTTTGAGCAAGGAGATGGTTCCACCGCCAGACAATATGGAGGAACAGGTCTGGGCTTATCCGTGAGCAGGAAACTGATAGAGCTCCACCATGGAGAAATTACCGTACAAAGCCGAGTGGGAGAAGGGTCGACTTTTATCTTTTCCATTCCTTTGTCCAAGCGACTGAAAAACCAAGTGGTTTCTGAAAAGAAGGACCCCGGCGAAAACGAACTCTCTGCGGCCCCTGCTAAAACAGCAATTTCCGCTGAACCTTCTTTGGCCAGGGAGTTGGCGCTGTCTGCCAAGCAAGCTGAGAATGAAGCAAGTTCCGCAATGGAGACAGCGCCAGGTGGGGAAGAAAGGGAAACGATTTTGATTGTTGACGATGAACCGATCAATGTTCAGGTCCTGGTGAATCAGTTGAAACTTCAAAATTATAAAGTATTGACGGCAACAGATGGTTATCAAGCGCTCGAAATTTTAGAAAAAGAAGTGCCTGATTTGGTTTTGCTGGACATCATGATGCCCCGGATGAGTGGTTATGAAGTCTGTCAACGCATCCGACAAAAGCACGGTGCCACCAACTTACCCGTGGTGATGCTGACGGCCAAAAATCAGGCGGATGATATTGTCCAAGGCTTACAATGTGGCGCCAATGACTACCTGACCAAACCTTTTCACAAAAAAGAATTGGAAGCCAGAGTCCATCGGCTATTGGAATTTAAAAAAGCGATTGCTGAATTACAATATACGGAGCGTTTACGCCTGGAATTGGAAACCGCACACTCGGTACAAGAGTTTTTAATTCCGCATGAAATTCCAGCATTAAAAGAAATGGAAATTGCCAACTTCTATAAATCCGCCTCTGAAGCGGGAGGCGACTGGTATAATTACCGTTATCGCCCCGATTTTGGGACTTTGGATATCGTGGTTGGAGATGTTACAGGACACGGTGTTCAGGCAGCTATCGTGACAGCCATCGCAGAAAGTGTTTTCATTGCCATAGAAACAGAACGGCTTAAAGGAAGCCGGATGGGAAGACGAGACATTCATCAACTGCATCCTTCTTATTTCCTGGAACTGCTGAATGAAGTTCTGGTAGCAACAACAGGAGTACGTTTCAATATGACCTGCTTTTACTCGGTGATTGATTTTGAAAGCCAGCAGATGGTTAGTGTAGGCGCGGGACATCCGCCCTGTCTGATTTGGAGACCTTCTAAATTTACAGTGAATCTTCACGGAAAAACGAAACAAAAAGAGGTTTTACAAATTTCTATTCCTTCCATGCCGTTGGGGTCTGTGGATGGAGGTCCTTTTTATAAGGTGGTGGTGCAAGACCTTCAAAAAGATGATGTGATTTTATGGTACACTGACGGATTATTGGAAAATTATAATGCCGCTCATCAAGAGTTCAGTTTACGTACCTTGAAAAAAATCCTGCAACAATCCGCAGACCGTAGTGCCGAAGAAATCAAAGATGAAATCATCAGGCAAGCCTATCATTTTTACGGCGAGACTCCAACGGAAGATGACATCACCCTGATCGTTGGGAAAATACGTTAAGACCTGACTTGGTATTGGACGAAATGCTTGCCAAAATAGGAATGGACCACTGTCCTTTTGAGGATTTTCAGAAAACCGTGGCCGCGCTGATGAAGGAGCCGAATGAATTAAAATTAATAGAATTAACTCAGCACAGTTACATGACCTTCTCGAAAATCAATGTGATCCACGACCAGCAAAAAAACAGTTTATTGACAAAGTGAACCAGCTCGGAACCAGCCACAATTAGCTCCAGGCGGTACGGTAGAACTCGGATGAGAGAAGGGTTGACCTCATTCAATTTTGGAGATAATGAATCCATCTTTGAAACGCTTATCCTGCTTCATTAGCATGTTCTGAACTTCCACGGCGTCCTGGCGTGTCTCAAATCCGGTCGTACGGATTTTTGTATAACGGATGCGTTGCTCCGCTCGATTGGCCTCAAAGAAAATTTGCCCCGCGTAAATCTGATTCAAATTAGATTTCACACGATTTGCGGTGTCCAGATCAGGATAAAATCCCAGCGAAATATGAAACCGGTCCCCCGCTTTTTTACGGAAAGCCTGTCCTGCCAATTGGTTATCCTGATTGATCTGACGAACCCAAGTGGACGCGTCTTCCTCCCCAAAGGTTTTACTGGAAACAATTTCCGTCATGGGTGTTGTTTCAGGAAAGATTTCCAACTCTGCGGGATAACCATGTTTTTTCAGTAAAAAGCGGTAATCATCAACGCACTCCTTATAAATACAATTCGCCACTTGAATGAAGTATTTCATTTTCTTCACCGCGACAGGGGGAGGCGGAGGCGGCAGTGGTGGCGGCTCCTCTTTTTGAACGTAAACAATCCTTTCTTGTACTGGTTCCGGCATAGGCATAACGACTGGTGTGGGGGGCGGAGGTGGCAATGGTGGAGGCGGTTCGGGTCTATTCAGCACCCAAACCATCACAACACCAATAATCCCCAGGACAATCCCCGACACCGCGGAGATGATGGCAGGAATCAAGAGTGGTTTCTTTTCTTCAGGCTCTGTTTCTTCAGGTTCTGTAAAAACCTGCTCTTCCGCTTCAGGCTCTGCTTCCGCTTCAGGTTCTTCTTCTTGAACTTCAAGATCATCAATGGTCGAGAGGTCTTCAAAGAACGAATCGAGTTCACTGTCTCCGTCTCCTCCGGCATCACCGCCAAGATCGGTATCCATGAAGTCATCCATGCCTTCCTCGGAGAAATCAGAACCATCACCAAAGTCATCCAATCCTTCTAAATCGTCCTCTGCCATAATGCCTTTTGCTGTTATCCTGATTGATTATCGCCAAAGAAGAAGTTAATCATTCTTTTGATAGATGAGATACAATCCCCATAAGGTTAAATCTCCATCCCACTGCTGAACAGAAGGGATGGCATTTTTAAAAACTCGAGATAAACCGCCTGTTGCGACCACAAGGGGTACCGGCTCATTTCGGCATTGCATTTCCTTGATTAACAGACCCACCAGCGCCTCAATCATGCTGGCATAGCCATAAAAAAGGCCGGACTTGAGACTGTCCGTTGTATTCGTTCCAATGACATTGGAGGGAGGTTCAAGCTCAACATGAAATAATTGAGATGTTTTTGAAACCAACGCCTCTCTGATAATGCCGACACCAGGACAAATGATGCCCCCTGAAAACGCACCCAGATGAGAGATGACATCAAGTGTCGTCGCTGTGCCAAAATCAATCACAATGGAACTGGAAGCATGGCGCTGATAGACCGCAACCGCATTAACAATCCGGTCCTGTCCTACCTTTTCCGGCGCATCCACCGCCAAGGTGATTCCCAAATTCAATTTTGGTGACACCCCTATAGGCTCTTTTCCTATCAATTTTCGGACCATTTTATTAAAAACGGGTAATAACTTTGGCACAACCGTAGAGATAATCGACCCCTGAAGTTGTCCAAGCTCAATACCTTGAGAGTTCAAGCACGCTATTAACCAGGTTTCATACTCTTGTTCAGGCAGCTCACTATCCGTCGTTTTTCTCCAACTCTGAAGAATTTGAGCGTCCTTGAACACGGCCAAGACGATGTTGGTATTACCGATATCAAAGGCTAGAATCATTTTTTTCCGTGGTGTGTTGTTCTCATCAGTGAGGGGTTTCCTTTATCAGGGCTTACGACTCGATTTCTATAGGGTGGGAGGTTTTTAAAGATAAATCACATCACCCGCAACATGGGAAACCACTCGCCCTTCTGGAGTGAAAATCAGTAAATAGCCGCTAGAGGCCAAGCCTTCAATGCGACCTTCTTTCCAGCCGTCCTGAGTTTCATAACGCACAGACTGGCCCAAAGCCTGAGAACGGTCTAACCACTCTTCCAGTAACGCAGCCCGTTTACCCTGCTCCAGGTCTTTTTGAATTTTAGAAAGTTGAAGGAGAATCTCTTGAAAAACCGCTTCCCTTTCAAAGGCTTGTGACGATTCCTGTTCTAAGGTGGTAACGATGGTTCGCAGTTCTTCTGGATATTCTTGCGCACTGCCATAACAATTGACTCCGATCCCTACAATCAAAACAAAATTTCCTGTTTCCGGATCTGTCGTACTTTCCAATAAGATGCCGCATATTTTTCGTTTTTCAATCAACACATCATTCGGCCATTTGAGTCGAGGCAAGTGCCGGGTTCGTAATTCCAAAACACGTGCAACGGCAATTCCTGCCATTAAAGAATAGATACCGATGGACTCAATAGGTAATTCCGTGTGTAAAACCACAGAAAATGTTAAATTTTTACCTGGAAGTGAGATGAATTGACGCCCCATTCGTCCACGACCTGCCGTTTGACGCTCGGTTGTTACGACCAGACCATGATGCTGGAGATAAGTCTTTTCTCTCAATAAATATGAGTTGGTGGAATCGACACTCTCCAAACGTATAATCCTGTGTCCCCTATTTTTCTTTGTGTTCATAGCCTTTTCATCAGTGATGAGTTTTTAAAAATAGCTCATGGATTACGTGGAGTTAGCAACACACCTGATTCACGATACGCTATAAAATCTGTGTGTTTCACATTTTTTTTAAGAACGAAGGGCCAATTGTAAAATTTTTGTAAAACTAAAGAATTCACTAACCGAAATTATTTTTTCCAGTTACAATGAGGGTGTGAGTAATCAACTTACGTGATCTTACGTTTTTGAACTGTAATGAATCGTGCCCATTCTCAATTTCTTGAAGGACGTAAGTCAGAGTCCCCTTGCAGAGAAAACACACCACTCCATTAGTATCAATCGCTACAGCTCAGTAAACACAACCCTATTTTTTAACGAGGAAATCATGAGAACCTACCAAACCGCAACTCATCCCCTGGGAAACAAAGCAAAAGTCTTATTAACGAGCGTTTTTGGACCTTATGCTCAAGACGACGAATACGGAAGCCGAAAAATCAACCCGATGGAGCTTTACCAGAACCAGGTTACACGTGTCCAAGGCAGTTTTTCGTTACGCATGTTTCATCGCTCTTTTGGCTTGTTGATGATTCAGTCTAATATTTCAGCACCTTGTACCCTTTTAGACTTTCCTACCCTGGATCGTTTTATTGAAGAATTGAAACACAACAACTATGACATCATCGGAATTAGCGCCATCATACCCAATGTTGGCAAGGTCAAAAAAATGTGTGAATTAATCAGGACTCACCAACCGGAGGCGACCCTTGTGATTGGAGGGCATATCGCGAATAAACCAGATCTCGACGCAATAATCAATGCGGATCATATTGTTAAAGGCGAGGGGATTCGTTGGTTTCGAAACTATCTTGGCGAAAATGAAAACGCACCGGTCAAACATCCTGCGGTTTTGTCGGGTTTTGGCGGAAGAATTGTGGGCTATGCCCTTTCTCAAAAACCGAAAACAACGGCTGCGATTTTGCTGCCCTCCGTGGGATGTCCGATGGGGTGTAACTTTTGCTCAACTTCTTCCTTTTTTGGCGGAAAAGGGAAATTCATTAATTTTTATGAAACAGGCGAAGAGTTATTCAAAGTGATGTGTGACATTGAAAAGAAGCTCAAAACACGATCCTTTTTTATTTTAGATGAAAATTTTCTATTGCATCGGAAAAGAGCCTTAAGTTTATTGGAGTTGATGAAGAAACATCAGAAGAGCTGGGCTTTGTCCGTTTTTAGTTCCGCAAAAATCTTGAGTTCCTATAGCATGGAACAACTGGTGGGTTTAGGGATTGGTTGGGCCTGGATGGGCCTGGAAGGCGAAGACAGTCAGTATCAAAAACTGCAGGGGACCGATACCAAAGCCTTGGTTAAGGAGTTACAAGCGAATGGAATTCGTGTGTTGGGATCTTCGATTATTGGGTTAGAAACCCATACTCCTGAAAATATTTCGCAAATTACGGATTATGCGGTCAGTCATAGCACCGTGTTTCATCAGTTCATGCTGTATACGCCTGTTCCAGGAACGCCGCTACATGAACAAATGCAAAAGGAGGGAAGACTTCTTCCTGAAGCTGAGTTTCCTGTCGCGGATGCCCATGGACAGTATCGTTTCAATTATAAACACCCGCATCTTCAGAATGGGCAGGAGGAGCAATTATTGCTCCAGGCCTTTAATCGGGATTTTGAAGCGAACGGACCCAGTCTCGCGAGATTGATCCGAGTTCTGCTCTCAGGGTGGCAGAAATACAAGAACCATCCGGATCCACGAGTGGTCGAGCGTTTTAATTGGGAGGTTGATCCTGTCCGAAGCACCTATGCCGGTGCGGTCTGGGGGATGAAAAAGTGGTATCAACATAATGCGATTATGGAAAAGCAATTGGATGATCTGCTTCAGGATATTTATCAGGAATTTGGTTGGAAAACGAAAATTATCGCAGAAACTATGGGACGATACGCTTACAGGCAAATCATCAAAGAAGAGAAAAAACTGGCGAGTGGCTGGAGCTACGAACCGCCTTGCTTTTATGACAAAAACGAAGCGGCATTGGCGCTGGAAAGAGGGTTTTCCATTCCGTTTACAGCAGATCTGCCTCAAATACAATTAGCCGTGAATTAAAGTCCGGATTCCTTACGCAAGAGGGGCCAACACAGGTGTTGGCCTCATGCGGAAATGAGGGGAGTCCCCTTGAAAAATCAGTGTTTTCTTCCAAAAGTAAAAGCAGCGTTCTCACTTTGGCCCCTCTCGGCTTCATCACGCAAAGCCAGCCACGTTCCCCTTACTTTTCAAACAACTTCTTGAACAACGGACTAGGATTGATGTGGGGGGGATTCCCCTTGTGCTTGAACGCAAATAGCAAGCATGAATGTGTTGATTTTAAAGTATTGCTCATGATATGTACTAACCAATGTTGATACTGATTCCCTTCCAAAACTAAATATCAATGAGCAAAATTATGAGCATATCCCGCAAAGAACTACTAAGTATCCTGACATTAGCCACTCATATGTCTCAATGTGATGGAGCAATGGCTTTGAATGAAAAAAAAATTTTACTTGAAATCTATAAGGCCATTAAAGTGAGCAAAGAAGAGCAAGCCTTTCTCTTGGGGAAAAAAGTTTCCATAGAGAAAGTCATTAACGAAATCCAGACAGCTGAAATTCGAAAATTGTTGGTTGAAGTCTTACTGTTAGTCTCTGCCGCAGATGGAACCATCGATACTCATGAAGAGGATTTTATCTTTAAAATAATGAAGAGATTAAATATGAAAAAATCAAACTTCATCTATTTTGATAAAGAGGGAAAAATCAACGTTGGCAAATTACAAGAAGATATCGATGCTATTATGAAAAACATCAAACTGCTGGCAACCCCATAATTTCTGAAGGAAGGCGTTTGAGCCCCTATCCATTGGAAGTAACACCAAGCTGTTCACTCAGTCTTGGTGTTGAAAAAACTGGAAAAAAAGACGCTTTCCCTGGATGACACGTTGGAGGGGTTTTTGTTAAAAACGATCTTGAGGGTCGCTCCTTTCTGTATTATTCGTGGCAGCGACCGGAGGAAGGGTTTGCGTAAGAAATTGCAGGAATGTTTCAGGAGAACTGATTCCGGCTCGTTTTGCTAAAACAGCGTTGTTGGGAGAAAGTACCACATAGAAAGGAAGCGCAAAGGTTCCAAACCGTTCTACCTGAAGTTTTTGGTTGTTTTCATAACCTTCGCCACCGTCAGTATAGAGTTGGACTAAAATAAAGTTATTTTTCAGTAAGTCGAATACCGAATTATCGGCAAAAGCATTTTTTTCCATCCAGCGACAATTCACACACGTGTATCCTGTAAAATCAATAAAGACCGATTTTTGTTCTGCTTTGGCCTGAAGCAGTGCTTTGTCCAGCTCCTGGTACCAGGGAAGTCTATGGACTTGGTCCATCGATTGTTTATTGCTCATTTCCGTTTGCCCCGCAATGGATTTTGTGTTCAGTTCGGGAGGCATATAGGACTCAGTCCAGCCATCCAGGGGTTTGCCTGCGGTTCCATAACCAAAATAAACAAGCAGGGCTAGCAGGGGCAGCGCTAAAAGGAGATGGGGCCTCCGTATTTTGATGTTTGTTACACCCAACATCGGGAATTTCCCCAAAACCACCAAGACCATTCCCAGAGCGGAAAGCGTCCATACGCCCAGTACAACCGAACGGTTGATAACGCCCCATCCCCAAACCAGGTCGGCATTGCTTAAAAACTTAAAAGCGGCCATCAATTCAACAAAGCCAAGACTCACCTTCAGTTGAGTCATCCAATGCCCGCTTTTCGATTGTAAGGACTGTATCAGCTTCGGAAACAACGCTAACAGAAAAAAGGGAAAGGCAAATACCGAAGAGAAAACCAGCATCCCGATAATCGGCCACATCCATTCTCCTTGTGCCGCGGCAATCAGCAAGGTTCCGACAAATTGAACAGTGCAGGTGAAAGCGGTCAGAGTGAAGACCATTCCCATGACGCCTACTCCAACAAAGCCAGCGCTTTTCCGGGACAACTGATCTGCGGCCTGTATCCAGCCGGAGGGCAGACCCAGTTCAAAAAAGCCCATCAAACTCAACGCGAAAATGACGAACAAAAGCGAAATGATCAGGTTGATCCAAGGATTGGAAGCAAGCTGGGCCGCACCCGAGGCTCCCATAAAAGTGGCCAGCAATAACCCTGTCCCGGTGTAGGTTAAAACAATTCCCAAGGAGAACGTCATCGCTAAGGCCAGCAAGTGTCGATGGGAGTTGGAGGCTTGTTTTGAGAAAAAGGAGACAGTGACCGGAATCATCGGAAAAACACAGGGAGTCAGCCAGGCAATAGCCCCCATCACCGCGGCTAATAAGACAAAAGCCCAGAATCCCTTTGATACCGCGTCCTTCAAAGTATTTGCGGAAGGAAGGAAGGACTCCGAAGACGGAATTTCGTCAATGACCCGATTCATAAACGCATACGCCGGACGAACAGGCCCCTGTTCTACCTCAAACGAAATTTGAAGTGGCGCAAAAGCGGGAGGAAGGCAGAGTTTATCACTACAGGTTTGGTATTGTATTTTTCCCTCAAGTTGGTGCGTTCCCAAGACAAAATTTTCAGGGATTTTGAAATTCTGATAAAATTTACTTCCTGTTTCGTGGTAAGCCAGAACCATCCCTAAAACCGCATCATGTTCCACAAGGGGATTGGTCTCATAAACGGGACTTTGAGGGACTAAGGCAGGAGTGTTCCATTCAATCTTCGTGGGAGGAGGCGCAAATTCGTCCTCTGACGGAATGACGGAATAAATATGCCAGCCTTCAACGATGTTGGCGCTAACAACCACACGGACTTTCTCTCCTGCTCTCGCGTTTGAGGGATCCATCTGTGCTTCAAAAGAGGCCAGAGGTCGTTTACTATCAAAACTTAAGTCTTGTGCTTCTAACTGGAAGTTGGAATTTCCCAGTATTAAGGCCAAGGAAAGAAGGACAAACGATCTGAAGATAAAAGGAGGAAGCATATTTTTTCCATTCATTTTGTATGTTGTGATTTGAGTTCCTGCTCACGTTTGGCATGTGTTCTTTGAAGAGGTTCCGGCCATAAGGATTTGAAATATTCAAGGATCAACTCAATTTTGTCGTCTCCCAGCAGTCCCCCAAAACCGTGCATCACCGAATTTCCCAACAGAGGCCCTTTACTTGTGATTTGACGTAACATTTCGTCAGGATAAACCCACGCGCGTCCTGTGCCGTTCAATGCCGGAGCAAGGAAAACTCCATTCTCTCTGACTCCACCCATGGGTTTCGACACATCTTCACCTTCCGCATCAAAACCATGGCATGTCGAACAATGGAGATTGTACAGTCTTTCTCCTTGTTCAATACGGTCTGGTTCTTTCGAATGTGCGTCAAGCCCCCAGAAACTCAGAGAGAGCAGAAAAAAAAGTGAAAAAATCCGTATAAGCATCATGATTATTTTTAAACAGGTTAACGATTCCGGGACACTTTACCATTTTTCATTGAAGGAATCCATCTCAATCCTAAGAAAGTCATCCAGGTTTTAGACTAATTGGAAGAGTTGAACCCTCTCTTCCCGTCCTCTAATGGCGACGGGGCCTAAAGAAATTCCGGTGGTGTCCCAGCTTGACTTACAAATCAAAAATTCAACCATCCAGGTGGCTCCTCTTATGATCAAGTCCGAGATTTTTCATTTAATATTCATTCTCTGTGGCTCTGTGGCTCTGTGGCAAATACCCACTGAACGGTTCCAACGGAGAATATTATTTGTGAATAGTGCCTTGTCTACATCCCCCAAACGGTGAGGGGATGCCCTTCAAAAATTCTGGATTTTTGGAAGATTTTCTTACTCCAGACCACTTTGGGTCTGCGGTTGAAAATAATCAGATGTCCTTCATCAGTACCACAACGGTCCATATATTCCCAGGTTTGTCCAAGTCCTTCACGGATGGTGGCTTCGAGGGAATCGTACTGGATTTTCATTTCAATCACAACTTCCTGCACGCCTCCTTCGTAGTTCCAAATGACCAGAAGATCGGTACGTCCGCGTCCCAACCCATATTCCCGTTCAATCCGTCCACCGCCATTGAGGATTCGCTGCAGAAACGCTTGTAGCAGCAATTGAGGTCCGGCTTCCTTGTAATCAAAGCGTTCCACCCAGTGTTCGGAGTGTTTGCGGAAAAATTCCTGAAAGGCGGTTAGTAGTTTGGGGATGTCGAGTTTTCCGTCAGGATTTACATACCAGAGGGTATCTTGAACAAGACTAATCTGGCTGGGATAGCTCAGTTCTCTGGGAATAATTTCCTGATAAATACGATTGGAAATAGTGAGTCCCCTGTTAATCTGTTGCCCCAGGAGTCCTAAATCTATCACGTATTCCACATCATGAGGGTTCAGCATTTCCAAAGAACCCATTAAAAAAGGTTCCAGTACCCGTCGAACCCTATCTTCTTTTAATTTATCCGCCAGTTGATCCAGATGTGTTTCACGCCTCAGAATCAGGTTTTCCTTGGCTTGTTCCATGACAACAGCGGTGATGGGAATATTGCGATCACTGTCCCCTTTCATCCGGAAACAGCTTTCGTAAGCCAGGGCATTGACCAGCCAGGGTTGTCCGCATGTGAGTTCCCAGACCAGGTCAAGAGCTGTCTGCTCAAAGATTTGTCCCGTTTCCCTGGAGTGTTGGGCATAGAGTTCTTCCATCTCCTGACGGCTGAAATTTCCAAGACGCAAGGATTCATCCATGATGTTGAAGGCACTGCCGCCGGTGATGATGTCCTTGCCATCGGAGTGCATCCGATAATCCCGCACATCTCGCACTCCGCATAGAATAATGGTTTGTGGAAAACGAGAAGGTCGGTCAGTGTAGCCCGCACGAAGTTGACGAAGTACAGAGATCAGAGTGTCTCCAACCAGCGAGTCGATTTCATCCAGAAACAGAATGGTGGGAAGGGTTTGCGCTTGCGTCCAGACACGCAGGGTTTCATTCAGGGCATTATAGGCTCCAACGGTATCCAGGATATTTTTCCATTGCGTTTGGAGTTCTGTAATTCCTTCCAAATCTTGAGCCTTGGAGGCAAAACTACTCAGGATGGCGCTCATAGCTTCCTGCACATTTTCCCGTGCGGCTTGCCCAGCTTCCACATTGACGTAGAGACAGTGATAGTTTCCGGTTTGATTCAAATAATCCCGT
This sequence comes from Deltaproteobacteria bacterium TL4, assembly GCA_051382335.1. GTDB lineage: Bacteria > SAR324 > SAR324 > SAR324 > NAC60-12 > JBBCAX01. The sequence continues at coordinate 40,086 of JBBCAX010000183.1, forward strand.
AAAGCCAGCAAACAGGATGTTTTTCCGGTCTGGCGGGGTGCGTGCAAAACAAAGTATTTTTTCTGTTCGATCAGAGCAAGTATGTTCTTCAGATCAAACCGCGACAAAGGGGATAAACTATAATGATCTTCAGGATTAACCGGTCCTGAAGTGTTGAAAAATCTCATAAAAGCTCCTTTTTGTTTGTGGGCTTAGACGTGAAAACTCATAAAACTAACGTTATCTTAAAGGCCTTGGAAATTTTGTCCAAACCGCACCCATCCTGAGGCCTGACCTGCCCCATCAATTCTACAGAGTCGCCATGAGAGGACAGGACCTCCGTGTTCAGTAGATCATTGTTATAAGCAAAAGTTGCAGGATAAGCAAGAAAGGATCCGATTAAACTGACATTGAGTAGTTGAAAAAAAGAAAAAAATGAATAAAGATAGGAACTGCATTCAAACAGCTTTTATTCTCATCCTCAATTAACGGTATTTTGTATATGTTATCACCCAACTCGCCAAAAATGCTATATACATCTCCCATTTTTAGCGGTGCAACCCCGAAGACCCCAGAAACGCTCAAACAATCAGGGGTGATTCTGACAGCATTTCAAAACAAAAATTTGGAAAATCGAGGCATTCAAATAGAACGTCTTGATCATCTTGGCATAGTTACCGGCATCATAGATGATCTCAAGCTTGTGGAAATGATCGATTCTCGGGTTACTCCCCATGAACGTGAGAAAATTACCTGCGGCGAAGCCGTCAAAGGGATGATTCTGAATGGTCTTGGCTTCTCAAACCGTCCCCTCACCTTGACGCCGCAATTCTTCGAAAATAAACCTCTATCCCTTTTATTCAGGGAGGGAGTCGAAGCAGAACACTTCAATCGTTTCAAACTGGGTAACAGTTTGGATGACCTTCACCGCTACGGATGTGATCTGTTATTTTCTGAAATAGCCTTGGCTGTTTCGGAGAAAGAGAAGGTAGATACCCGTTTTCAAAGTTTAGACACCACCAATTTTTCACTTGCTGGAGAGTACCTCCCCGACAGCGACCCTCAAGCTGTTAACATTACATACGGTCACTCCAAGGCTCACCGAGCTGATCTAAAACAAATCACTTTAGAACTGATAGCCAGTCAAGATGGAGGAATTCCCCTTTACACAAAAAGTTGGGATGGCAACGCATCGGATAATATCATCTTTGAAGAGCGCGCTCGCTCCCTCATTGAGACCTTCCGGCAATCTCCATCCCCCCAATATTTGATTATGGATTCCAAAGCCTATACTGAAAAAAACGCCAAGACCTTGAGCCCGTTAGGTTTTATTACGAGAATCCCCGAGACACTCAACATTGCCAAGTTTCTCATCCAGCAATCTCTTCGTTTTCATGAAGACTGGACGATATTGGACGAAAACTACAAGTATCAACTCGTTGAGTTGGGTCACTTCTCAATGGATCAACGTTGGGTCATTGTTTTTTCTCAACACGCTTACTCCAGAGCGGAACACACCGTTGATCGAGCTCAGGAAAAGAGAACCGAAGCTATTTTGAAACAGTTGTTTCATTTACAGGCAACCGTTTTGAGACTCAGCAGGCGGCTCAAGAGGCTCTGGAACACTTAACCCAAAAGTGGTCCTACCACAAAATCAAGGACATCACTTTCACTTCGCATAAAAAATACAAAGGAACAGGCAAACCATCTGCCAATTCTCCTTATACGCTCCAATGGCAAATTAATGCCACTGTGATCTCTTGTGAGGAAAAAATAGAGCAGCTTAAAAAAGACAAGGCCTGTTTCATCGTGGCTACCAATATATGAGTCTGTTTATTTAGTTGTTTATCTAAAATTTCTATAAATTTTATTTCGACGAACTTTTTTTAAAAAAAGTCCAACCAATTTCATTTCGCCTGTCTTTTTTTATAAAAAGCAAAACAATTACCCAAAATA
>JBBCAX010000184.1:0-38179 GCA_051382335.1 Deltaproteobacteria bacterium TL4
AAGGACTTCTTCTAAAGTGGGTTTTTGATGGGATTGCATGATGACTCCTTTCCTTTGATGTGTTCAAAAGAACATCATACATAAAAAAAGGAGGATTGTTACCCAGTCTCACCGGAAGGTCACGATTGATGAGGGGGTCTGTAATTTGGGCAATGGGATTAAAAGGTGTATTTTCATCATCCCAGCCATCCACCTTAATATTGAGAAGATTTTTTGCTTTTAAGAAGAAGCTGTAAACTTTAGCTATTTTTTGTATTTTTGTATTTGAAGTCTTCTGTCGTGGATTTGGGACTATTTGTTTTTGTTGAGTAATTATCGTTTCTTGTTTTGAGGTTGAGGGCGATTGTTCTGAGGTTTCGCTATGCTTTCGATACAGATCTGAAAGCATTTTTCTTTACGAATGGGTGGATTGTCCTAGGTTTGTCTGACCCCATTAGAGGCGATAAACAAAATGCTGCCTTTCCGATCGCCACTCCGAACATCCTTTCCAGATATGGTTCTTTAATGAAAAATGGCGATAGGGACGATAAGCCAGAACTTATCATCCAGTGGAGGGGGAGAAGCGTCAGTTGTACGAAATAATGTTTTTAAAAAATCTATTTCCGATTCAATACAAAATCCGATAAAGAATACTCAGAAGCTATTGTATGTGGATTTTTGGGATATTAGTTCATGGATAAGAGTATACCCAATTCAGTACAACTTTTATGACCTGAGTTTAGGAATCAGTATAAAGAGAAATCTATGGATGTTTTTCACTTTAGAGATAAGTTAGTCCAAGATTATGCGGATTATATCAAAAGTTTTATTGTCATAAAGGACAACCGTATTAATCATCACGTTGATAAAGCATTGGAAGAAGGAGCTTTGTGGCCTCAGCCCTTGATTCAACTCAATCCTGCATTTTCCAAAGGTGAAAGCATTGACGCCTTAGTAGCGAAGGGCATCCTCCATCCTCAGTGTAAGTATATTTTTCAAAGAGACAAAGAGGTTCAAGGAGTTGGAAAACCTTTGATTCTGCACAAACACCAAGCCGATGCCATTAGAATTGCCCAAAAACATGTCAATTATGTTCTGACAACAGGGACAGGTTCAGGAAAAAGTATGACCTACATTGTTCCGATTGTTGATCATATCCTTAAAAACGGTTCTGGAAAGGGAATTCAAGCGATTATTGTTTATCCAATGAACGCTTTAGCAAATAGCCAGCATGGAGAATTGGCAAAATTTATTCAAGCCGATCCTGACTCGGAAAAATCCCTGATTACATTTAAGCGATATACTGGACAAGAAACTGAGCAACAAAAAAGGGGTATTCAAAACTCCCCTCCAGATATACTGCTGACAAACTATGTCATGCTTGAATTAATCTTAACGAGACCTGAAGAAGATCGGCTAATTGATTCTGCAATGAACATGAGATTTCTGGTTCTTGATGAGCTGCACACCTATCGGGGGCGACAGGGAGCCGATGTTGCTATTCTGGTAAGACGATTAAAAAATAGAACGAATGCCAATATTCAATGTGTTGGAACTTCTGCGACATTGGCCAGTTCCGGCACATTTAAAGAACAGTGCGAGGAAGTCTCGAAAATTGCCTCTCAATTATTTGGAGGAAAAGTTGAGTGGGAGCATGTGATTGGGGAAACATTAACCAGAACCACTAAAAATTTTGATAAAGATGATCGTGAGTTTATAGATAAACTGAAACGAGAGATCAACAACCCAAGCTACCCTACACCGCTTACCAGCAATTATTTTCTGAACACAGCTTTATCATCGTGGATTGAAAGCACTTTTGGAACTCGCTTTGATGGGCGTGACCAGAGATGGGTTCGCTGTATTCCACAAAGTATTTCTGGAGAAAACGGCGCCGCAGTTCAGCTCCATGAAATAACCAACATCGATCGAAACAAGTGTGAAAAAGCAATGGAACAGCATTTGTTAGCCGCATATCTTTGTGAATTTCCCGAGGGTACCCGACATCCATTCGCATTTAGGCTTCATCAATTTATTAGCAAAGGAGATACTGTTTATGCTTCTATAGAAGCTGAAGAAGAAAGGTATATTACCCTATTAGGACAAAAATATGTTCCAGGGAAACGAGACACCCATGTTTTGCTACCATTAGTTTTTTGTAGAGAGTGCGGACAAGAATACTATAATGTCCGAGTTCATACAGATCTGCGTACTGGTATAAAAACATTTTTCCCCAGAGAACTCAATGATCAGGATAATAATGAAATTGGAGATGCAGGCTTTCTTTATATCAGCAAGGAAAATCCATGGCCCAGTAATGAGAATGAAATATTAACGAGGGTTCCTGATGATTGGTTGGAATGGCATAGGGGAAAACAAAGAATTCGTAAAAATTATCTCAAATATTGTCCACAGCCAATTTTAGTTAAAACAAACGGATGCAGTGGTGATGAAGGAATCCTCAGCCATATAATTGCAGTACCGTTTCAATTTTGCTTATCCTGTGGAACTACTTACGGAATACGGCAGAAATCAGACTATTCTAAACTAAGCTCATTAGGCGCTGGAGGGCGCAGTTCATCAACCACCATACTGAGTTTGTCATCTATCCAACACCTCAGAGAATCAGGGCTGAAATCAGAGGCGCAAAAACTACTGAGCTTCACGGATAATCGCCAGGATGCCTCTCTTCAGGCAGGACATTTTAACGACTTTATTGAAATTAGTATCTTGCGTTCTGGTTTGTATAACGCTGTTCAAAATGCGGGACCGAGTGGGATTAAATATTATGACCTTCCTCATGAAGTATTTAAGGCTCTATCTCTTCCCTTTGAACTCTATAGTGAAACTCCAAATCCTAATCGCATTGTCAGGAGCAACATCAATACAGCCCTCAGAGAAGTGATTGGCTATCGTTTGTATCGTGATTTAAGAAGAGGCTGGCGAATCATATCTCCAAATTTGGAGCAATGCGGATTATTGCGAATTGAGTATGAATCGCTGAAAGAAACATGTGAGGATGACTCTGTATGGAAGAATCTTCATCCTGCACTGGTTACGGCATCCAGCGATACTAAATACAGAATTTGCCTAACTTTGCTGGATTTTTTAAGAAGAGAACTGGCCATCGATGTCGAGTCTCTCGACTTGGATCATCAAGAAAAACTCAAACGTCAAAGCGAACAATTAATTCCTCCGTGGTCACTGGATGAGAATGAAAGGATGTATCATTCGTCCATAGTATACCCTAGATCGAAAGGAAAAAAAGAAACTCAGGACAATGTGTTTCTCTCTCCAATGGGAGGGTTTGGACAATTCCTTAAACGCAATAGCACTTTGCTCGAATGGCAGGGAGAGCCGCTCAAGCAGCAAGACATTGAAATTATTATTAAGGAGATACTTGCAGCGCTTTCAAACGAAGGTCTTCTCAAGGAAGTCGAGACACCCAAGAATTCAGATGAGGTTCCCGGTTATCAAATATCAGCTTCCATCTTAATTTGGAAAGCTGGTGACGGAAGTATCTCCTATCATGATCCAATCAGAATTCCTAATGCACCAGAAACGGGAGGTAGAACAAATCCCTATTTTATTAATTTGTATAAAAATATTGCAAATAAATTTAAGAATTTGGAAGCGAGAGAACATACCGCTCAAGTTAAGAACGAGCAAAGACGCATCCGTGAAGACCGTTTTAAAGATGGTGATTTGCCAATACTGTATTGCTCGCCAACAATGGAACTTGGGGTAGATATATCTGATCTGAATGCGGTCAATATGCGAAATGTACCTCCAAGCCCAGCCAACTATGCGCAAAGAAGCGGACGTGCAGGACGGAGTGGTCAGCCTGCGTTAGTGTTTACTTATTGTGCTGCTGGTAACTCTCATGATCAGTATTTTTTCAAGAAACCCCAAAGAATGGTTGCTGGACAAGTCCTGCCGCCCCGACTCGATCTTACCAATGAAGATTTAATCCGATCGCATATTCAGGCCATTTGGTTAGCAGAAACAGGCATTAGTCTAAAAACATCATTAAAAGAATTATTGGATTTATCCGATATCCAAAATGCGTTTCCTGTTTTTCCTGAAATTGCTGCACACTTTCAGCAGAAAGGATATCAGGAAAGAGCAAAGTCCAGAGCAAAGGAGGTATTACAAAGTTTAGGTTCAGATTTAGACACTGCCAGTTGGTATGATGAGGAATGGCTTGATCAGGTGTTTACACAAATATTTCGCAGGTTTGATGATGCTTGTAGCCGTTGGAGAAACTTATATCAAGCGGCTTTAAATCAACAGCATTCGCAAAATAAAATTGTCCTTGATCCAACAAGAAGTTTTGAGGATAAACAAAGGGCAGAAAGACTCAGAAACGAAGCTGAAGCACAGTTAAAGCTCTTAACAGATTCCCAAAATGTCATTCAATCTGATTTCTATAGTTATCGTTATTTCGCGAGTGAAGGTTTTTTACCAGGTTATAACTTCCCCAGATTACCGCTTTCCGCCTTTATTCCAGGAAGAAAACGGAATCGTAAAAATGATGAGTATCTGTCTCGCCCAAGATTTCTCGCGATTTCTGAGTTTGGTCCAAGAGCAATTGTTTATCATGAGGGATCTCAATACATCATTGATAAAGCGATCCTCCCTGCTGGAGATGAAGGCCTAACAACTCGTAGGATAAAATTATGTGAAACTTGTGGTTATGTCCATTACCTAATTCAAAATGAGGCAATAGACCGTTGTGTGCGTTGTCACGCGCTCTTGGGAAATGCGATGAGCAATTTGTTTCATTTACAGAATGTTTCAACTCGCAGAAGGGAGAGAATCACTTGCGATGAAGAAGAACGAATGCGGATGGGATATGAAATTATCTCAGGATTTTCGTTTAATCAAGCTGGCAATGTGTCCACTCGATCTGCGCAAATACTGTCAAAAGAGCAAAAAGAATTGGTCAGCCTAACCTATAATCAATCAGCAACCTTGTGTAGAATCAACGTTGGTTGGCGGCGAAGAAAACAAAAAGAGAACAAAGGGTATATCCTTGATTTGGAGCGTGGAACCTGGGCAAGAAAAGATAAAATAGAAGAAGGTGAAGACGCTCTCTCAAATCGGACAATGAAAGTAATTCCTTATGTTGAAGATCGACGAAACTGTATGTTGCTTGAATTTTCAGAACCCTGGGAATTAGAGCAAATTGCGACAATCCAATATGCGCTTAAAAACGCAATCCTGTTCCTGTACCAGTTAGAGGACAATGAACTTGCGACGGAACCACTACCTGATCGGGAAAATAGAAATCTCATTCTCTTTTACGAATCATCTGAAGGAGGGGCCGGGGTTCTCAGAAGAATCGTAGAAGAACCCAATGCGTTTGCGGAAATAGCGAAAGAAGCCCTGGAATTATGTCATTTTGATCCAGAGACAGGAGCGGATCGCCATCGTTCTGAAAAGGCCAAAGAAGATTGTGAATCCGCATGTTATGACTGCCTGATGAGTTACAGCAATCAGTTTGATCATGGGTTGCTGGACCGTTATTTGATCCGTGATTTTTTATTGGAACTTACTTCCTCTACAACGGTTTCCTCCTCCACTGAACTTCCTCGTGGACAACAGTTAGATTTTCTTATGAAGCAGACAGAGTCCTCACTGGAAAAAAAGTGGCTGAAATTTCTTGAAGATCAGGGCTGCACTCTTCCAACCCATGCGCAATATGAGGTAGCCACTTGTCAAACCAAGCCAGACTTCTATTATCAAAATCATCACACTGCCATCTATGTGGATGGCCCTCCTCATGATTATCCTGATCGTCAGAAACGGGATGCTGAACAAGATGATTGCATGTTGGATTATGGATTCATCGTCATTCGCTTTCACCATGAAGATAACTGGAGTGAAATTATCAAAAAATATCCCTCCATATTTGGAAATCAGGGAAATTGAGCAAACAGGGATAAATTATGGAATATGCAATTGGATCGTTAGTCAAGGTCCGTGGACGAGAATGGGTTATCCTCGAAAAGAATCCTCCTTGGCTAAAGTTGAGACCGCTCGGAGGTGGTGACGAAGAAACCACAGCCATCCACACGAATTTGGAAACGATTCAGTCGGCTCAGTTTGCTCCTCCTAATCCTGATGCCTCAGGGGATTATACTTCTTGTCGTTTGTTACGGGATGCCGTGCGCTTGGGCTTTCGTTCCAGTGCTGGTCCCTTTCGTGCGATTGCCAGCATAGCGGTTCAGCCACGGTCATACCAACTGGTTCCATTGTTAATGGCACTTAAACAGGATCCTGTCCGTTTACTGATTGCGGATGATGTCGGCATAGGAAAAACCATTGAGGCCTGTTTGATTGCCAAAGAATTATTGGAAAGGGGTGAGGTAAAAAGGCTGGCTGTGCTCTGTCCTCCTCATTTGGCGGAACAATGGCATACAGAATTAAAAGAAAAATTCCATATTGACGCGGCTTTGGTTTTGCGCGGCACCGCCACTAAATTGGAAAGAAACTTGCGGCTAGGGGAGTCCTTGTTTGACAGACATCCGTTCGTGATTGTGTCCATGGATTTTATCAAATCAGACCGCAGAAGGGATGATTTTTTAAGAACCTGCCCTGAGTTGGTGATTGTTGATGAAGCGCATACCTGTTCCTGGGGAGGTGAAGGAAAAAGGCATCAACGTCATCAGTTAGTTTCTGAGCTAAGTCAGGATGTAACTCGTCATATGCTTTTGGTAACTGCAACCCCTCATAGCGGTAAGGAAGATGCTTTTCATTCACTACTGGGTTTATTAAACTCACGGTTTGTCAACTTTCCTACTGATCTCGCCGGTGCTGAAAATCAAACTTATCGCAGAGAAATTGCCAATCATTTTGTCCAGAGAAGACGAGGAGACATTCGCAGCTATATTGGTGAAGATACCCCTTTTCCTGACAGGGAGAGCACTGAGGTGACGTACTCCCTCAATCCAGACTATAAAAATTTTTTTGCGCAGGTCTTTCGTTATGCAAGAGAAACTGTCTTGGAAGAAAAATCAGGAACCTATCAGTTCAGAATTCGCTGGTGGTCAGTGCTGGCACTTCTTAGAGCTTTAGCCTCAAGTCCTGCGGCTGCGGCTTCAACACTAAGGAACCGTGCGTCCACTCTTGACCAGGAATCTGGTGAAAGTATTGAGGAGTTAGGACGCCGCAACGTGATGGACTTAACCGATGATGACTCTGTTGAGGGCAGCGATGTCGCTCCAGGCAGTGACATTGGCGAGCTGTTTAAAGATGCCGAAGCTCACAAGAGAAAACTGCGTGCAATGGCCAAGACAGCGGATTCCTTATTGGGAAACAGTGATGAAAAACTGAATAAATCCGCAGACATTATAAGTTCACTGCTTAAAGATGGCTTTCGACCTATCGTCTTTTGCCGTTTTATTCCTACAGTGGACTATTTGGTTGAGATGTTTCGTAACCATAATAGTTTGAATAAAAAATTTAAAGGAGTGGAAATCATCGGCGTCACCGGGCAATTTCCGCCTTTAGAACGGAAAGAACTGATTCAGAAATTAGCACAATACGAAAAGCGTCTGCTCATCTGTACAGATTGCCTGAGTGAAGGAATCAACCTGCAGGAGCATTTTGACGCGGTAGTTCATTATGACCTTTCCTGGAATCCAGCCCGGCATGAACAACGAGAAGGACGAGTTGATCGTTTTGGGCAGCCACGCAAGGTTGTCAAAGTGGTGACCTATTATGGAACAGACAATCAAATCGATGGCATTGTCTTGGATGTTCTCTTACGCAAGCACAAAAACATTAAAAGTTCATTAGGGATTTCGGTTCCTGTCCCTGTCAACTCTGAAGCCTTAATGGAAGCCGTCTTTGAAGGCTTACTGCTGCGAGAAGAAACAGGAACCAGCTCTGAAATGCTGCTCCCGGGGTTTGAGGAATATTTCAAACCCCAGCGGGAAGAATTGTTCAAGCAATGGGAATTCGCCAAAGAAAAAGAAAAACGCTCACAAACTATGTTTGCCCAACACGCCATTAAGCCTGAAGAAGTTGTTCCTGAAATTCAGGCGATCCGCATGGCTATTGGCTATGAAACCGATGTTTCTGGTTTTACCAGGAATGCGTTAACTGCTTTTCACGCGCTCATCTCTGGTCAAGATCACATCAAGGTGGATTTGTTTGAAACACCGCAGGAAATTAAAGATATGATCAACCAGCAAAAAGAATTCAAAGCCTGTTTTACAATGCCCGCAGAAGAAGGGGAACTCTACTTGAACCGGACGCATCCAATAGTTGAGGCATTGGCCAGTCATGTGCTCAACTCGACATTAGACTATTCAGCACAGAGCATTGCCAGGCGCTGTGGAGTGATTCGCACGAACTCCGTGGAAAAGCGAACAACTTTGCTGTTGACTCGTTTTCGCTATCAATTAATTACCCGAAAAGAAGAGGAACAGCATTCTTTACTTTCAGAAGAGTGTTTATTGCTCGCCTTTGAAGGGGCTCCAGATAAGGCTGTTTGGTTGGATGAAGACCAAGCTGAAGCTCTCCTGAACTCAACTCCTGATGCGAATGTATTATCGCAACAAGCTCTTGAACAATTGCAAAAAATCATCATTGAGGAAAATGGAGTCTACAGGATCCATCAATCATTGTTAGGCCATTTAAATGATGTTGCTCTGAACAAAGGCAAACAACTCCTGGAAAGCCACAAGAAGGTGCGTCAGGCGAGTGGACACAAAGGAATCCGTCAAACAATTGAGCCGCAACTGCCGCCGGATATTCTTGGGGTGTATATTTATTTACCAATTCCTAAAGTTTAATCCTTTATAGCTGGTCAGGAAAAGTATGCAAACCAAACATCAAGCCGCGTTTATCACGATACGGACCGAAGGCGCCATTTTGCCTCCCGACCTGCTTCAAAGGGTGGCTGATGGTGATGCCAGCTTAGACGGTATGACTTCGGATTCATATCACCTTGCCTCTGGAATCAAACTCAATGAAGCCATTAACCGTTCCTGGACCTGGATGCTCGGACGTTGGCAATCTTTTAAGGAATCAAAAGCCAAACTGCCTGAAGGGGATCGAGGAACCACGGTAACCAGAGAGCGCTTGCTGCTCCCCTTATTTCAGGAATTGGGCTACGGGAGATTAACGGTATCAAAAGCCTTTGAAATCGAAGGAAAAACCTATCCAATTTCGCACCTCTGGCAAAATAATCCGATTCATCTCATCGGTTATGGCGTAGACATTGATAAAATGAACAAGGGCGTTGCGGGTTCAGCAAAAATTAATCCTCATGGAATGGTTCAGGAATTTTTGAATCGCTCAGAAGCTCACCTTTGGGCCTTTGTCTCTAATGGCAAAACCCTGCGCATCCTCAGAGATAATCTGCGTTTAACCCGTCAAGCCTATGTTGAGTTTGATCTGGAAAGCATGTTTGAGGGCGAGATTTACGCAGACTTTGTTTTGCTCTGGCTCCTCTGTCACCAATCACGTGTGGAAGCGGAAAAACCTGAGGAATGCTGGCTGGAAAAATGGTCAAAGGTTGCGCAAGACCAAGGAACACGAGCTTTGGATCACTTAAGAGAAGGGGTCGAATCTGCTATTCGTTCATTGGGAAGCGGTTTTCTCAAACATCCGGCCAATGGCGAGTTAAGGGAAAAGCTGAGATCCGGCACCTTGAACAAACAGGATTACTACCGCCAGTTGCTCCGCATGGTCTATCGCCTGATTTTGTTGTTTGTAGCGGAGGATCGAGAACTGTTGTTTGATCCCCACTCAGCCGCTGAAGCTCGCAAAGCGTACCTGGAACATTATTCTTTAACTCGTCTCCGTACCATGGCTGGACGGATCAGGGGCGGACGGCATCATGATTTATATCAAATGCTGAAACTCATCACGCAAAAACTCGGAGGAGATCATGGCTGTCCTGAGTTGGGCTTACCTGCTTTGAATGGTTTCCTTTTTTCCGCTGAAGCGCTACCTGATCTGGAACTTGCTGAACTTGCCAATGCGGATTTGCTGGAGGCCATTCGCTGCTTGTCAACCATCAACGATGGGGTTGCTTTACGTTCTGTGGATTATCGGAACTTAGGCGCGGAAGAACTTGGAAGCATTTACGAATCGCTTTTGGAACTGCATCCTGACTTAAATCTGGATGCCGGAACTTTTGAACTCAAAACCGCCGGAGGCAATGAACGCAAAACCACCGGAAGTTATTATACCCCATCCAGTCTGATCCAATGTTTGTTGGATTCTGCCTTAGAGCCTGTGCTAGTCGAAGCACTGAAGCAACCAAATCCTGAAGACGCACTTCTCAGCCTCAAGGTTTGCGATCCGGCTTGCGGCAGCGGACATTTCCTCATCGCGGCGGCGCATCGTATTGCCCGCAAACTGGCCATAGTGAGAACTGGCGATGATGAACCGGCTCCGCCTGAAATTCGACATGCGCTGCGTGATGTCATCAGCCATTGTATTTATGGTGTGGATATCAATCCCATGTCGGTCGAACTTTGCAAGGTCAGTCTCTGGATGGAAGCCCTGGAGCCAGGGAAACCCCTCTCTTTTTTAGATCACAAAATTCAATGCGGAAACAGCTTGCTGGGTGTAACTCCACGATTGCTTAAAAATGGGATTCCTGATGATGCGTTCCACCCCATTGAAGGCGATGATAGGGCAGTTTGCTCAGGTTATAAAAAGGAAAACTCAATTGAAAAAAAGCAGAGAAGCTTTCTGATGTCTACAGCAGATTTTCAATTGGATTTAGGTAATTTAGCAACCACTTTGATGAAACTGGAATCTATTGAAGGAAACTCTGTCGATGAAATTCGCAAAAAGCACCAACTGTATCATGAGTATATTGATTCCAGTGATTATCGCTTTGGTCACCTGCTTGCTGATGCCTGGTGTGCTGCTTTTGTCTGGGAAAAGACAGAAGACAATCCCAACCCGCCCATTACTGAAGATATATTTCGTAGAATCGAAAAGAATCCCTGGGATCTTCATCTTGGAACAAAAAACGAAATCGAACGTCTGTCCCAACTATACCAGTTTTTTCATTGGCAATTGACTTTTCCCGATATTTTCCGGATTCCCTTCAAAGATGAAAAACCCGACAATGAGCAAACGGGATGGTGTGGAGGATTTGATGTCGTCCTGGGGAATCCGCCGTGGGAACGGATCAAACTCCAGGAAAAGGAATGGTTTGCTGAAAGAAATACGGATATCGCCAACGCCCCTAATGCTTCCAGGCGCAGGAAAATGATTGATTCCCTGAGTGAAACTGATCCAACTTTGTATCAGGCATTTTTGGAAGACTGCAGAAAAGCGGAAGGGGAAAGTCATTTCATTCGTGACTCGAACACCTATCCTCTCTGCGGTAGAGGTGATGTCAATACCTACACCATCTTTGCGGAAATGAATCGCAACCTGCTTTCTCCGATGGGACGGTTTGGATGTATCGTTCCTTCCGGAATTGCCACGGATGACACCACCAAGTTTTTCTTTCAGGATCTGATGGAAAAACATTCGCTCAGTAGTTTGTATGATTTTGAAAATCGAGAGAAGTTATTTCCCGATGTTGATAGTCGTATGAAGTTCTGTCTCCTCACTCTGACAGGCTTGAAACGTCCAGCAACTCAGGGAGCGGACTTTGTTTTCTTTGCTCAGAAGGTGGAAGACCTGCATGAAGACAACAGGCATTTTTCCTTGACTGCTGAAGAGATTGCTCTGCTCAATCCCAATACCCGAACCTGTCCCATCTTCCGCAGTAAACGGGACGCGGAACTCACGAAAGGTATCTATCGGAGGGTTCCAGTGCTCATCAAGGAGACGTATAATTCAAAGGGGCAGGTGACACACACTGAAAATCCTTGGGGAGTGAAATTTTCAACTATGTTCCATATGACCAATGACTCTGGCTTGTTCCGTACAAAGGAACAACTAGAAAGTGATGGTTGGATTTTGAAAGGGAATGTATTTGAGAAAAGAGAGCATAAATATTTGCCGTTGTATGAAGGAAGGATGATACACCACTTTGACCACCGAGTGGCATCGATGGGGACAAATGAATGTAATACCTTTCGTAGTGGTGTGACTTTGGAGACATCTAGCGAAAATCATATGGATTCTGAATATGCTGTGATGCCAAGATATTGGGTATTTCATGGTGATGTATACCAAAAACTTCATCAAGAATTTAATCAGAATGCGCTTATAGTCTTCAAAGATGTCACAAGTTCAACTAATGAGAGAACATTCATTGGTGGTATAATTCCCTTTAGCGCTATCGGAAATACACTACCAATTATGTTAGTTCCAAAGACCAATTATTCTATGAGTGCTTTGTTAATTAGCAATCTAACAGCTTTTTCCTTTGATTCTATTGCAAAGTTTAAAATCGGTGGGAATCATACGAATTTTTTCCTCATTAATCAATTACCTGTCATAATGTATTCTGTTTATAGCCAGAACACTCTTTGGAGCCATCCCTCACAATTATCCCAATGGATAAGTAGCAGAGCAATCGAACTTATTTTCACGGCTTGGGATTTAGAACCTTTTGCCAAAGATTGCGGCTACACTTACCCACCCTTCAAATGGAACGAAGAGCGTCGTCACTTAATCCGGTGTGAACTGGATGCCGCCTATTTCCATTTGTACAGCATTGAGCGGGATGATGTGGATTACATCATGGGAACCTTTCCGATTGTGAAGCGCAAGGATGAGCAAAAATATGGGGAGTATCGTACCAAAGCCATCATTCTGCACTGCTATGACAAAATGGCAGAAGCCATCAAAACCGGAGAGCCTTATCAAACGATTCTGGATCCGCCTCCTGCTGATCCAAGTTTGTGTCATCCTCCAAGAGAGGAGGTCAGATGATTATCAAAGAGTTAAAATTCAGCGGGCATGCGATACAGAGAATGTTTGAAAGAAAAATCACCAAAGACTCTGTTAAAAAGGTGATTATCTCAGGTGAGATTATTAAAGATTATCCGAATGACCAACCCTATCCCAGTATGTTGTTATTGGGATTTGAAGAAGATCGTCCGCTGCATGTGGTGCTGGGTATTGACCCGCATGACCAAACAGGATACGTTGTTACCGTGTATGAACCTGATTCAAAACTTTGGAGTACTAACTTTAAAACAAGGAGAAAGCCATGAAATGTATGATTTGCAAACAGGGAAACACCGTGCAGGGAGTCACTGTGGTGACTTTGACAAGGGCTGAATCCATTGTGTTACTCAAGAATGTCCCGGCTGATATTTGTGAAAACTGCGGTGAATATTACCTTTCAGAAGACATTACTGAACAAGTGCTGTTAAAAGGAGAAAGTGCCTTGAAAAAAGGTGTTGAAATTGAAGTTCTGAGTTATGTCGCCTGAGTGATGAAGGTCTATGGAAAAAGAAGTGAAAGTCTGGCAAATAGGAGTCAAACCCCTTTCAGTGTATCTTCATCAGCATGTGGCTTGATCTCCGAACAGATAAAGGCAATATGGCATCTCTTCAATTACCTCACCCTTGTTCAGCAAAAGATTTAATTCAATCCTTGATTGAAAATGACATGATCACAGGAGAGTGGGAGAAACTGGTAATCCAGATCCCATCCCCTTGTTTTATCACGACAGGAGCCTTGGCATTTCTTTGTTCATGGGGATTGCTGCAGCGTAATCAGAATAAGACATTCACCGCCGTTGGTGATCCAAATTCCCTTCGTTATTGCTCCCGCATTGACCTGTTGAAGCATTTGAACATTCCCTTTGAAGAGACCTTTGAGCGGCATGAGGAGAGAGGCCGTTTTATCCCGCTTAAACTCATTGAAACGCAAGAAGACGTTTGTCGCGTCGTGAATCAAATATGTGAATTGGTCATTTCCCAATTTGAAAATGGACGCACTTTTTTACCAGCAATGGAATGGGCTGTGAACGAGGTGATTGACAACATCAGCATTCACTCCCAATCAAAAACTCCGGGGGCTGTGTGTGCCCAGTATTTCACGGAACGGCAAAGACTGGATATTGGTATTTGTGATATGGGCATTGGCATTAAGGCATCTCTCAGTGAGTCTCCTCATGTTCAGCCTTGGGACAGCCATGGAAGTGCTATTTCAAAAGCACTGTGTAGAGGCATAACTCGCAATAAAGCAGTGGGACAAGGCAATGGACTTGCGGGAACGAGAGAAATCACGGTAGCCAATGGAGGGAATTTTGATCTATGGACTGGAAATGCTTTGAATCGTATTCAACTGGGGAAAGACAAAGGGTTTTCAGTCTTTGCTCAAGAAATTCAAGGGACCGGAATTCAGTTGCAGATGTTCACCAATCGCCCGGTGAACCTGAAGGACACGTTTATTGAAGACAGTGGTGTAAATTATCTGGAAAACATAGCATGGAAAATCGAAGAAGGTGGGCTGAAAATCAAGGAAGAATGTATACACACTGGAGGACGAGAACCAGCAAAACGATTACGATTAAAAATTCTCAATCTATTACCAGACATGGAAGAAGTGTTACGCTTGGATTTTACCGGCATTGAAAGCACATCCAGCAGTTTTCTTGATGAATTACTGAGTCGTTTGATCATGGAAATTGGTCATAAGGTGTTTCTGAAAAAAATTCAAATCATCCATGCGTCTCAACCAATCATTGACATGGCCAATGTGGTCATCCATCAACGTGTTGAAGATCATTAAACGTAGGTCGTCCAAAACATGCCTTTTTGATGTGATTTTTTTGCCCACTTTTTGGCCCTCTGAAAAATTGGAGGAAACCCACAGAAAATAAGGGGCCGTGAGACATTCTTGCAGGTCCATTTTTTGAGCAAGCTATTTTGGTCAATTTAGACGACCTACATTAAACGCTACTGCCGTCAGATGCTCGTCTCATATCGCCACTATTGCCACTTATGCCTGAATTCCTAGCTGCGACAAGTGTTTTTTCAGGGGCGATATGATGTACTGAAGTGGCAATATTTATAACGCAGCAAACTAATCGCCCTACCAAAATCCTTTTCGCCCCTCATTTTTCTGATGGTAGGGGGGACAATACATAGGTGTTCGTGGTTTTAAATCATAATAAATTCAATTGGCTTCTTGTTGAAAAGATGACATTCTGGATATTTTGCTAACACAACCCCAGGAGGCCTGGTATGAACAAAGAAGAGAGTCATCTCAAACAAATCAAGCAAGAGATTGCCGCAATTATCCCGGCCAAAGATGGACGAAGTCCAGGTTCTAACTAAAAAAAATTGGTGATCAACTCCTATGTTGTCGGGCCATCGGATTTTGGCATCCTACTGAATATCAGTACCATTGGTATCTTACCAATTTGACAGCTCTTGCGAAAATTATGTATCCACTCTACCGTTTGAGATGGCAAATTGAATTGATTTTTAAAGGGATACAGCAATCACTTAAGGCCAACCGACTCACCTCTAACAATTCCAACATCATTGAATCTTTATTGCTCGCTTCTATGGCTGCTCAGCTCATTTCCATGGTTATTTTAAGAGTGGGTTCGGCGAAGCTAAACAAAGAGCAACAATTGGCCTTCTCCTTTCAACGAATCTCAAAAATTGCTGTTGTACTGGCAAATGATTTTGTGAACTTTTTTTTACAGTCCACTAAACGAGCTTTTGACGAGCTTGTTGAAAAAATCAGGCTCTTTGCAAAAGAACTGTTTGATCCAAACTATCATCATCGGGAAACTTCACTGATGCGCATAAATAGAGAACTCGCTGGAGGAACATAAATCCCGAACACCTATGCTGTCCGTGTATATCCGGGAGATCATGAAAATCCAACAAAACGACTCGCTGAAGAACTGGGAATAACTCATTATTTTGCGGAGATTTTGCCTGAGGACAAAGCCAAACTTATCTGCCTTTTGATAAAGCATCGATAATTGATTAGACGGGGTCTTGACACACTGACCTTAAAAAGGGTACAGCCGATAAGACCTTACTTCCCGCATCGCTTCCGATAAAAGACACCATAGCAAAATAACCAGACGGACAGGATGGAGATCAACACGGACAAGGGGAGATTATTGTTGCGGAGAAAAATACTCCGCAACAATGAACTTTGGTGATTTGAGGGCATCAAGGACACACCCCAAATTGAAGAGGAATAAAGGTAAGAAAAAACTATTTAATTTCAACACCTGCGCCAGCTTCTTCAAGCTTCTTTTTGATTTCTTCAGCTTCCGCTCTGGGGATGCCTTCTTTTACCGCTTTAGGTGCCGCCTCAACGAAATCTTTCGCTTCTTTTAAACCCAAACCCGTGATTGCGCGAACTTCTTTAATCACATTGATTTTCTTCTCTCCAATTGTCGCGAGAATGACGTCAAATTCGGTTTGTTCCACAGCAGCTTCAGACTCTCCACCGCCTCCGGCAGCAGGAGCAACAGCGACGGTAGCCGCAGCAGCACTAACACCAAATTTTGCTTCGAGTTCTTTTACCATTTCAGAGAGTTCGAGTACTGACATGCTTGAGATAAACTCAATCACTTGCTCTTTTGTGATCTCAGCCATGATCTTTCCTTAATATTTAGAGGTTAATTTTTAGATTCTGCAATTGCAGACAATACACGTAGAAATTTAGCAGGCACTTCGCTAAGCGTTCTAACAAACTGGGCCGCAGGAGCTTGCAATAGAAATAAGAATTTAACAAGAAGCTCGTCCCTGGAAGGAAGTTTTGCTAAGGCTTGAACTTCACTCTCTGTTAATAGGGAAGTTCGTCCCTGAGTTGATAGTATTCCTCCCTGTATGACTAAGGAGGTCTTTTTCTTGGCAAAATCCGTCAGTACTTTCGCTTGCCCTACCGGATCCTGACTTGCCACAATTGCACGTGTGTTCACTAATTGATCGTTTAAGCCTTCAAACGGTGTACCTTTTGAAGCAATTTTAGCTAAGGTGTTTTTGATCACCTTCATCTTGGATGATGACTCGCTGAGTTTTTTGCGTAACTCAACAATGTCATTTGCCGTTAATCCTCGATAATCCACTAAAATCGCCGCAGAAGCGGAAGTGAAAAGTTCCTTTAATTCACCAATAAGGGCTTCTTTTGCCGTTTTATCCACAACTCATCCTAATATGAATTAATGTGTGAAATT
Organism: Deltaproteobacteria bacterium TL4; assembly: GCA_051382335.1. Taxonomy (GTDB): domain Bacteria; phylum SAR324; class SAR324; order SAR324; family NAC60-12; genus JBBCAX01. The sequence goes on from JBBCAX010000184.1 coordinate 17,078, forward strand.
AAGCTCTGATTACGGTAGAGCCTACGTTATGAATTAAAAGTAAAAAGAAGTTTACTCCCGAAACTCAACCAGTCACCCGTCACGAAATGAATATCAGCCTTCAGACATAAGGTATTAGTTTTTGATAAAACCTGTGATATCAGCATTTTTTTCAAACTAACCCACCGCTATAAGCTAAAGATCCATTAAGCGATAGTGACTAATTAAAGAATCTAGGAAGCAGAACCTCCTTCTTTCAAGCGTAAAGCTTCCGAGCGTTCTTTAAAAAATCATGCGTTGCACAATCTCAGAACTCCTTTAGGCTAAAGCTTTCTGGTTTGAAACAGAACCCCATTTCCCCACAGAAACGCGGAATTCCGTGTCTACTCGAAACGGGTAAACCCCACTCTTTAGGTGTTTTCTCCAAGGCACACCCTGACCATACACTGAATCCCTGAACGATGTTCTTAATGATTCATGGCTAAAAAGTGAAAAAACCTGTTTAAAGTCCTGACAGATTGAGGAAGGAAGAAGACAGCATACACGATGGGAAAAAACGTGCGGAGATGTCTCGGCAGGATGATTAAGCCCCAAGGGGCCCCTACTGTCTTCGACAATCTTCAGTTTTGAAAATTCAGAAACAGTACTTTTCTAGCCTCTGATACTCTGGATATCGACTTTTAATCCAGGTCCCATGGAGGAGGTGATCGTACATTGTCTCATATAAATGCCTTTTGACGCGGGAGGCTTCAGGCGATTAATGGTCTCAACGAAAGCCCTGATATTTTCAACCAACTTAACAGGCTCAAAAGAAACTTTTCCGACAGGTGCTTGTAATATTCCGTTTTTGTCTGCACGAAACTCCACCTGCCCCGCTTTAATCATTCCAACCGTTTGCCCAATATTGGTAGTCACTGTTCCCAGTTTGGGGTTTGGCATGAGACCTCTCGGTCCCAAAAGCCGACCAATTCGACCAACCAAGCTCATCATATCGGGACTTGCGACAACTCTGTCAAATTCAAACCATCCCCCCTGGATTTTCGTGACCAAATCTTCCGCCCCAACATAATCGGCTCCAGCTTCCCGGGCCTCCGCTTCTTTATCACCTTTAGTAAAAACCAGAACTCGAACTTCTTTCCCCAAACCATTAGGAAGAGAGCAGGTTCCTCTAACCGTCTGATCGGCTTTTCGAGGATCAACCCCCAAGTTCAACGCAATTTCAATCGTCTCGTCAAACTTGGTAACCTTCACATCTTTTAATAAATTGACCGCATCTGTCAAAAGATAGACTCGCGCTCTGTCAACTTTTTCATCAATTAATTTTTCTCGCTTTGTTTTCTTTTTCATAACGTCACTGTAGAATATAATGATCGGAATCTCATCTTGCTTTTTGAAAGGGGAAACCCCTATCAAAATCAACTCTCAACGATCTCAACACCCATACTTTGTGCTGTTCCCGCAACAATACGTTTTGCCGTTGCAAGATCATAACAATTCAAATCGGGCAATTTGATTTTAGCAATTTCCTCAAGCTGAGCATCTGTCAAGGACCCAACCTTTCTTGTGTTTGGCGTCGCTGAACCTGACTTCAGGTTCAGTGCACTTTTGATTAATACAGCAGCTGGAGGCGTCTTCATAATGAAGGTGAAAGAACGATCAGAATAGACCGAAATCACAACAGGGATAATCGTATCCAGCCCCTGCGTTTTTGCATTAAAACTTTTACAAAATTCCATGATGTTCACTCCACGCTGACCTAATGCTGGGCCAATGGGGGGAGACGGATTTGCTTTTCCGGCAGGAACTTGGAGTTTAATATAGGCAACGACTACTTTAGCCATAGGACCCCTTAATTTATAACAAGGTTAAGCACTTTTTACTTTATCAAATTCAACTTCAACGGGAGTGGGACGGCCAAAAATACTCACCAAGACCTTCAGCTTGCTTTTTTCTCGATTGATTTCGTCAATGGTTCCGTTAAAATTACTGAAAGGTCCCTCGGTAATCATCACTTTTTGACCAATGATGTACTCTTCTTGAATTGCTGCTTGTTGAGCGCCTGTATCAATTTGCTCGTAGATGGCTTGAAGCTCTTTATCATCCAAGGGGAGTGGATCTTTTTTGGTACCTCCCACAAACCCTGACACCCGATGAATCCCCATAAGAAGATGCCATAAATCAGGAGTAAGATTCATACGGATTAGAATATATCCGGGAAAATACTTCTGATTGACGGTTCTCTTCTTTCCACCTTTTGTTTTTACAACGTTTTCCGAAGGGATGAAGATTTTTTCCACCAACCCCTCAAGCTTTTTGATCTGCAACTGTTCACGAATCAAGCTTTCCACTCGTGTTTCATATCCAGCATACGCTTGAAGAATGTACCATTTGTATGCAGAGTTCGCCTCGGACATAGACACACTACCTTACCTTTTAACCAGAGATAATAAATTTCATCGCATTGGATAACCCAAGATCCGCAATCCCCAGGAAAATCGCAATAATCATGGATAAAGCAAGAACCACGGAGGTTGACCTCAGTGTTTCTTCACGACTCGGCCAATGAACTCGTTTGAATTCGGAACGAACATCTTCTAGAAATTGTTTAAAACGATTAAACATGCTGTTCTCTATCAATAAGTTGTAAAGACGTTTTCGGTCATTAATCATAGGAGACAGGTTATTCCGAATGCAAGCAAAACGAAACAACTAATCTGCGGACTTGAGCCTGACATGGCAGGCCAGACAGGGCTCGAACCCGTAACACTCGGATTTGGAATCCGACGCTCTACCAATTGGAGCTACTGGCCTAAACCATGTTAACCGTTGAAATCTATCCCTAGACGCCAACCGTAACCAGGTATCCTGAGTCATCCTTGACTCAGAGTTCAGGGAAGGATCCCTTATTTCGTTTCTTTATGCAGAGTATGTTGACGTTCCCATTTACAATATTTACGAATTTCCATACGATTCGGTTTTAGCCGTTTATTGCGGGAAGCAAAATAATTACGCCGTTTGCACTCTGTACATTCCAACAGTATAAAATCTCTCATGTTACCAAGTATCTGCTAAAATAAAAAACTGGAGCCTAGGAGCAGGATTGAACTGCCGACCTCTTCCTTACCAAGGAAACGCTCTACCACTGAGCTACCTAGGCACAGGCGGAATCGTGGTGGGGAGAGAAGGAGTCGAACCTTCGAAGGCATTGCCGTCAGATTTACAGTCTGATCCCTTTGACCACTTGGGAATCTCCCCATGCTAGTAGGCTATCTCCAAATGGAGCTGGCAATGGGACTTGAACCCGCAACCTGCTGATTACAAATCAGCTGCTCTACCAATTGAGCTATACCAGCACCTAAAAGTGAAAAGAGAATAACTATTGATTTTCTGCTCATTTGTCAATACAAAATTAAATAATTATGTTTTTAGGTATTACGGATGGCAGATTAAGACATGATAACGTTTACGCAGACAAACTCGAAGGTAACGATACCCCTTTAATGCCTGGAATCGTATCAAAAGTGATCTTTTTCCCGGATATTCAAGGCTCAACAAACTTGCGGCAAGCAAAAGTACGCCTGGGCCTGGAACTCCTGGAATAACGAGCAAAAGCCCCAATATCAACAGACCCAGGCCGAAGATTTGCCTCAATACATAGGTTTTCATATTTTTAGGTCGTACACCCATGTGAATACGAATCAACGCCTTGTTTTTTCCCATTTTTTATCAATTGACCCATGGCCCATTGCTTTAGAAGAACCCGACTTGCCTCAGAATATACGCCATTCCGTAGGACAGAATAAGACCAATCACACTAACCAGACTTCCGGTTTTTAATAAGTCTTTGTTACTCACCAAACCTGTCGCATAGGCCATCGCGTTGGGAGGTGTGCTGATGGGCAGAGCCATCGCAAAAGAGCAGGATAAGGTGACTAAGATCACGAGCATCTTTCCTCCGCCCAATGTGCTTAGTGACGATAAACTGGTTCCCAGCGCGGCCATTAAGGGCAGAAGTAAGTTTGCGGTGGCGGTGTGAGAAATCAAAGAAGACATGATTAAGGCCAAGATCGTCGCACTAATGACAATGATCGCAGGAGAAAAGGTATCAAAGGGAATGCTTGCAATCATGTGTTTGCTCAGACCTGTATTTTCCAACCCCAAACCTAAGGCAATTCCACCGGCGATCAGCCACAAAACGTCCCAACTCACTTTCTTTAAATCTTCTTTGTTGATTATTTTTGTTACCACAAAAATGACAACAGGAATCATGGCGACAACGTAAGAGTTCATCCCATGAAGGTTTTCTGTGAGCCACAAAACCAGCGTAATTCCAAAAGTGATATACACGATTATGGCTTTGAGGCTTTTGTCAAATTTGGCTTTAATCATCAGTTCAATATGCTGTTCACGGGGGGGGCTGAACAAAACCAGAAGCTGCCAGGTCAGCAGAAGCATGATTAAGGCAAAAGGAACGCCAAAAGCCATCCAGTCGCTAAAACTCACGGCATTGGCACCTGTGAGGTACTTCATGGCGACGGCATTCGGAGGAGTTCCGATCGGAGTGCCAATGCCACCGATGTTTGCGGCAAAAGGAATACTTAAAACGAAGGCAATGCGCCCAGGGTCATCGTCTTTAAAAAGCTTTAAGACAGGGGTTAAGATGGCAAGCATTAAGGCCGTGGTTGCCGTGTTACTCATAAACATGGAAAACACCGCTGTAATGAGCATCAAGCCCAGCATCACAAACTTGGGATTGGTGCCAAAGGGTTTTAAACAGACACTGGCCAGGTTCACATCCAAGCGATACTTTGTTGCCGCCATCGCAAGAAAAAATCCACCCAAAAAAAGCATGATGATGGGAGAAGAAAAAGTTTGCAGCAGCGTTTGATAATCAATCAGCGTACCAAAATTTACTACATTTTCACTGGAACGAAACCAAATCGGTCCTTTGTTTGAAATTAACAGCAGTTGAGCTCCCACGACCAAGACGGATGTCGCAAAATTGGGAATCGGCTCTAAAACCCAAAACATCACCGCCATCACGAAGATCGCAAGCATCCGATGCTCCACCAGGCTCATGTCAACAATGGGGATCCATGTTTGAGGTAAGAACAGTATAACCAGAGGGATGATGATTGAAATTAATAATTTTTTCATAGTATCCTTTTGTTGATATGCTATAAGTTGTTTTTAATGAGAACACCACATCGCTATTAAGGGTCCTGTTTTGTTAACTAGCAGAGTTAGCGGGAATTGGAAATCATTTATTAAGACTTTTCCAATTATTTGGATGAAGGGTAAAAACAGTACGGATGCTAAGGCCTCCATGGTGTTTAAAGAGTTGCTATTATTTTAGGAAAGATGCCTCAGCTTAGACTTTTTTATTTTTTGAAAAGAATTGGTGTTTTTTGGGGGCTTGTGGGAAGTCTGATTATTGGTTGTGATTTTTCACATTCCGCTAAACAGCAAACGACAAATTCAGCCTTACAGACACCTGTTATTTCTGGCTCTGCCTATAAGGATTTTTCCACCAAATCGATCGCTCTGTCCTGGACTGGAGATTTTGTCGATTCAGCAGGCAACCTTCATCAAATCACTGCCACTCAGTGGCAAACTCATTTTTCCGAAGGAAATCAATGGTATGTTGACGCTTCAATCATTTTGAGTTTTGAGGAGGAACAGACCGCATTGATTACCCAAAATAGTGATCCGTGGCAAAAGTATAACAGGGTCGAGCTGACCGTTCGTGGAAATACCCTATTTTATTGTTTGAGTGTTGAGGACCAGGAAACACCGCCGTTTTCTTTAGAATTTTCGATTCCTGTCGATGCCCGCAATCCTGCTGTTTCGGGTTGTGGCAATGAGAATCGACCGTGGATAGCCTTACGCCCTGTCTCACTGGAAATCAAAGGGAACTATCTTGGCACCAGTCAAACACCACACTCCATCACGCACCTCCTATGGCAGCAGGGTCGTTTAAAATATCACTTGCTCCGTTTCAATAACGCGCAAAACTATGCGATTGCCCAGAATGCTGTGGAAAATTCTGTATTTCCCGGAAAATTCAGTCGTTTTGACTGGATGTATTTTGAGGCGCAGTTGTATGTCTGCCACACGATTCAAAATGCCGATACGCTCCTTCAGGCGGACGACTATCAAAAAGCGGAATCTTCAGACCCCAAAGCCCATGGCTGTCAAGGTCAGGCTTGGGAACGCTTAAACGAATATACCGCTTTCGTTGGTAATTACATGGATGCGGCAGGGACACTTTATGCCTTGACCGCAACGCAATGGAACTTTAGCGGATTTGTTTACACGGAAAAGAATGACGCTACCACCCCTCAAATTAATGAACAAACCGTCATCGCAATCAACCTGATACAATCCTACCTCATTACCCAAGACGCTGACGGTCGTGCTTTTCAGCGCTATGATTGGGCTGATTTTCAAGGTGTCCGGTACTTATGTCAGAGGGGTGTGTCTCAAAAAACTCAAGCTATCGCGGAATCGTTATCTCCTCCTGAGCCAAGTGCACCGAACCAGTCAGGATGTGATGATCATGCCTGGATTTCGTTCTTTGCAATACCCCTCCCTGTTTTTGATCAGTATGTGGATGAGTTCGGATTGACTCACTCCATTTCCTCTTTGTCGTGGCAGATTGCCGCGCTTAGGTACCATCTGATTCAACTTAATACGAAGGAGCACTATGCTATTGCGTTCAATGATCTCAGTCATCCTGTTTATCCAGGAAGCTTCAGTCGCTTAGATTGGACAACCTACGAAAGTCAAAAATACTTTTGTCATACCACGGCCAATGCCTTGAATACTAAAAAAATAGAAGAGGTTTTAGCGCCTGATACTTCAAATCCTGAATATCAGGGATGCGGAAATCAACCTTGGCGATTGCTAAAACCGCCTCTTTGGGCATTGGACTTTTCCTTGGAAGAGAAAGTGTTTGCCAATAGAGTTATCCGTTTTGCCCCAATTTCTGGGACACTCCCCAAAAATGCGCTCCAAAATCCCCAGGTTGTTTTGGGTTCTCTGGAAAATAAAACAAAGGGGGTTGCGTTAGGTTACGACAAAACGGCGAGCTTGACAACAGGTGGCAGTTTGACGGTTGGCATGGGAACCGAAAATCAGAATTACTGCATTTCGGATGGTTTGGGCGATGATCTGATTGTTTATTCCCATTTTGAGGCGCCTGAAGCGGTTCCTGGAAAACAGGAGGTTGGTGAAGTCGCTTATCTCGAGGTTTCTGAAGATGGAAAGCAATTTTATCGTTTTCCTTTTCAGTTATATCCCGCTATGGAGAAAGGAGAGAAAGGACACTATGAGGGACTGATAGGGATAGAGCCAGAGGGCGATTGGTTTGACCTAAGGCGAATAATCGAGGAATATGCTCTTTTAGACCAATTTCGAGCTTGTTCTATTCACCTCATTGATACAGGAACTCAAATTGAAGATATCTCAACGGACGGGATGTATGGGGACAGTGTTCAAATCAAAGCAATTCAAGCCTTACACTTTGAAGAAATGAAATAAACCGATTTTAGGATATCTGTCATGAAACGAGAATTATTTGAAAACCGAAAAGGAGAAAATTTTTCTTTTCTGGTTCACGCTTCGTCCAATAAAAAAGTACCAACGCTGCACTTTGCTCATGCCACGGGGATGAACGCAAATACCTACACTGAGTTGCTTCAGCGACTCAGTTCCTTCTGTTCTGTCTATGCGCTGGACTTTAGAGGACATGGCTTGACTACCGCAAGAGCCGTTCCTGAAAAACTCATCTCCTGGGACCAGTATTGTGATGATCTGATCCCTTTTTTAGAACAATTAGAGACTCCAGTTTATTTAGCAGGTCATTCGATGGGGGGCACGATCAGTATGGTGACTGCAGCCTTAAGGCCTGATCTGGTTAAGGGGCTGATCCTTATAGAACCTGTGCTTCCAAGTCGTCTTAGCTCCTTCATCTTAACGTTTTATCACAAGCTGGGATTGATGAAACGTTCTCCGATCGCGTACATCGCGAAATCCGCGGAAAAACGGCGACCGATTTTTCCTTCAAGGGAAGCTGCCATTGACAACTACCTGGGCAAGGGGGCTTTTAAGACATGGGATCGTCAGTGGATTGAACACTATGTCAACGGGGGAACCCGGAAAAAGGAAGATGGCAAGGTTGAGTTGACCTGTTCGCCAGCATGGGAGTGTCAAACTTTTTTATCAGGTTTCCTGAATTTATGGGAGTATATTCCAAAAATTAAATGCCCCATTCTTGCCTTATATGGAAACCAAAACTCAACTTTTGAAGTCCGTGATCGGAAGATTTTTAGACAACTGCATGATTCCGCAAAAATGGTGTTGTTTGAAGAAGCGACGCATTTTTTACCCATGGAGTACACGAAAATGGTGACAACACACCTCGAAGACTTTATTATGGCTCAGGAAACCAGATATTTTAACCCCTGAGAGGGGTGTTCCTTTGGAGAGCAGGGCAAACTTAAAGACAGTCCCTTGAAACAACAAGACAAGCTTGACGCGGGTTGAGCATGCATCATCTTCGTTAGATTCACATGGACAATAAAGATAGAATTCGTTATCTTATCTATGAGGAGGATCCTGCGGTTCGGGCAAGACTCCATTGGAACAGGTTATAATCTATTTAAAGAGGTTTTCTTCATCAGAACCTGAAAATTCGCCACGTTTTAGTGTCTATTTTTTTCAGGGAACGTTTAAATACATCAAACAGGAATAAGGAGAACAGCAGATGGCCAAAAATGTTAGCGATTACATGACGAAAAAAGTAGTATCTATCCAACAAAACGTAGGAATCCGAGACGCCTTTTTTATCATGAAAAATAAATCTATCAGGCACTTACCCATCGTAGAAAATGGCAAATTGATTGGAATTATTAGTGACAGGGAACTAAGGAGACCTAATTGGGTTGATGAGTCCCAGGACATCACCCATGTTTACTACCTGGATAATACCATGACTGTGAGTGATATCATGGTGACTAAAGTTCATGTCCTCCACACTCAGGATACCTTACACACAGCGGTGCGGTTATTACTAGACCGGCATATCGGGGCAGCACCTGTACTCGATGAGAACGAAAACCTGGTCGGAATATTGTCCATGGTTGATTTATTGCGAGCAATGGCAGAAATGATTGAGCTGCAGCCGGGAAAAAACAAATAAAATGGTGAATTAAGCCTAATATTTGAGGTGTGCTCGAAACAATGGAGCACACCTCATCTTCGTTCCAAACTTGAAAATAATCAAGTTCAGCACCTTACCCACTCAAGGGGATCCTTAAGCCACACTGTCCATATACTGAATTAAATCTAAAACACGGCTGGAGTATCCCATTTCGTTGTCATACCAAGTCACTAACTTGAAGAAACGATCATTCAACTCAATTCCCGCCGTTGCGTCATAGATTGAGGAAAGGGTACTGCCGATAAAATCACTGGAAACCACGTCATCTTCAGTATATCCAAGAATTCCTTTTAATTCCTTTTCAGAAGCGGATTTCACCGCGGCATTGATTTTGGCCATGCTCGTGGATTTTGAGAGACGAACGGTTAAATCAACAATAGAAACATCCGCGGTAGGGACACGAAGTGCCATTCCCGTCAACTTGCCCTTAACGGCTGGCAAACAAAGAGCCACCGCTTTTGCCGCACCGGTAGAAGAAGGAATGATATTTTGAAAGCCGCCACGTCCTCCACGAAAATCCTTCTTGGAAGGACCATCAACCGTGGGTTGCGTTGCGGTCACAGCGTGAACGGTTGTCATCAGACCTTCCTCAATTCCGAAACTATCCAACAGGACTTTGACCAGGGGAGCCAAACAGTTGGTCGTGCAAGAAGCGTTAGACACAATGGTATCCTTTTTGGGATTATATTGGGTATGATTGACTCCCATCACAAAAGTGCCCACATCCGCTGACTTGGTGGGTGCGGAAATCACGACTCTCTTTGCTCCTGCATCCAAGTGTTTTTGCGCGCCTTCTCTTGCTGTGAATAAGCCTGTGGATTCGATCACGTAGTCGATACCCAAAGCTTTCCAGGGAAGTTCAGCGGGGTCTTTAATCGCAGTACATTTAACCGCTTTCCCCTTCGCCACAAATCCGTCAGCAGTTACGCTCACTTCCCCATCAAATCGACCATGTGTTGAATCATATTTCAGCAAGTAGGCCAGGTTGTCAGGAGGAACAAGATCATTAATCGCGACAATTTCCACATTGGGATTGTTTGATGCCAAACGAAAAACCAAACGCCCAATCCGACCAAACCCATTAATAGCTATTTTAATTGCCATATTCTTTCCTTTCCATATTAAATTAGTAATAGTACCGACTCATACAAATTCTCTTCGATCTACCAACCCCTTTTCTGCTTCCTTAAGAAGAGCCTCAAGGTTCTGTTTATATTCTACAGCGCTTGACGCTTTGCCGAAAACCGCATTCCCCGCGACAAAATTAATCGCGCCGGAAGCGACCACAGCTCTTACCGTATTCATATTTACCCCACCATCCACTTGAATAGGAATTTCCAGTTGACGTTCATGGAGCCTTCGTTTTAAGTCAGCAATTTTTTGATAAATCGAAGGAATATATTTCTGCCCTCCCCAACCCGGGTTAACGGACATTAATAAAATCATATCCAGCTCATCATAAATATGATCCAAAATTTCCAGTGATGTTGCAGGATTAAGAGCAACAGCCGCTTTGACTCCTGCGCCTTTAATGCTTTGAAGTACGTAATGAAGATGATGAGTTGCTTCCGCATGCACTGAAATCCAATCTGCACCTGCTTCCACAAAAGCGTGAATATGCTTTTCAGGAGAGCTGATCATCAAGTGGGCATCAAATGCCACCTTTTGAGGTTTTTTGAGACACTTGATGACATTGGGACCAAACGTTATATTGGGGACAAAAACCCCATCCATCACATCGAGATGAATCCAGGAAGCACCTGCTTCGCAAACGCGATTGATTTCTTCTTGAAGTATGCCTAAATTGGCTGACAACACGGAAGGAGCGATTGTTAATTCCATAACTGCCTAGCTCCTCTCTCGTATAATTACTTCAGAACCTTTTCCCATGACCAAACGCGTTGCCAAGCCAATGAACAAGCCATTGACCATCACGCCTGGAATTTGATTAAGCTGAGACTCAAGTGCTTTCGCGTCTTCAAGGGGATTAAAACGAGCATCCAGAATGTAATTTCCATTATCTGTGATGAAGGGAATCGTTCCCTGCTTCCTGAGAGTGACTTGAGCGCCTAACGATTCGATTTTGGCTTTAACCACTTGCCACCCAAAGGGAATGGCTTCCACAGGTAAAGCAAACCTGCCCAAACACTTCACCAATTTAGTGGAATCGATAATCGTAATGACTTGTCTCGAAGCAAAAGCAACCACTTTTTCTCGTAATAAGGCACCACCACCGCCTTTGATCATGTTGAACTGCTCATCAATCTCATCAGCGCCATCAATCGTCAGATCTATAGACGTGGTCTGAGAAAAGTCGATCATGGGAATTTGTTCCTCAACCGCCAACTCCCGCGTTGCTTCGGAGGTGGCAATCGCTCGAACTGAAAGCCCTGCTTTAACACGAGCCCCGAGGGCCTTAACGGCATACGCCGCGGTTGAGCCTGTACCCAAACCTACAATCATCCCCTCTTGAACATACGCCACAGCCGCTTCAGCCGCTATTTTTTTTTCATTTTGTTCCATTCGTTTCTAACCATGCTTTGATGTTGTCGGTTAAGGGTTCCGCGGTAAATCCAAATTTTTCAGCCAGCAGTTTCCCCGGAGCAGAAAGCCCAAAATCATCCCGCCCTATCACATAATCGGCGAACTGATACCAGGGACCGCTAACACCGGCTTCCACCGCAATCACGACGGCAGACTTCGGAAGAAGTTGTCTTTGATAGTCCTGAGGCTGAGCCAAAAATCGTTCGAGGCAAGGCATTGAAACATGACGTGTAGGAATCCCACTTTGTTGAAGCTTTTCCCGAACCGTTTGTAAAACCCCATTTTCAGAGCCTGTGCCTAACAAGACGACTTTGGGCGCCGCGCCTTCAGCCTCAGCAACCAGATAGCCCCCTTTCCAAATTTCCTCTGGTTTGAAATCCGCCGCCCGTTTCAACGTGGTAATGTTCTGACGGGTCAACAGCAGCGCCTGTGGTGTTTTTTTAGCCAGATCGGATAAACCATAAGCCCAGGCCGCAGCGGTTTCAATCGCATCCGCAGGTCTCCAAACATCGAGGTTTGGAATGATTCTGAGAGCCCAGGCCTGTTCGATGGGCTGATGAGTCGGACCATCTTCACCAACCCAGAAAGAATCATGAGTGAAGATAAAAATCGTAGGAATGTGAGATAATGCCGCCAAACGCAAAGTCGGACGCATATAGTCGGAAAACACGGCAAAAGTACTACAGTAGGAACGGAAACTACCAAAAAGATTCAACCCATTACAGATAGCCCCCATCGCGTGTTCCCGGATGCCGAAGTGAATATTCCTGCCCTTGAAGGAAGGATCCGGTTGCTGCGGGGAGGAGACCGACGCGGGAACAATACTGCTCTCGCCCTTGATCAAAGTCAAAGTGCTGGGTTCCAAATCCGCGGACCCGCCAATGAGCGAAGGCACCAACTTTGCCGCTGTTTGAAGCACCTGCCCTGATAACACCCGGGTTGCGTCCTCTTTTCCGGCAACAGCGGCAACCAACTCCTTCAGCAGATTTTCTGGCACAAGCCCATTCCAATGAGCATCCCATAACTTGGCTTTTTCAGGGGCCTCCTGACGCCATTTTTGATAAACATCGTGCCATGCCTTATAAAGCTTTAAGTTTTCCGCATTCCTTTCATTGAAAACGTCACGAACCTCTTGAGGAACGAAAAAGGCTCGTTCCGGATCCCACCCCGCTGCTTTTTTGGCGGCGGCAAGTTCGTCAACACCTAAAGGAGAACCATGAATTGAGGACGTTCCCGCTTTAGTCGGAGCCCCCTTACCAATGATCGTTTTGGCAATAATCAAGGAAGGCTTCAGCGTCGTTTGATTCGCTCGAGTCAAACAGGCTGCTATTTCTTCGTGATTGTGTCCATCACAGTGCTGAACATGCCAGCCATAAGCTTCAAAACGTTTTCCGACGTCTTCACTCATGGAGAGCTTAAGTCCACCAGCGATGGTGATGTCATTACTGTCATAAATCAGCGTCAAATTACCTAACTTCAAATGTCCCGCAAAGGAAGCGGCTTCTGCGGAAACACCTTCCTGCAAATCACCATCGCCACATAAAGCGTAAATCGTCGCATCCACCAAAGATACGGATTCGGTGTTAAAACGAGCACCCATCATTTTACCGGCAAGCGCCATTCCCACCGCATTGCCAATCCCCGTTCCCAAAGGTCCGGTCGTACACTCCACACCTGGGGTCATGCCATACTCAGGGTGTCCGGGCGTGATGCTGCCCCATTGTCGAAACTCCTTAAGCTCTTCAAGACCCAGCGCATAACCGGATAAGTGCAGCAAAGAATACAACAGCATCGAACCATGTCCTCCTGAGAGGACAAAGCGATCCCGATTTGGCCAAGCGGGGCCCTGTGGATTAAACCGCAAAAAACGGTTCCAAAGCACAAAGGCGATATCAGCGGTCCCCATCGGGGCACCAGGATGCCCGCTATTAGCTTTTTGAATGGCATCGGCGGCTAAGAACCGAATCGTATTAACACATTTTTCTCTTAACTCTGAGGTAATCATGGTGGTTGCTCTTTCTATGGATAAGACGGGCTCATGACAGGTGTCATGGAAGTCTTTGACGTCGACTCAATTCCCTGATTTTTTAAAATTCAAACTCTACCAATTACGATCTCCCAAACAGGGTTGCCTGGGACATCAAATTTTTAGTTTTTTCTGTCCAAACAACTTAAGTCTCTCTACCGTAATTTTCATTCTCACAGGAAAGTGAAGTTAACTATCCCAAACAGCCAAAAACACAAGTTTTTGTTATACGATCCTCAGCATTTCGATGTCTTCTCTTTACATAAAAGTTTTTTATGCCACTGACAATAGAAAAGTAATAACTCTTGGGAAAGACCCATATTTTCTGCTGTTAAAACATAGTGTGACGCGAATAAGGTTGCGGCGCGGGGAGGCCTGCCCCCCAAATTCAACAGGCACCAGAATCATTCAGGAAATTAAAGAAAGACGAGCAATGTAAGGGAGTTCGCGGTAACGTTCCGCATAATCCAGCCCATAGCCGACAACAAAGTCATCTGGAATGGTAAATCCATTAAAACGGATGTGGACTGGGGACTTTTGATATTTTTCTTTTCGCAGTAAAGTGCATATTTCCAGGGACTTCGGTTTTTGTTTGCCCAGAGCAATTAAAAGCTGCTCTAAAGTCAGTCCACTATCGTGAATGTCGTCAACAATCAGAACCTGCTTGTTTTCCAATTGCGGTAGATTTGAAATGTTAACATTTCCCGAAGACTGTGTTTGATTTCCATAACTGGAAGTTTGCACAAAATGGACATAGCATGGAATGCTTAGTGCCCTGATGAGATCCGCGACAAAAACGAACGCCCCCTTAAGCACACCGACAATATGCAATTCGTCTTGCTCATAGTGCTTAGAAATAGAATGCGCCAGTTCATGAATCCGGGACTGGATGGCTTCTGCGCTAATTATAGGTTCAAGTAAATTCAAGGTTTCCATGCGAGAGAGGGAGTCCATAACGTCAGGTTTTCTTTATGACACTGCCAATCTTCGCTGCTTTTCCAAGCTGAGATAGACGTAAATAATCTTCAAGAATCAGCATTCCTTCTTGTAAGTAGTCATCTCGATAAATTCCAGCATCCTCCTCTTTTGGGGCTTCGTCGTTTTTAGAAACAGCCTCCTCTTTATTTCCGCTCTTCTTATCCTCAGCCTCTTGCTGTTTGTAATCTTCTTGTACTTGCAAAATAGAGGTATGGGTTCTGGACTTAATCTCGGTTAAATACTTGTGTATATTTTTTTCAACCTTCTGGAAATACTCACTCTTTTCAAGACGCTTTGCGGAATTTGCCTGAAGTTCCGGTAAATAGGTTTTGAGGTCCCCCAGTGGACGGTAATTCGCCGGGGAAATGGCTTTCCAGGGAAGTGCGTTAGGAAGGGTGGATTCTCCCACTTCCCGCTCATTCATGATGGATTTGAGCACAATATCGGACTCGACTCCTTTATTTTGAGTCGACCAACCATTAACCCTGTAAAATTGGGCAATCGTTACTTTTAAGGCACCAAACCCGGTAGGGAGCTGCGCGATATTCTGTACCGTCCCTTTGCCAAACGTCGTTTTATCCCCTACCAAAATCGCACGATGGTAATCTCTTAAGGCGCCAGCGAGAATTTCGGAAGCGGACGCGCTATAGCTATCAAGCATCACCAATAACGGGCCCTCATAAACACTGGGTTGGCGACTTCTGTGTATGAACCGGCGAGAACCTCCCGACTGACGAACGATGACCACGGGTTGTTTCCCAATGAACAAGCCTGCCATAGAAATCGCCTCATCCAGTCCACCGCCACCATTACCACGCAAATCGAGAATCACCCCGTCCACTTTATCCTGATTAAACTGCAATAAATGATTCTTTACGTCACGTGAAGAACTCTTATAGTTTTGCGGATTCTCTCGTCTGCCATTAAAGTCTACATAAAATGAGGGAAGGCGAATCACTCCCAGCTTGTATTGTGCCGGTGCATAAAACACCTCGTTTTCCGGAGTTGTCGCGGCTTTTTCCTTAGCCCCAGCGACTTCTTTGCTTACAGGAATC
Organism: Deltaproteobacteria bacterium TL4; assembly: GCA_051382335.1. Taxonomy (GTDB): domain Bacteria; phylum SAR324; class SAR324; order SAR324; family NAC60-12; genus JBBCAX01. The sequence continues at coordinate 32,883 of JBBCAX010000184.1, forward strand.
TCTTTTTCATTTTTTGAGGTCAGCGGAGGAACCGGATCAAACAATTTGGATTGGGCTTCTCCGTCTTTTAAAACAATCTGGTCCCTGGTAATATCAATCACAAGCGTGGCGTCACCTTTTTCCGTTTTACGTAACAACTGCAAACGAACCTTCGTTCCCCGTTTTCCCCGGATGAGATTGACGACATTAGCCAGACGTACATCGACAACATTCTCAAAAACATTATCTCCTTGAGAAACAGCGATCACACGATCATTCACCTTCAACCGTCCATCACGATAAGCCGCACCCCCCGGCACTATGGAATTAACAACGGTGTAGCCATCCTCCCATCTCAAAACCGCGCCAATTCCCTCCAGAGACAGTTTAATGGAAATATCAAAGTTTTTTAACTCCTGTGCGGAAAGGTAAGAGGAGTGAGGATCGTAAGCACTGGTCAAGGCATTAAGATACATCGAGATGGTGTCATTATCCGTGTATTTGCTATAATCTTTCCAGACACTCCGTACCCTTTTCAGTAATCGATCCTTTGACTCTTCCAGGGTACTTCCTGTCCGAACCATGTGCAACAGATCAAACTTAATTTTGAGACGCCAAATTTCCCGGGCTTCCTCTGTGGTTTTAGGGTAAGGGGCATTTTTTCTATCAATCAGCCAAACCCCATCTTTGTTAAAATCAAAATTTTCTTTGACAAATTCTTCCATCATTTGGAGACGCTCAGACAAACGGGTCTTGAACCGGGTAAATATTTTTAAAGCTATCTCAACATTTCCCTGCTTTATGAGGTCATCCAACTGGTCCTTGTATTTTTTATATTCCTGAATATCTGAATCCAGAAAGTAGTAATGTCCCGGGTCGAAGGAGTTCAAAAAAGAATCTAGCGTTTTTTCAGAAATACTGTCATCCACCTGGCTTTGAGAATAATGCATATCCACAAACTGTTCGACAATGCGTTTAACAATCGAACCCGATAAAGGCGGTTCTTCGGCTTGACTGGTCAGAGGGAGAACACTCATCCCTAAAAACAAAACGGCTACAAAAAATGATCGATATTTCATAATGCTTGTCTCAAATAATAATCTACAGGAACGATAGCTTTTTTTTCAAATTCTATACGGAAAAATAAATGATGGTTTCATATCTATGTACGAAAACGCCCACTCTATATGATGGTATTCCATGAAACTGTGAAAACCTCAAATATTATCTGAGGATAATGCGTTTTTATTTGTTCTTTGATTTTCACCGTCCTTGAAGAATCCTGCGTGAAACAATAGGTTTTCGCAAGGGGTGAGCCCTCTCCACACAATAATTTTAATTGTTTTTCCAGGGGATACATCACAGTAACCTCTTGATTTAACTATATTTAACAACCTATTGTCTTTTAAAAGATTAATTTTCTTACAAAATGAAAGAAATATTTGCTATTTCGTTTTTTATTTATTAAGGAGTAGACAGAATGTATACCTTTGTTGAGCAAGATCCAGCCGAGTTGCTGTAACGACGTTGGATAAAGAGCAAAGAAATTTGAGGTGGGCAGATATTAGTTTTTCGCTCTTTTTGAGAGGACGTTTTCGTTAAAGAGACGTTTAACTTTAGATGAGGAGGTGAATATGAAAGGTTTTGTTCATCCAAAGTTTTGGAGAGTGGGGAGATCATTTGAAACACAGTTGAAGTTAATCAAGGGGGGAGCGGCAGTCTGTGTTTATCACAAGGGAGAGCCTGTCGTTGATATCTGGGGAGGTGTTAAAGACAAGGAGGGTAATCCTTGGGAGGAAGACACTTTGGCTATGTGCTATTCAACCACTAAAGGGGTCACCTCGACGCTCATGCATATCTTGGTTGGAAAAGGACTTATCGATTATGAGGCTCCCGTCTCAAAATATTGGCCAGAGTTTGGACAAAAAGGGAAGGAAGCCATCACCATCAGACATCTCATGTGTCACGAAGCGGGGTTGTATAACATAAGAAACGTGATCGATGACTTTGACGCGACTCAGGATTGGAAATACATGGCCCATCGGTTGACTGAGTGTGAACCCTCGCATCGCCCTGGTCAGGCCAATGGTTATCATGCCTTAACGTATGGTTGGTTATTAGGTGAAATCATCGAAAGAGTCACCCGAAAGCAGTTCTCGGAAATTGTTTATGATGAGATTGTCAAACCCTTGGAATTGGACGGTTTCTATGTAGGGCTTCCGCCAGAGCAGATGCATCGAGTTGCCGATGTCACCAGTGATACCTGTGTCAGGCTGGTGCAGTTAGCAGAAAAATATACAAAACTTCAGATTCCGATTCTGCCTAAAAACTTTCCAGTCAGTTTGAGGCGTCTCGCCAGTGCGCTGTTGACGAAAAACGTGGATCGTTTGGTTTCTCATGATCCCGATATGCTCGCGGTTTCCATGCCCGCCGCGAATGGAGTCTTTACGGCAAGATCCTTAGCCAAAATGTATGCGGCCCTGGCAGGTGGTGGCCATTTGAATGGCGTTCATTTGATTTCTCCTGAGCAATTACGTCAAGCGACTCGGGTTCAAAATCGTCGTGTCGATCGGGTTGTCGCGCTGCCATTGTTCTGGAGAATGGGATTTCACAGTATTCCTTCCGCCAAAGGGATGCTTCCGAAAGCTTTTGGACATTTTGGGCTGGGAGGATCCGCCGCGTGGGCCGACCCTGAACATGAGATATCAGTCGCCATGACATTGGCTGATGATATTGTCAATCCTATCGCCTATCTCCATTCCATGATTTTGGGTGATGCGGTACTGCGTTCCGCGTAATTGTTTTTCATAACGATGTTTTGGTGCGGAAGGTTCACCTTGACCGCACCAAAACATAGTCCCGTGATATCTTCATTTTTTTTCGAGTTCAGGTAGAGGAGGCACCTCTTCAATCGAGAGAGCGGCGGCTCTCGCTGTGATAGCGACCAGTGCGGTTTTTGCCCGTTCGACTTCTTTCTCGGTCATGCCTGTTTCCTGATATAAATGAAGTGCTGCTCCCACAACAGCAAAGATAAAAATTTGAAGAACAATGGGATCCAGGGATCGATGTTGCTCTTCAATGACATTTTCCTGCATGAATTCTACGATTTTGGCATAGAGTGCGACTCTTTTTTTGCACAAGGGAGATTCGGGACGCATCGACTCACTCAATAAAAAATTCCCCAAAGGTCCCGTGGTTAAAAGTAAGTCAAAAAATGAATTAATCCCCGCCTCCAGTTTTTCAGTGATGGTTCTTTTTTCCGAAACGGCGTCCTTTACCATTTGCAGGAGAATGGTTGCGGAAATATCAAACAATTCCGCCAATACATCTTCTTTATTTTTAAAAGCTTGGTAAAAGGTTCGACGCGAGATATTCGCGTTTTTCAAGATATCTTGAACCGTTGTAAGATTTAAGCCCTGCTGGCTGAACACCCGCGCGGAGCCCCACAAAATTTTATTTTTGGTAGAGTCTCTATCAAAAAAAGGGGAAAAATTCACATTCCAGGTTTTTAAAAATTCTTCGACCAGATCCAAATTGAATGTTTTTCTTGGAAATAACATTAGGGTCCCTTGCTTTTGTTATGGTATCAGATTATTGCTCTTATCTCGTGTCTTCTTCAACGGGATCTCTTTACGTAAAATATAAACCACTTCGAGTTCCCGCAATTTGGATTCAGGGTGGAAGTTGTATCCGATCGTAAACCCGTAATCGCTATCCGTATAGTAATAGCGGGTATTTGGGGCATATTGTCCCAACGATGGTTTGTTCTCCAATCGTTTCACTGAGGCAAAGATTATCTTTGCCAATTGGTGGTCTTCTTTTTCCAATTGCTGAAGAAACTCAACGGCAACTTTACTCCACAGAGCCATCAATTCCCCCGAATACTAGTACCCTGTCCCATAAGTTTCGCTAGTAAAAACGGCAATTCATGATTTTTTGATTGGCTGTGGGAGTTTATCAACCAGAGCCTTTTTTAATTCATCTAATGCTGACTGCGCGTTCTCTTTACGTTTTGGTCCTTCTTCCACATTTACTTTTTGCTGAAACTCTTCTTCCTTCGATAAAAACTCCATTTTAAACATTTCCCAGTTTTGTTCGGAAATTTTTTCGTTATAATTGTGAAGAATGTTTTTTGCCAGAACAAACTGCTTTGTCATTATTCGTAGTTCGACTGTATTAGCCTCCGTCCCTTTGATCTGTTGAGTAAGCCTCTTAATGGCTTTTTCATGTAAGCCCTCTCCATCGTATTTCCAGTTGAAAGGAGACGCCATATTTCTATTTCTAAAATCAATGTATTTCATGATAGCATCATACAATCCATCGGCGGAAGAGTACGATTCTTTGAAACATTTTGCGGAAACCACACCAATTCCAATCTCTGCAGGATTCAGCCAGGAACCGTGAAATGGTGTGTAATGAAAAATGATACGTTTTTCATTACACTTCAGCCAATTTCTGCGTTTTTCCATGGTGCTCAATTCTATTTCTGAGGGGCAGGCAACCCTGCTAAACCTTGCGACCAACTCGCAGATCGCATAACTGCAATGGGTATTAAGGTTGTCAAGAACATAGTGCAATGGCTCCGAAGGCGAGACGCTTTTAAAGTGGTTCTCCATAAATAAAACAAATTTTTCAGTACTATGATTTGAATGAACCTCGCAATTTATCTTTCCACTATTTACATCAAGACAAAGGAACAAATCCAACGTCCCATTTCTGATATATTCGAACTCCTCAAGACGTTTTTTCGTTTCTTCTGTTCGTAAATCAGGAACAAGCCTCTGTAATATCTGGATACCCGGGGATTCATCAAAAGCATACAGATTTTTCGGACGGTTTAGAAACAGTTCGATCAACGACTCCATTTTTTGGAAAAAATCGGGGTCAGTAATATTGAGAAAATACCTCGACCTGTGCGGTTTAAGTTTATGGCTCGACAATGTCCGGGCAATCGTCGATTTTGGAATTGGTCCAATATCATTCGGTTCACTCGCAAGTTGTTTTTCAGCGGTTCTAAGACTCCACCTTCCTCCCCATTCAGGAAGTACCTGACAGTAAAAACCAATCAATCTAAGTCGTTGTTCTTCTCCGTGTATTGGCGGTCGACCACTCCTGGGTAGGTCAGTGATTTCGTCCCTGTTTTTCCATCGCACAACGGTTGTATAAGGATATCCTGTATAGGCGCAAATCTCTTTTGTTGGAATTTCCTCTTTGATAAGATTGACGATTTCAATGCGCCGTTCCATGCGGATTGTTTTGTGAAAACAGCTCTTTCCGGATTGAATCACTGTTGTTTCAGTGACGATTTCATGCAGCTT
>JBBCAX010000185.1:0-2662 GCA_051382335.1 Deltaproteobacteria bacterium TL4
ATCTGGACGTCTATACCATTTTGAGTACAGGGTTTTCAACCCGTTTTGGATTCACTCAAAATGAAGTCACTCAAATATTCAAAGATTTTGAATTGAGTGACCAGCAAGAACAAGCTCAGGCCTGGTATAACGGTTATGTCTTTGGCAAGGAGGTCCTGTATAATCCCTGGTCCATTTTGAACTTTGTTGACAAAAGCATCGATGGGTTTCGCCCTTACTGGATCAACACCGGCAGCAACGAGATGCTGAGAGAGTTGATGCTCGAAAAGAATCAATCCCTCAAACCTCAGATTGAACAACTGCTCAATGGCGGAACTATTTCTACGCATCTGGATGAAAACATCGTTTTGAGGGATATGGATAAAAGTGCCCTGAGTGTGTGGAGTTTGCTGGTCTTCAGTGGCTATTTGAAACCGGTCCATGTGCAGCGGAAAGGCTTACCCTTGATATCATAATGCAATAACTGTATGTTAATCTGGGACACCACCAAAATCTCCACTCCCCACCCCCTATTCCCCATTCCCTGATCCAATATGTGATTCGCACCAAGGAACCCGTGTTACTGAATGATGCTGCTCAGAAAAATCAATTCGGTGCCGATCCCTATTGGGTTGAACATCATCCCAAGTCGATTTTATGCGCACCGATTCTCCATCAAGGCAAACTGGTGGGAATCGGCTATCTGGAAAACAATCTCACCCCCGGAGCCTTCACGCCAGATCGTCTGGAAGTCTTGCGATTGCTTTCCTCACAGGCCGCGATTTCACTGGAAAACGCCTTGCTCTACAGCAATCTCGAACAGCGGGTGGAAGAACGCACCCTGGAATTATCCCAGGCCTTGGAGTATTTGAAAACGACCCAGAATCAGTTGGTCGAAAGCGAGAAGATGGCATCTCTCGGAGGCTTGGTGGCCGGGGTAGCTCATGAGATCAACACACCGTTGGGAGTGGGCGTGACGGCGGCTTCCAACCTGCACGCTGAAGTGGAAAATTTCATGGAGATGGTCCAAAAGGGGAGTCTCAAGAAATCCCAGTTGGAGGATTTTTTTCAGGTGGTTCAGGAATCGAGCGATATTCTGCTGACCAACCTCCAGCGAGCCGCCGAGCTGGTGCAAAGTTTCAAGAAAGTGGCCGTGGATCGAACCAGTGACAATCGGCAAACCTTCAAAGTTCGGGAATATCTGGAAGAAGTGCTGCGGAGTCTCCATCCTCAATTGAAAAGACGAAGCATCAAATCGAGATTGAATGTGATGAAGCGGTGACGCTCGAAAGTTATCCTGGTGAGTTTTCCCAGATTGTAACGAATCTTGTCATGAATTCCCTGATCCATGCCTTTGAGGAAGGCGACGAGGGCACCCTCCGTTTTGAAATCACCCAGAATCCAAAACAGTTGCAACTGATCTACCATGACAACGGCAAAGGCATTCCCCCGGAACATCTCCCCAAAATCTTTGATCCGTTCTTCACCACCAAACGCGGTAAAGGCGGAACCGGCTTGGGATTGCACATTGTTTATAACTTGGCGACATCAAACAACGAATTCGTGACGCACAATATACAGCCTTGAAAGCCGTCAACCATAACTTGATCCGACTTTATTGGGATATTGGACAGATCATCGTGGAACGTCAGCAAGGAGCAACCTGGGGGACAGCTATTGTAGAAAATTTGGCTAACGATCTTCAAAAAGCATTTCCTGGAATCCAGGGATTTTCTGCCAGAACTATATGGAGAATGAAGGATTTTTACCAAACCTATTACAAACATGAAAAACTGTCACTATTGGTGGCAGAAATTAGTTGGACTCACAACATCATCATTCTCACCAAGTGCAAAGATGACCTCGAACGTGAATTTTACATCCGTGGAATATTCCCTGCGACAATCCGGAAAACCTATTTTTTGAAAAGACAGAATCCAGCCACAGGCCTCTGTTCCAGGGACTGGCGATAGAACAGCATCCGGAAGTGATGCGGCATCAAGGGCAATATCCGGTGATATTTCTGACCTTCAAGGATGTGAAGGCCGCCACATGGGAAAGTTGCCTGACCAACATCGGCTATCTGCTGGCCAACGAGTGCGGCCGTTTGTCCGGCATGGTGGAATCTCTGGAACTGACGGATCATGAGTCTGGAAAAAGGCGTGATGACCGGTATCTGTCTCCTTCGAGGTAGTGAGGAGAGCCTTCACTGGTTCCATAATGAGGTGAGGGTTCTCGGATTTCAAATCCGTCTTCAGTCTCAACAATTCTCCCTTTCAGTTTTCCTCTTCTGCAGAAGAGCCTCCAGGGCATGAGCTTTCCGCTGGGGTTGAAATAAAAAGCGGTTGGAGCTGCGGGGTATGGGTTACGAGGCTGGAGCCGCGTAACCCGAATAAAAATGTTGCGCCTCAAAGCTCCAAGTGTTTGAGTTTAACTTTTTTTCCCTGGACCACGACCGCGATTCCGAGGATTTTTTCCACACCGGACTGCCTTAACTCGGTCGTGTAGGCTTTGTCCTGAATTTGCTGTAACGCCGCTTGCAGAGCCGTTTCACAGGTTTCGTTTTCTGCTTCGTCGATTTTTTTGAATTCAAAGACAAAGCCGAATTGGGTTTTGTCTTTGGGAAGCAGCAGCAGATCATAACGTCCAAAGCCTGATTCCCGATTGGAGCGCACTTCATAAC
>JBBCAX010000186.1:0-35375 GCA_051382335.1 Deltaproteobacteria bacterium TL4
GGTAATGACTACGAGACTTAAAAGCAGAAGGATGATTCTTTTGTACATGGTTCCCCCTCGGGAAAGGTTGTTTGAAGTGCTGAGCCGAAGGGCCCAACGTTAATATTAGACACCAAAAAAAAAAATACAAACATTTTAAAAACGCGATTGATAACATTCAATTTGGCTTCGTGAGCTAAAAGAGGCCAGGCGTTTTTTTTGGATGGGTGCCGCCCTACGGGCTAACCCATCCTACTCTTAACTTATTGAAATCATAAATATTCAGTTTCGATCGGAAGCTTTGAATTTTTATGTTTATCAATAAGTAACTGATTCAGATTATTTGACTTTTCATGTTTCAAAATCGATGTTATTGGGGTAATTTCAAACTTTAGCAATTACACCATTACCATAAATCTTAAATTCTGAATAATCTGAGTCATCATCATCGTTGCAGGTTATACTCAAAATGGATGAAATCTTCATTTTTGTGATGCGCTCGCTTTGCTTAAGCGGCACCCTACCTTAAGTTTCAAAAATGAAAATTAACCAGATGAAAGAATAACAACCGACACGATGACCATCATTTAACCTCTAGAGTTAGGATCCCGATGTCCAATCCGCCCAAATTATTGGTTCAATTAAGAGATAAAATCCGTCTGAAGCATTACAGCTATCGAACAGAGAAAACCTATATTGATTGGAACCGAAAATTCATACTCTTTCATAACAAACGGCACCCATTGGAAATGGGTGCTTTGGAGGTTGAGGCCTTTCTCAACTACCTTGCTGTGGATCAATACGTTGCCGCAAACACTCAAAATCAAGCTTTGAGCGCCATATTGTTCCTTTATCGTGAAGTGCTCAACATTCACCTGCCCTGGATGGAAAATCTTCACCATGCCAAGAAGCCCAGAAAACTTCCTGAGGTCTTTACCAAAGAGGAAGTTCGTTTAGTATTGGCCCATTTAGAAGGTCAACAGTGGTTAATGGCTAACCTTCTTTATGGTGCCGGTTTGCGGTTAATGGAATGTATCCGTCTTCGAGTCAAAGATATAGACTTTGGCTATAAGCAAATTACCGTTCGAAACGGCAAGGGACAATTGGATCGCAGAACCATGCTTCCTGAAAAAAGCATTATTCCCTTACAGCAACATTTGGAGAAGACCAAATTACTTCACCAACAAGATCTTGCCAACGGATATGGAGAAGTTTACCTTCCCTTCGCGTTAGATCGTAAATCCCCGGAAATGAATAAAGAATGGGGATGGCAATATGTGTTTCCGTCAAAAAATTTATCAACAGACCCCAGAGGCGGCAAAACACGGAGACACCACATTGATGAAAAAATGCTTCAACGGGCGGTTAAAGTTGCCATTAAAGCCGCTGAAATCCATAAGTTCGCAAGTTGTCATACGTTTCGTCACAGTTTTGCGACTCATCTTCTTGAAAACGGTTATGATATCAGGACCGTTCAAGAGTTGTTAGGTCATAAGCATCTGAATACGACGATGATTTACACCCATGTTCTCAATAAAGGGGGGCGTGGAGTGACCAGCCCCGCCGATGCTTTATAGTCAAAAGTGGTGCGCTCGCTTCGCTTAAGCGGCACCCTACTTTAGGTGTCAGAAGTGGTGCGCTCGCTTCGCTTAAGGGCACCCTACATTAAGTTTTCCAAGTACAAAATTAATTGCTGAGTTGCAGTGCATAACGAATGTTACCGTTTTCAATCCAGGCAATGTCTAATAAACCATCACCATTTAAATCAACGGTTTTGAAATCTGAACCACTGATCAGCAGACTTTGAGGGATGGTGAATGGTGAATTTTCGTCAACGGTTCCCCCACTGCCGTTACCACCTCCGCCGCCTGTTTCAGAAGCCAGCGTTGTCCCGGAAACACCTTCTGTACTGGTCCAGGTCCCTTTGTTGTTGGCATCATCAAGGGCTCGTACACAAAAATAGTATTTCGTATTCGGGGTTAAATTAGTCATGACAAGGGTCTCGTTAGTTCCCGCGGCATAAGGAGTTTTCGTCACGTTATAGGGTGTTGCTGCATCACATTGCGCATCATTAGTGATCGCTGAGGTCGCGTAACGAATATCATAGGTAGTTGCTTTCCCTGTATGATCATCATCACCGACAGCCGTCCAAAGCAGTTTGAGACTATTTTCAGTCGCGTTGGCAACACTCAGGTTTGAAATAGACGCAGGGGCGATTTTTTCTGCGGTTGTGGAAGCGGTGACACCATTACTGCTCCATTGACTTTTGTTGTTAGCACTGTCAAGAGCGCGAATACAGAAATAATAGGAAGTATTTTCATTAAGATCAGTGATGGTAACTTGCTCTGTGGTACCTGTTTCCCCTGGTGATTTTCCTACACCAGCAGCGGTTGCGCTGCCGCATTCCTCATCTGTTTTGATGACTGTGGTTGCGTAACGGATGTCATACGAGGAGGCCTTCCCTTCCTGTCCATTTTCGCCAACAGCGGTCCAGGTCAAATTAATTGAATTCGCTGTGGCGCCTGAAGCGACCAGGGTCGTGATATTGGCAGGGGGTGTTAAATCAATGAAAGTCGCTCCCGCAACCGTCAGTTCAAAGGCTCCGCTTTCCCCAATACTCGCGGTTGCCGCGACTACTTTATAATTTCCTGGTGTCAAAGTGTAGGTAATTTGGGCATTACTTCCTGTTCCGGAGTTATCATCTGAGACGATGACATTGCCTGACAGATCAACCAGATAAAGATAGGGATCAATAGTACTGGTTGAAATCATGTTGATCACAACGGTTTGTTGTTGAGTCACATTGATGTGATGTTGACGATTACTGGAAGCGGTTGGGTTTTGTCCTCCTGAGCTTGCAAGGGCATCGTCTGCTTTGGTTGCGCTAAGGGTTTTTACACTAATACCTGAACCACTCCATGTATTACGATTTTCCACTTCATCTTCAGCATGAATACAAAAGTAGTAGGTGGTATTTTCCTCAAGTCCCATCACAATGAGTTGCTCCGTACTTCCCGGGGTTTGCGGGGCAAGCGTATTGTAAAGCGGGGAACCTGCCGCGTTACACTCTTCCTCATTGGTAATGGCGATAGTGCTATGGCGAATTTCGTAGGAGGCGACATTGCCTTGAGTCAGGTTATCGCCAGGGGCTGTCCAGGATAAAACCGCACTGTAATAACTCGTGGAGGCGATCTTCAGATCCGTTATCGCGGCAGGCGCAATCGTGTCCGGCGTTTTAATTTTGACTTCTTGATTCGGCCAAAGGCTCCTATTATTTTTCGCATCCAAGGCTCGTAGGCAAAAGTAATAGGTGGTGTCCTGGTTCACTCCCGTAACCGTATAACTTTCCGGGCTTCCAGGCGTCTTGGGAGTAAGTCCTGTACTTATTGCGGTTCCATCATCACAAAGTTGGTCATTATTGATGGCTGTTTCAGCGTATCTGAGTTCATATTCTGTAACGCTCGCGTCATGATTATCCTGAGGGGCCGTCCAACTCAGGCTGATCTTTCCGTTTTGTATCAGCACCGCACTTAAATCTGTGATGGACAGAGGAGGAATGATATCCAAAGAGACGGATCCTGACGCATCGTCGTTAGATTCTACGTCAGGTTCTATAGAAGTTGGTTTGGCGTAATCAAGGAAATGCGGTTCAACATAATATTTGATGCTTTGATTGGTTGAATCATAATAGGCAATGTGAGCTAATTGAAAACGATCTATAGCTAACGCGCTGTATTTCCCGGCGTCATGATTATCCGAATTAGGAGACTCAAGACTCCAGCGTTCAGCCAAGCCTTCTTTGGCTTTTCGGAGTTTGGTTGCGTATAACAGCGTCTTTTGTGATTCGTCATAAAATGAAATCCGAGCTAAAGAATTCCGGTCTAATTGGAAGCCGAGGCTGACCCTTCCTGTAAAATTGAGATTCGCGATCACAGAATTGCCCCAAATTCCTAACTCTTTTATGGCGTGCATGAGTTTTCCTGTTTTATAATAAACCACTTGAGGACGGTTATCCTGGCCAATTTTCAGCTTTATGCCTATTCCCGAGCCTTCGGTGTTATCAATTTCTTCATAAGACCACTTACCCTCGTCGTCGGAGGTTCCATAATAAGTTAACTCGTCAAACTGAAACGCAACTCTGGGAGCACCTTCACTATTCGCGGTTAAACTGCTTTGCACTCCGCCACCTTCGATTACCGTAGAAAAGGTCCAATCATCCCGTGTCAGTTTTTTGGAGGTTGCCAACTTCAGAGAGTTCAAATTTTCGTTATAGTATAAAACATAAAAACGGCCGTCAGGAACGACTAACGCACTGATGGTCCCCGGATAGGATGAAGCCTCAGGAGTTATTTCCTCAATTTTCCGTTTCACCCAGCTTCCGCTCGATTGCCTGATCCAACTGCTTAGAAATTTGCCTTCCAAAGCGCAGATAACGGGTGAATTCGCGCGAAGAGAATCCAAAACAATTTGGCTTTTTCTTCCATAATCCCCTTCTCCATCCAAGTGTTCACTATTCCAGATATCCTTGAAATAGGTATAGGTGAGTCTTTTCTCCTTGGCATCATAGGAGGCGATGTGTATTTGATCCCGTTGATTAGCCAGCGAGATATCCAAACCAAAATTACTGTCAGGCGCGGGCTTGGGAATTGTAATCGCGGGTTTTATTTCGACGAAGGCGGGGGTTGATTTAAACCCGCCGCAGGAACTGACCAAAGGGGTCATCCCTTTTTTAATGCCTTTCAGAACAACACTGGTTGATTTTGATTCCGTCAAACCTATGTAGTTGGCATCAAAAATCCATTGGAGGTTTCCTTCACAATCCAGCGAAGTCGGATTGCCATTATTATCTTTGGCTTGTGCCGCGAATTCACGACTTCCGCCAATATCAAGTGACAAACGAGGCGGAGAAATCGTGATGGATTGGACATCTGAAAAGTCGACTCTCACGGGGATGGCTGTTTTCAGTGTTTCTTCCCGATAAACCGTTTGCGCGCTGATTTGCGTTGTGCCTGAGCTTATGCCCTGTAAAAGACCTTGTTCGTCAATATTGGCAATGGAGACGTCCTTGGTTTCCCATGCCACAATGATGGGGTTGTCTTCAGAACTGACAATCAGATTGTCCGCTCCATCCATCAAACGAACCATCAAGCTGAGTTCTCCTCCTTGCGCGATTTTGAGATCATTGGGCGTGATTACCAAACGATAAGGCGGTTTGTAGGTGGTGAATTTCCAGGTTGTTACAGGCAGAAGATTTCCGGCACTGTCTTTTAGAGCGGTGAGGGTGACTGTATACTCCTGCCCAAAGCCCAAGGGATTTGAAGGGGTAAGCTTGGCTATTTGATTTTCGTAACTCACCAGTCCGGGCACCTGACCCGCGGGAGTGCTCAACACAAAAGAGGTAGAAGTAATGGTACTCACATCCATGGCCTCACTGAAGGAGACCTGGATGATCACATCAATGGCAATATCCTTATCATTCATGAACGGAATCGTGTTGATGATGGTAGGCGCTGTGGTATCAGCAACTACTTGAGCGGGTGTTTCGGTTGCGGTAGTTCCTGTCGGTTCCGTAACTTCAGTTCCCCCAGGAGTTTCACTCACGTCTGAAACGACAACATCATTTTTCTTTGTATCTGTGGAACTGGTATCGGGGGGACTACAGTTGATCATCAAACTACTCAAAATAATGAGAGTCCAAACAATCCAGGGAACTATCTTTTGTTGACGTATTTTTGCGACAGGATTCATGATTTCCCCCAATTAATATAGGTTTTCAAGAGAAGGGTGGTAAAATTTCGCAGGCTGGCCTTATAATTTTCAGCGCAGAATATATGAATCTAACGTCTTTTTCAATATTTTTTTACTTTATTCCAATAAATGTTTGACATTGACCCTATTATTTGAATAATTGTGGTTCAATTAGAGAGTCTAATCACTTCGTTTAAGGAAGATATGCTGATTTTAACACGTTTCATTCTAATTCTTTGGATTTATTGCCTTTGGAATATCCCGTTATATGCTGTTGAAACTGAAAAACCTACTGCGGCTGTTGCTCCTTTAGTGTCGTTAGGAGGCATAAGTAAACCCCAGGAACAAATCATTTTCAATAGTATGCTGACCGAAGTTTCAAAGTACTTCGCGTTGGTCTCCCAAGAGCAATATAACGCGGCCTTGCAAAATATTTATGAGGAAGTTGACGAGCAGGAATGCACAGTGGATCAATGTATTCGGAAAATTCAAGACAGCCTGCAGATTGAATCCTTGTTCTTTCTTCAAATGATCCGGGAAGGCGCCGATACTCAATTGAGCTTAACCTTGGTGGAATTAGAACAGAGACGTGTAAAAAGTGATTACTGTGTTAACTGTGACACTAACACCTTGAATAAGCACATTGCCCAGTTGGTCAAGCAGCTTGTCAAAGAACAAAACGGAGAAAGGGTCAAAGATCCTGACGATCAAAAAAGCGGGACCGTTTTCATCAGTTCCACTCCAGCGGGAGCCGACATTTACCTGGATGGTGAACTCCTGGATCAGAAGACGGATGTCTTACTGAATCAGATCCCTATGGGTTCCCACACGATTTTACTGCGTAACGAGAAGCAGTCCAAAGAACATACTTTTGAAGTCAAACTCAACCAACTCATACGTCTCAATCTCATACTTGAAGAAAGTCAGGCGACCTTGTTAGTGAGTAGTCAACCTTTCAACGCAGACGTATCTCTGGATGGGAAGCTCTTGGGAAAGACACCGTTGGAGTTTAAAACCACCTTGGGAAAACATCAGTTGGAACTTAAACTTAAGAATTACATTACCGATTCCAGAGAAATTGAGATTGAGTTTGGGAAAATCAATAAATATAGCATTGTTCTGGAGGACGCTGCAAAATTCAGGGGGTTTTTAACAGTAACTTCGACTCCCGCGGACGCTTTAATTCAAATCAAAGGGGGAGCTCATATAAAATCAAAGCTGAAACCCTATCAACTCCCTCTCTCATCCCTGGAATTACCCATTGGTCTTTACTCTTTAGACCTATCAAAAAAAGGCTACCAAACCATGACACGGGATATCAATATCGCTGATAAAAACACAACCCAGATCAGTGTCCAACTGGAACCCTTGCCCGCACAACTCGATTTGAAACTTTCGAGAACTGACGGAATAGAAAATGCTGATGGCAGGTTTCGTGTTATTCTTGATGGCGCTCTCAAAGAGGAATTTGTTGGGAATATTACAAGTCAGTCTGAAGCCAGAGAAACCACGTTCAACCTTCCGCATGGAAGGCATGAACTGGAAGTAGTGCATACGAGTGGAAAATACAAACCCTCAAAAACAACACTTTTTCTCGAAAAGGGGGAAACCTACACACAACGGTTTGACCTCAAAACTAATGAAACTTACGATCAACATCAAGCGTGGAAAACAAAATTTTATGGTGTTCTGGCCGGGACTCTGTTGACAGGAGTACTGACTCAGTTGGAAATCCATGCTCTCCAGGAAACAAAACAGGAAATTAAAAAACAAAGAGAGCAAATCAATGTCGCAACCTCTCATGCCCAATATCAAAAGAAATATAATGAGATCAACCAAAGCCTAAAGAAAGCGAACGAACAGCAGCAGAACATCCAAACAGGTTTGGTCGTTTTCCTGGGCATGTCCGGCTGGGCTTCCTGGCTCTGGCTGGATGCGCCGCCACCCCCCATGCCTATCACCTGGAATGTTGAATTATCACCAAAAGAAGAATGGTCTTTGAGTTATCAACAGCGCTGGTAAACTTTATAGAGAATAAAAATGATACGCCAATTAAGCCTACTGTTGTTCCTGCTGTTTGCGCTCTCTGCACTCAGCACGTGCGGTCTTGGAGAAAGCTTTGAGGAAATTGACAGCGCTGTTACTAATGAGAAAGAAGACTGGGAACCTCCAACGGGCGTATCCCTTACCATCCTCTCCGCGAATTCCAGTACCCCCTCACAACTTCAACTCAAACTTGACGCGACCGATAACCAGAAAATAACGGCTTATTACCTCGCTGAAGAAGAAACAACGCCACTGCTATCCGCTGGAGGCTGGCAAACGGTGGCTTCCTCTCGGACTTTTTCAGCGGAGGAGACTTATCCCTTACAGCAAGTCGATCAAACCCCCACCCTTTACGTGTGGGTCAGAGACCAGATTGGAAACATCTCGGCACCCATTTCGACTACAGACGCTCAACCTCCTGATAACACAAGCCTCTCCATTAATAATGGGGACGCGAGTTCCCGTACTTCCGAGGTTGTGCTCTCCCTTTACGCCCGTGATGACTTAGCGGTTGTTGGATATTACATTTCCGAAACAAACACCGCTCCTTCCGCGACTTCAGAAGGCTGGGTCAAGGTTGCGCTCAGCAGTCCCGTTTACACACAAACGGTACCCTATACCTTTCAAGCAACAGGCCCCAAAATTCTATACGCCTGGTATAAGGATATTTTTGGAAATGTTTCCGCGAGCACGAGTGACGAAATCATTATCGCGGACCAGACACCCCCCTTTAATCCTGCTATCACCATCAATGGCGGAGCTTCCCACACCTTCTCGACGTCCATCTCAATCGCGCTGTCTGTAGTGGATGATTTCGTGATCAGCGGATATTATCTTTCAGAAGACGCGACAACGCCTCTGCCCAATCAGCAGGGTTGGATCGTCATCTCAGCGAATAGCACCTATTCTGCCACAACAGCCTTTAGCCTTAGCCAGGGAAAAGGTGAAAAAAAGGTTTATGTGTGGTTTAAAGACTCCAATAATAATATTTCGCTTGCGGCAAATGATACGATTGAACTGACAGAACAATCTATAGAAATCAACCACGGGGACGCATCCTCCAATAACTTGACCGTGACCTTGACTTTATCAGCAAGTGATGCTCAGGGCGTTGTAGGGTATTATGTCTCTGAAAACAACACCCCTCCTTCAGGGACAGAAGCCGGTTGGACCTGGTTTCCTTCTCGTACCGCCTATGCTGCTGATGTTTTCTATGAACTCAGTAATTCGGCTGGCATAAAAACCTTGTACGCATGGTTCAAGAATAGCGAAGGAAAATTTTCGGGAACGGTTAGTGATCAAATATTGCTAGATCTGAGCACCCCTTCCAATCCCTCAATTGCTATCAATAATAGTGATAACTCGACAGGCACGGTTGATGTTAGCTTAAACCTTTCTGCTTTGGATGATACCGGAATCGTAGCCTACTATGTTTCAGAATCGCCAACCAATCCGTTAGCCAGCGATTCAAAATGGGTTCATGTGACCTCGACACTCAGTTACAATGAGACCCTTTCTTTTATTCTCGCGGGAGGTGATCCGGGAAACAGAACAGTTTATGTATGGTTTAGGGATGAGGCGGGTAATGTTTCAGAAAAAGTGAATGCTGCCATCACTTTGACCGATACGGTAGCGCCGTCGATTACTTCAATTACAATCAATAACGGAGATGCTTCAACACCTTCCATCAGTGTTTCACTTTCCCTCAGCGCCTATGATGGTTTAGGCGTGACCGCGTTCTATGTTTCTGAAAATTCTACAGTTCCAACGGCTAATGCTTCAGGCTGGACGACTATTTCTTCGACAACCAACTACTCGGCGAAGGTTTCTTTTATCCTTTCAGACAGCAGTTCCTACGGCAGCAGAACTGTTTATGTCTGGTTCAAAGATGAGTCAGGAAACGTATCCGTGTCTGTCAGTGACAGCATTACGCTTCAATCCGCTGTTTTAGCCTCCGCCGATGCTGAGGGGATGGTCAAATTAGCGGCCGGAACCTTCATCATGGGAGATATTCAAAATAACGGAGAAAGCCATGAATCCCCCGCACATACGGTCACACTGAGTCTCCCCTTTTATATTTCTGACCATGAAGTCACCGTGAACGAATATCAAGCCTGTCTCACTGCCGGTAACTGTTCTTATTCCAGTTGCTTTGCTCTTTACGAAACCTATAACAAAGCCGGGAAAGAAAAATTTCCCATGAATTGTGTCAGTTGGAGTGATACCCAAAATTACCTTTCATGGCTTAACCAAAACTCAAGTAAAGTGTTCCGCTTATGCACTGAAGCCGAGTGGGAATATGCCGCACGGAGTGGGACTTCCAGTGCTTGGGCTTGCGGAAGTGAGGCCTCCTGTTTAAACAATGCGGCATGGTATAGCGACAATGCGTCAGGTGGAACCAGGGAAGTCAAAACCAAACAATCCAATCCATGGGGACTTTATGATATGTACGGCAATGTTTGGGAATGGGTTCAAGATGGATACAGTAGCGCCTATAGTTCCCTGGTTTCGGGGACAACGGATCCTAAAGGTCCTTCGACATTTTCGGAGCATGTGCTCAGGGGAGGCCATTTTTTCGACTCCGCTTATAATTTAAGGGCGGCTTTCCGTAATTCAAATTTACCGGATTTCCAAGACGATACGATTGGTTTTCGCGTTTGTGCTGATGTTCCGTAAGAAGCAAAGTCTGATTACAGAAAATTTTAAGGCAGCGACGCAAAAAGCGCAGAGAAACAAGATCCACTCTTTTAGGACTCAAAAAGTATCTTTCAACGAACCCCCCTCTGCTTCTACGAGCGCCTTAAAAAATCTCCATCAAAACGTCTAAACGCATCTCAGGAAACGCAGATAAAACTCCGATGCTGAATGCAGCTTCCCTGTAATTTGGGGACGCTTACTTCACTACACGATTCTGTGCATCGCAACTTGACCTTTCGGGATGTTTTCCGACGAATCCACGTCCCTTTTGGAGTTGCCTATGGTACGAATAAGGACTTGGTAAACCAGGCTGCGGTCGAAGCTGAGAATTCCTTGGAGTTCACACTGAAAGCTCCTCGTGAAAAAGAGCATGAATGTCTAATTTTTATTGGACAAAAAAGATTTATTTAGCTATTGGTTAAAATGATTTCTTCGGTTGTTCCTCGGAGAGACCCTGTTTTCTCTTGTGCGGAGTGAGTCAAAAGTTGGATCTTAACAAAGTGCCATGGAGTTTTTTTGCTACCCCCATTGTCTTAGGTAAAATCAAAATTGTTTATTACTAAATTAAATTGGGTTGATTATATCACCCTGAGCGGTGTGTTTTTTGTTTGTGCTTCGGTGGCTCTTGTTTTAAAGGGGTATTTTGCTTTTGCGTTGAGTCTGTTGTGTCTGGCGATGAGCGTGGACTGGATCGATGGTTTTCTTGCGCGCCGTTTCGAAATCGCGAGAGACTTTGGGCGATATCTGGATAGTTTCGTGGATGTCCTGGATTATCTTGTGGCTCCCTCCCTTTTTCTTTACCTCTGGGGATTTGATCAGGGGTACCAGTGCCTTATCCTGGTTTTATTCATCATGAGCGGCATCATAAGATTGTCCGTTTTTAACGAAATCGGCAACGTGAAGAATGACGAAGGGGACGCCTCCTACCTGGGAATGCCGGTTTATTATAGCCTTTTTTTCCTGTCAGGAGCCTTCATCCTCCATTGGATCATTCCCAAAGAAACCTTATTTCCTTTGATTGCCCTGTTATTTGCGGTATCCAGTGGACTCATGGTGTATCGGAAAAAATTTATAAAGTTTAAGCTTACGGTTGTGCTTCCTATCACCTGTGGAGGCACACTGTTATTTGCCTTTGCGGGAATCGTCAGCGCTTAGAATCCCATGGCTTCTGCTTCTTTTCCTGATCCAGCCAGAATGAAGACCGTCATTGAATCGGAAATCAGTCAACATTTTCTGGTTCTGAATAAAAACCATAGCGTGGAAGAATATGATACGAACCGCAGTCGCGAGCGATGCTAAAGGCATCTGTGACATTTATAATTTTCACGTCGAAAACACGATCATCACGTTTGAGGAGACGCCTGTCCGTGAGGAAGAGATGGCGGAACGCATCAAAACGGTTACCGCTCGTTTTCCCTGGCTCGTGTATCTCGAAAATGAGAAAGTGCTGGGATACGCTTACGCCAATCAATGGAGGCCCCGCAGCGCCTATAAACACACCGTTGAAAGTACGATTTATCTCAGTCAAGAGGTGAGTGGAAAAGGCTTGGGAAAAAAGCTTTATCAACAACTTTTACAACTTTTACAAGCAGCAGGTTACCATGCGGTGATCGCCTGCATCGCACTGCCGAATCAAACCAGCATCACCTTCAATGAGAAGTTTGGCTTTACCAAAATCGCTCATTTCAGGGAAGTTGGGCTAAAATTCGGCAAATGGGTGGACACCGGATATTGGGAACTGCTTTTTGATCACCCTACTTCGTAAGAACCTTATGCCAAAAATCGTATTCATACAACCACAATTAACTGCCGTAGAACTGGATAGAAACATCAAAACCATCTTTCCGCTCGGGTTGGGATGTTTAGCGGCTTATGTACCCAAACACTGGGAAATTGAAATTATTGATGAACAAATAGAAACCATCGATTTTGAGATGGCCGTGGATGTCGTGGGCTTAACGACGACGACGCTAACGATCAACAGGGCTTATCAAATCGCAGAGCAATTTAGAAAAAGAAAGGTGACGGTCTTTCTGGGTGGCGTTCACGCGTCCATGTGTCCGGAAGAAGCAAAAGCCTACTGTGACGCGATTTGTATCGGCGATGGTGAGCATCTCATTGCTCAAATGCTGAGTGATTATGAAAACCAATGCCTTCAGAAAGAGTACGTCGGCGGACGTGAGTCCCTGGATGGTTTGAAACTTCCCCGTTATGATCTCTTCAAAGCAGGGTATTCCTTTATTCCCTTTTCAACCAGCAGAGGGTGTCCCTTTGACTGTAATTTTTGTGCCATTAACAAATTTTATGGCGGGATGTATCGAAAAAGAGAAGATATCGAGGGCATCATTGAGGATCTGAAAAAACTGCCCAAGGGGTACGATCGGGTCTTCTTTACCGATGGGAATATGTATGGCTATTCCAAAAAGGATGTCAGCCGATTCAAGCAGTTATGCCGCAGGATGGCGGAAGAACGTAAGAAAGGCAGTTTTCCTTTTAAAAATTTCCTTTGTTACGCCTCAGTCAACGCCCTGGCGGATGAAGAAGCTCTTGATTTGGCGGCTGAGGCCGGATGTCTGATTTTATCGATCGGCTTTGAATCCATCAATCCGGCCTCCTTAAAAGATATGAATAAAATCATGAACCTCAAACTTGGAGTGGAGTCTTATCCGCAACTCGTCGCTAATGCGCAAAAACGGAATATTCTGGTGCTCGGTGAAATCCTGCTGGGCAACGACTCCGATGATATGGACGTTTTGAAGGCCACCAATGCGTTTCTGAAAACGGTCGGTCTGGATATTTTGAGACTCCAAATTCTACAGCCTTTACCTGGCACAAAAGTGTTTAAGCTGTTACAAGAGGAAGGACGCTTGCACCTGAAAAAATTTCCTGAAGATTGGCAAAAAATAACAGACAGCTTTTTAATGGGAGTCCACTATGATTTAAAAAATCTGGATTCCTTGGAGTTCAGAAGGTATGTAAAACAAATTGGAATGGAATTTTATGCTCCATTGAATATTCTTCATCGAGGTTGGAAAACCTTAAAAATGACGCAAAGTATCAAAGTGGCAGGCTTTATCATTGAGCTAAATATTAAATCCCGAAAATCGTATGCAAATCAAAAACTCTGATGAGTTTTCAACTCTTTTTTTAAACTCCCTTGATTCGTGTCAAGAGGCTTTTCTGGCTGATGTAAAATCACAGGGGGGCGATCCTATTGTCGAAGCGTATGTTCCTTCCACGCCTGAGTTGAAAACCTATTATGCCTATTTCCCTGCGCGGAAAATCTCCAAAACGCTCTTGATCCTCAGTTCTGGAGATCATGGCATTGAAGGCTTTGTCGGAAGCGCGGTCCAGCGGTTGTTTCTAAGAAAATTCATGAGCAAAATCGATTTGGATCGGACCGGTGTTCTTTTGATTCACGCGGTGAATCCTTATGGCTTTCAGCACTTCAGAAGAGTCACGGAGAACAATGTGGATCTGAACCGCAATGGTTTGACTGATCCCGAGATGTTTCAAACTACAAAAAATGAAGTCTATGAGGAACTCGAGCCTTTTCTCAATCCAACAGAAAAATATGTTCCCGCACCGACCTTTATTCGGCAAACTTTGGAACTTGGTGTTCGACTTTCGGCAGAAACGTTAAGAGGTGCCACGGTAGGAGGACAGTATCAATTTGAAAAAGGCATCTTTTTTGGCGGAACCACCTATGAACCTCAACTCCTCAAGTTGAAAGAGCTCATGACCCGGTTCATGTCTCCCTATCAAGTGGTCATGACCAACCACCTACACACCGGCTATGGAAAACGATATCACCTGCATTTGTTGCAACCCCAGTCTTCAAAGATCGCGCTCAAGCTCACCCACCTGATTTTTCAGGATTTTGGCGTGAATGCGCTCAGGCGGGAAAAGTCGATGTACCAGGTCAAGGGCAGTCTGGGGTGTTTGTTGGGCGAGTGGGTTACGCAACAGGGAAAATTATATGTTCCCATGTTTTACGAATATGGCACGCTTGGGACACAAACCCGAAGAGGACTCATTGAAAGTCTCAGAAGGATGATCGTTGAGAATCAAATATTTCATTATGGTTGTGAAGATTCAGCGCTCAAACTTCAAGCGTTAGAGCAATTTAAAGAACTGTTTTATCCCGCAGAGTTCGCGTGGAGAGAATCCGTTATCAAAAATACCATCCCTGTCTTCGAAACCCTTTGTGAACGGCTTCCGCTGATTGCGTGAGTTATTTATGTTTGTGATGATCCGACAGAGGGAGGTCATTGACTTTGTCCGGTGAGTTTGTCATCGCTGAAAAAACAGGGAACCACAGAATACTGAAGAGGAGTAAACATAAAATGCCAGAAAGTGATTATCAGAGAAAAATCCCGACCTTCTGGGAAGGTTGCAAAATCATGTGGCGACAGTTGAGTTCAATTTATTTTTCAAAAAGTTACTGGGAATCGCTAAGGCACCCCACTCAAACCCTGATTGATGTCAATCACATGAAGACGGAGAGTTACAAATTTTTCCACCTCTCTGATGACGAAATCCGAGAGGATCTGATTCAACGGTATCATAAACTCACGGAAATCCGACTTAAATTTTTAATGTACAACCATACAACATTAAAAGTTCAAATTATGATGAAAAACAAAGCGCTCCCCTTACATGAATTGCCTTATGGGAATTTGGAAGATGAGGTGGTTCAAGGGAAAGTCATGCCTGGAGACATCATTTTTGTTCGTGGAGATACCAGGTTGAGTGGAAAGTCCCTACGATCCTTGTTGTATGTCACTCCGACCAGACAGTTGATTTCCAATGCCAATGGATTTCATTTCGCCTTCACGCATGTCATGTTTTACATTGGAAATCACCAACTGGCTCACTTCATCGGCGGACGTGGAATGGAGATTGTGGATATTGAAGAATTTGAAAAATGTTTACTCCCTTATTATGTGGTCGTAGGCCCCCGTTATCCCGTAAAAGATCGAAGAAAACGCACTTTCCCGGTAATCAAAAATCGGAGAACTCCCAATAGAACGCCTGAAGAGGATTTAAGAATCATCAGGAAAAACGAAATCATTACGACGGATCGTAAAAAATTAAAACGAGTCATCAAAAATATTCAAAAGGGAGATTACAATTATCCGGATTACGGTTATGAAAAAATGTTAGCCAATTACATTAATCATGTTTTTGGACGCTATATTTTGACACGCAAACGAGGCAGAGTCGCCTATCATAACAAGAAAATGTCCCTCAAGGGATGGAAAAAAATACGTTTCATGTTAGGCCACCGCTACTTAAACGATGATCATGAAAGGCCCATCTGCGCGACAGCCGTATCTCAATTCATGAATGATTCCGGCATTTACTCCATCAAACATTATTTCGATCAAAATAAAATGGCCGGAACTGCGGAAATTATGTTTTTAATGTGCGATTTTGACAGTATTCAAATCAGAGCGGCCTATATGCCCTGTCAGAATATAAATATCGACTAGAAGCTGTCCGAGCATAGAAATTGGCTCTACCGGATCTGGTGTTGCGGATTTGTAACAAAAACAAAATATTATACCCACATTGAGCAGAGCTTTTCTTCTTGGAATTTACTTAATTTGGTTGGACGTCCACTGCGTTCTTCAGCATAAAAGCTCTGTGTTGAAATCAGCGATGGAATTCTTGACGTTCGATGAGCTCGATCTGCATATTTCGATTCAATTTTACAAAGTACGCATTATATCCTGAAATACGGACAAGCAGCCAGCGGTAATCATCGGGATTTTCCATGGCGTCTCTCAGCATTTCGGTGCTGATGACATTAAACTGCCATTGCATCCCTCCTTCATTGAAATAGGTCTGAAGATAATTGGTAAAGAGCTCCAGTTTTTTTTCATGCGGTTCATTTGCCAGGGGAGCGAATATTTGCTTTAACAGGAGATTCAGTTCCTCAAACGGGGTGCTTATAAACCCCACCCATCTATCAAGGATGGTAAAGAAAACTGGCAACGGTTGATGATCGCCAGACGGAGGAAAACATTAGTCCTTTGTGTGGAATGTCATGACCTACTTCATAGGGGAAAATTGCCAGATTGGAGACAAACAATCGTGACCTCAATGGAGAGCGTAGTGCGTTGAAAGGTGCCCGCTGCGTTCGGATGGGGTTTGTACCTTCGCTGGGAGGGAACTCAGCGCTGCCGATAGGAGTTAGTCAGTAGGGTGCCGCTTAAGCGAAGCGAGCGCACCACAAATCCAGCCAGGTGGCGATAGGAGTTAAGCCAGTAGGGTGCCGCTTAAGCAAAGCGAGCGCACCACAAATCCAGCCAGCTTTCTGGTACGCTCGCTTCGCTTAAGCGGCACCCTTTCTACAAACCCGCTAAAATCCAGCGTTTATTTAGGAAAGATGTCTATTGCGCTAAATACTTCATAGCCTTCTTTATTCAAATGGAGGCCTAACAGGTGTTCACCTTCCTATTTACCCCATGTAAGCGGGCACGCCTTGGAAGGAGACTAGACAAAGGCAATGGTTTTGTTTTCATGAATGATGATTCGATCCTCCAAATGCCATTTAACCGCACGGGCCAACACGTTTCGTTCCAAGTCTTTGCCCAGTTCTTTGAGATGATTCGTCGTATATTTATGGGAAACCCGGATGATATCCTGTTCAATGATCGGACCCGTATCCAGTTGCTCTGTGACATAGTGCGCGGTGGCCCCGATGATCTTCACTCCGCGTTCATAAGCTTGGCGATAGGGATCGGCTCCAATAAACGCTGGCAGAAAGGAATGATGGATGTTAATGATTTGACCAGGAAAATGTTGAACAAACTCTCCAGTCAGGATTTGCATGTAACGCGCTAACACAATCAAGTCCACTTTCCCTTTAAGCATTTCCAACGCTTGTGCTTCAGCTTGAGGCTTGGTTTCCCTGGTTACAGGAATTTCGTAAAAAGGAATTCCGAAAGACTCTGTTTTTTCTTTAAGATCCGAGTGATTGCTGATCACGAAGACAATGTCACAAGGTAGTTCCTGACGAGACCAACGCCAGAGGAGTTCCAAAAAAACGTGATCATACTTGGACACAAAAAGGGCAACCTTTTTACGTTCCACCGCATAGGTCACCTCCCACTTCATCTTGTAGCGACGCGCAACCGCCTGCTCAAAGGATTGTTCCAGCACCGTTCGGGAGAGATCCAGGTTAGGGGTTTGGAATTCGAGCCTCATAAATAAGGTCCCCCCTTCAGGATCGGTAGAGTATTGATTCAAGTCCGTAATATTGGCACCATGATTAAAAAGAAAACTGGTCACAGACGCGACAATACCCGGGCAGTCCGGACAACTTGTCAGTAATCGGGCAGTGGTTTCCAAACTCATAAAGAAAGCCTTGATTAAACGTTAACAAAAAAAATAGGAACCTGTCTAACAAAAAAAGTAGGAACCTATCTAACAAAGGTGACGAGATATCGCAATCAAAATCTTGGATTAAGTACAAGAGAGAGAAGGCGGGTACGTCAACAGATAAATCAGCTAAACGTTAAGAATAAAGACTTGTCATCATCGATTTTTGCTGATAGTAGTGGCCGCATAAACTACAGCAATGACTTCGATCGGAGTTTTCAAAAGCGTATTAGTGCCCCCAGATGAAAAACAATGAATCAATGGTTGTAAAATGACACGTTACTATAAAATTGGATTTATCTTCTTGCTCACCGTTATCTTGGCAACCCTGGTTTATGCGTCGGGAGGTTCCTCGGTAGAACATATGGTCTTTCCTCGCAGTTTGGATAGTTATCAGGATGCTGGCATGACGAGTCTCAGTGAAATTCTATCAAACCGTATTCAAAAGGAACCGTTTAACCTGTTCGCCTCTCTTATTTTTTTATGTGCCATCATTCATACCTTCTTAACTAGCAAGTTTTTGCATATTGCCCATCAATGGAATCATGCTCATGAAGAAAAGAAAAAAGCGGGGAAAGTCAGTCCTGACTCGGTGCATTTTGGCGCAGAGATTTTTCATTTTTTTGGAGAAGTCGAGGTTGTCTTTGGTCTATGGGCCCTGGTTCTTGGAATAGCACTCGCCTTTTTTTACAATTGGCGCACTTTCATTTATTACATTGGTGATAAAGTCAATTATACGGAACCCATGTTTGTTGTGATCATCATGACAATCGCTTCTACCCGTCCCATTTTGAAATTATCCGAATTGATCATGCTGAAAATAGCCAACATTTTTGGCGGCGGCTTGTCTGTGTGGTGGTTGACCATCCTGACCTTAGGTCCGTTACTGGGTTCCTTTATCACAGAACCTGCCGCAATGACCATCTCCGCATTAATGCTTGGGGAAAAATTTTATAAATTGGGCCCTAGTGAAAAGTTTAAGTACGCCACCATTGGACTCCTTTTTGTCAATGTTTCCGTGGGAGGAACCTTATCCCATTTTGCCGCGCCTCCGGTGCTCATGGTCGCAACGCCCTGGCATTGGGATTTTGGCTATATGCTTGGTAATTTTGGATGGAAGGCCGCTTTGGGGATTGTCATTGCGAATTCAATTTATTTTCTCATGTTCAAGAATGAAATGCTGGAACTGGGGAAAAAATATGTTCAGATCAGAAAAGTGAAAGAATTTGAAACTGATTATATCAAAGAGAAGGATTTGGAACTGGAGTTTGAACGAATTGAATATGGAAAAGAGCTTGGGTTTATAGACGCGTTTGATCAAAAAGCCAGTCTGATAAAAACCAAAGCTAAAAAACAGTTAATGGGCTTGATCAAAAATAAAGGGGTTGAACCTTCGATGGTGGAAGAAGCTTTTGATGGAAAGTTTGAGAATGTTAAATTAAAGGTCATGCAAAAAATGTTGCCTCAGTTACTTCCAGAAGAAGATCGTATGCCCTACCATGACCCTTACTGGGATAGTCGAGAAGAAAAGGTTCCCAATTGGATTATGGCGGTTCATGTGCTGTTTTTGGCGTGGACTGTGATCAACGCACATCATCCTGCCTTATTCATCGCAGGTTTTCTCTTTCTGTTAGGATTTGCTCAAACAACATTGCCTTTTCAGAATCGCACCAACCTGAAACCTGCATTACTTGTCGGCTTCTTTCTGGCAGGCCTTGTGATTCATGGGGGAATGCAAGCGTGGTGGATTGCTCCCGTTTTAGGCAGTTTAACCGAAGTCCCGTTGATGTTGGGTGCAACCTTTTTGACCGCTTTCAACGACAATGCCGCAATCACGTTCCTCAGTACTTTAGTCCCAGGATTTACTCCAGAACTTAAATACGCGGTGGTCGCAGGTGCTGTTACCGGAGGGGGATTCACCGTGATCGCGAATGCGCCCAATCCAGCAGGGCAGGCGATTCTTTCAAGGTATTTTGAGGATGGGGTTTCTCCAATCCAACTTGCTAAGTATGCCGTCATTCCGACGATCATAATGGGACTGTCCTTCATGCTTTTACGGTTTTAGGCTATAACGCTCAGAGCATAACTCCTAGCCATCAAACTCAATGGGGTGAAATGCGTTTTTGGATTTCACCCCTGTCTTGCTCTTCCGAATGAGAGGTTAAGGCTTGCTCTGAAACAAAGTTCCCCTCCATAAAAAGTCAGTCTTTGTAGCTGCCCACACTCCCTGTTTTTTTGTTCCTTACTCTCGACAATTTCGTTTTTTGCCGCGAAAAATGAAAGCACAAAATCTTACCTTAAGAGCGTGTCAGCGGATGCTTGAGCCCTCTTATCATAAATTTTAGAGTGTTGCGCTTTACTCCGTTACTTTTTTATTGTAAGGAAGAAATGTTTTGGTTTTTTGACAAAGCCAACGCGGAAAGATTCACACAGGGAAAATAGGGTTGATCACATGGACAAAGAAACGACAAAGGGAAAAATTCTGGTTGTTGATGATAATGAGAATAATTTAAAGCTGTTGGAATTAATGCTGACTGAGAAGGGCTATGAAGTCTGGCCTAGTGATAATTCCAAAGAAGCCCTGAAAAAGATCAACGAGACGCTTCCCGACCTGATTCTCCTGGATGTGATGATGCCTGAAGTCAGTGGCTATGAGCTATGTCAGCAACTAAAAGCAAAAGCACATACCCGTGACATCCCCATCCTGTTTATCAGCGCGCGAGATGATGCTCAAAATAAAGTCCAAGCCTTTCAAGTGGGCGGTGTTGATTATATTACAAAACCTTTTCAATACAAGGAAGTGTTAGCTCGCGTCGAAACACACTTGTCTTTGCGAGCGATGCAACAGCAGCTTGAAATTCAAAATGTAAGACTGCAAAATGAAATAGCAGAACGTAAACGGGCGGAGCATGCACTTCAAATAGCTCATAACGAACTTGAAAAACGGATCGAGGAACGTACTCAAGAACTGGCACAAACGAATATAGAGTTACAGCACGAAATTCTTGCGCACCAACAAACAGAAGAAAAACTAAAAGATAGTGAAGTAAAATTCAGGAGTATCAGTACTGCGGCTCAGGATGCCATTGTGATGATAGACGAACAGAGTAGTGTCCTTTTCTGGAATGGTGCCGCGGAGCGAATATTTGGGTACACTCAAGAAGAAATCATTGGGAAGGAATTTGCTCAATACTTGCCTTTATCTTCCTATGCTGCCGAAATCAATCAAGGAGAACTCAAGGCTTTTAGCATTGTCAATCAAGAGACGGTTTCAGGAAAAACAATTGAGCTGACCGGCATTGGAAAAAATGGAATCAAAATTCCTGTAGAGTTGTCGTTATCCACCGTAAAAATCAAAGACAAATGGAACACGATTGGAATACTCAGAGATATAACCGAAAGGAAGAAAACCGAAGAAGAACGAAATCGTCTGGCGACCGCGGTCGAACAAGCAGCCGAACACATTGCGATTACGAATGTTGAGGGGATTATTGAATACATCAATCCCGCGTTTGAACAGGTGACGGGGTATTCTTACGGAGAGGTGATCGGGAAATCGGCAAGTATTCTCAAAAGTGGCAAACATGATGAGGCTTTTTACAAAAAGATGTGGGAGACGATCAATCAAGGGGAGGTCTGGAACGGTCATGTCATCAACCGGAAAAAAGATGGAACCCTCTTTGAGGAGGAAATGACGATTTCTCCGATTCGTAATGAAAAAGGGAAAATTATTAACTTTGTTGCGGTAAAATATGATGTAACCCATGAAGTTCAACTCGAAGAACAGTTACGCCAGTCCCAAAAGTTAGAAGCTCTGGGCACTTTAGCCGCAGGAATTGCCCATGACTTCAACAATATGCTCTTTGCTATCAAAGGCTACGTCAGTATTGTCAAAAATAACTTGCCTCACAATACAGAAAACTATTCAGACTTGTGTGAAATCGAAACCGCGGCAAATCGGGCCGCCGATTTAGTGCGGCAAATTCTGACCTTCAGTAGACAGGATGATCAAAAAAACAAACCTGTTGTCATAGTGCCTGTGATTAAAGAAGCCCTCAAAATGATGAGAGCCACAGTACCGAGCACCATTGAAATTCGTGCTCAAATTAACGAAAATTGTGGCCCCATTATGGGGTCTCTCACACAAATTCACCAGGTCATTATCAATTTGTGCACGAATGCGACACATGCCATGAAAAAATCTGGAGGCATTTTATCAGTGCAACTCAAGCAAGTAACGCCTTCTGCTCAGGAACGATTCACTTATGAGCTAAAGGAAGGTCCTTATCTGATGCTGGTTGTCGAGGATACAGGTGTCGGGATTCCCCCTGAAATCAGAGACCGTATTTTTGATCCATTTTTTACCACCAAACGGGTTGGCGAGGGAACAGGGATGGGCTTAGCGGTGACTCACGGAATTGTTAAACAACATAAAGGGGTTGTTACCGTTGACAGTACTGTGGGGAAAGGGACAGCCTTTAAAATCTATTTTCCTGTAATAGACAAACAACCCTATATAACCGAACGGCCCTCCATTTCAAGTGATATTACAGGCAATGAACGTATCCTGGTTGTTGATGATGAGGTGATTCTCGCAAAGTTAGTCCGTAAGATGCTGGAACAACAAGGGTATCAGGTCACAGCGATGATGGAACCCCATAAAGCCTTAAAGCTGTTTCGCTCAGATCCCAGTAAGTTTGATTTGATCATCACAGACCAAACGATGCCTTTAATGACTGGAGAACAGTTCGCCAAGGAGATCATTTCTATTCGAAGTGATATCCCTATCGTCTTGATCACAGGATTAAGTGATGCGAAAATGAAAAAGAACACCAGAAGCCCAGGGGTGCAGCGCATCATGAGGAAACCGCTGGATGCCGATAATTTGGGCGTCATGATCAAAGAATTACTCCACGGAGGAGTGTGACTAACATACAGATATTTTAGGGAATTTCCAGGACAATCGCCGGATGATCTGCCTTGTATTTCTGTAAGATCTTACGATATTTATCGCAGCGTTGTTGTTTTTCCTGGATTTGCTTTTTAAGATCTTCAAGGTTGAGGGGGTCCGTGGTTTTGATTTCTTCCATGGTCTGAATAATCGAGCGTTCCATAATCATAATTTGGCGTTGATATTCACGAATATGACTAGGCAGTTCTTTTTGCTTCCGTTTCCATTCCCGCAGTTTGTTAGCAATGTCTTGCAGCACATTATGATATTGGGTGACCGCCTCTTTGGCTTTTCTGCTATATTCTTCCAGAAGTTCAACATTTTCAGGGTTGTTTTTCAACCTTTGTTGCAGAGAGGCTCCTCCTCGTACATTGCCATCCCATTTTTGCTGAAGTTCCGCGATTTCCTTGGCATTACGAGAGATCACTTTGTTTTTATCAAGCGTTTGCCAAATGGCTTCCAAATTTTTCAAGGCAAAGCTGATCGGCATCTGTTTCAGCAGAATCGCTTCACATTGCTGTTTCATTTCTTCAACACGTTCCTTTGAAACACCCAAAGAATTCGTTCCGTCTTCACTGCGATTGATTTCAGCATCCAGAATAAAGACTTTTCTCAAAGCCGCAAAAAATGAAATTTGAAAGTGCACCATAATGTTGACACAGTATCCCAGACCTACTAAATCGCCGATGTTGGTTTCATTAACACAACCCAGACGAAAGGAGCTAAGAAGACATCTTCGAAATAAGCTATTATCATTATTGTGGAAAACATTCATGTCACAGGCTTCTTCAGAACCATTGATTTCATCTAACATTTCCAGAAGTCCAAAAGACTTCTGTTCCTTCTCATCCTGCGCTATTTCTTCAAACTCTTCCGCTGGATTTTCTGTTATCTTTTGATCTTGAGAGCTTTCTCCTTCGTCTAGTTCCTCAAAAGAAAGACCATTTTCAGCAACTTCCTCCTCCTCTTCCTCACTTTCCTCACCGTTCAAAATCACATTATACAACTCAAAATCGATAGTCCCTTTCAGGGCTTTGGTGAGGTCCAGCATAGCCTCGCCATATTGTTTATTAAAGCTTTCATATTTCAGTTTCAACTGCATCGCATGACCAAAGCGCTGTACCAGTAGGTCCACATGTTCCGGCTTTCTCTGATACAAGGCGCCTTCAAGAAAGTCCTGGATGATTTGTTTGTGATTGGATTGCTCTAACAGATCTTCCATCCCCTTGACAATGGGCGTATATAGATTTTTGCGGGAGGCATCCGTTTCCAAAAGCCCTTGATAATATTCCAACAAGGAATGTATGCCTTTTGTAAACATTTTGCTTTGTTTTTCAAATTTATGCTGTTCCATTGCCTTGAAGAAGGCGGTGATACTTTCGATTTCCTGATCCGAAGTTTGTTCCGTGTCCAGCAGACGGACTTTTTGATCATCTGAAATATATCCTTTTTTATATGCCAGGTGAATCGCCTGCAGGTGTTCAATATATTTTATCGTGTTTTCAACGGTCATGGAGATAATGTACTCAATATTTTCTGGACCTTCTATCAGTTTTGCTTGAATGGCATCGTTTAGAATGACATATTTTTTAAGCACATTGGTATAGTCCTTAGTCCATAGTTCAATGGCTTTAAATATGGTTTTTCCCTTAGTTGAAGCGGCTGGTAGCAAGATGTGATTGATTTCATCTACGTTTGATTGAACGCCTGCTTTCTTGGTAAATGTTTCAATGGCTTCAATCACATGTTCGACTTCCTCCTGGTACAAATCAACAGCATGACTCAGGTCTATCTGAAGTACGATTAATAGCTCCCGTAATTCCGCGATATGCTCATAAGTCAGCATTTTTGAGTTAATCAACTGAGCAGCCGCCAGCTCAAAATATAACCCCTGGAGTAAAAAAAGCTCACTATCCTGACGTTTTTCCTTATAAAACCTGATGATTTCCGGCAAGCTCAGAACATTGGCATACTCTACAGAAAGGACCACTTCAGGCAAGGTCTCCGAAGACGCCCCTTCCTGCTGATCCTTCTGGACTTCATTGACAGCCCCCTGTTTCTTTGCTTCGGGCGCATCCGTCCGACAATATTTTTTCAACTCTTTGACAACTTCGTCAAACAACTCCTTGGAATTTATGGGCTTAAATTGTTTATTGGTAATACGTTCTGCGGATTCCTTGAAGATTGCGAGTTGTTCTTTGAGTTTCTCATTAGGGACTGGAATTTTGCCTTTAACAGGATGTTCTTTGATTACGAATTTTCGTGGAGGAGTGCCCGGCCCCCAAGACTTCAGATTTTGAATAGAACGGTCCAAGGTGATCTTGGGGTGAAAGGTTCCTGAAAAAGCGCTTTTTTTAATTTTATCTAATATTTGCAGTGTCAGGTGAATCGATTCCGCTGTTGAAATACGCCCTCTCACTTCAAGGGAAGTCGGGGCACTCAAAGCATGAAAACAATCGTTCATCGAAATGGTGTTTTTACGAACTCGACTGAGCATGTCCAGTTCGAGCTGCATGCGTTGGCGCACCGCCATGAGGTTTTGTTGAATCTGCCGTAATAATTTAAACGCGGTCAAGCCCTTTGCGGGGCCTTTGAGGATAGAACGCTGGAAGAGCCGAATAATCTGCTCCCGATTGTGTTCGCTTGTATCCTGAACATCTACGGTTAACAAAAGAGGAATCAATTGTTTGGTCAGCTTTTTGAGAGACTCTCCCAGATATTCCAGGACACTTTGTCCCGTCAAGATCGACAATTTTTCCGCTAAGGAATTATCATTTTCGAATTGTGATAAGGAAAGAGGCAGAAAGGTCATTTCTTTATCCTCCTCCAATATTCTGCGTAAACGTCCAATCGCCGCAGGTTGCAAGGCATAACCAAGGTTCGAACTTCCCATCATTGCCTTTTCCTTATTCAGTAAAAATCCCATCCTGAAGGAGGTCTCGTAAGCTTTAACCAGATGTAAAGCGATCGGATGTAGATTTCTTACAACTTTTAGCGCACGTTTCTTGGTTGGAGTTTCAGCCATGATTCTTTTTTATCAATAAATATCTCGGTTTTCCAAAGGCCATCAAGAGCTTGTAATGGTCAAAGATATACGATTTGGGGGATGAAACAAGCACATAATCAATATTTATAGGAACCTTCTAACAAATCTATTTAACTTAATCCAGTGGGAACTTTTTTAATGTAAAAGAAAGGCAAGTTTGATTTTATTTAGATTGACAAACATACGGTGTTTGACTAATTCAAAAAGAGATTTATCTGAAAAAATACGAATAGCATTTAGCGCAATACCCGTGAATGAAATTTTGAAAATAATAATAAGTATTTTAATTACAGCCACTTATAAAATTATAGCGAGTTTTTCTGAAGTCCTTGTGAAAAGTTCGTAGTTCCGCCTTTAGGCGGCTTTTCTGCAAGGCTTACCGCCTAAAGGCGGAACTACGAACATGATTTCATTCACGGGTATTGGCATTTAGCGTGTAAACGAATTCATCCTTTTGAGGATTCATGGACTATGTTCGCTTTTTTAGAGACTTGTTGAAGTTGAGTAAAGATGATCGGTACAGCATCTCAACATTGTTTTTTAAGCTGATCTATGCCGATAGTTTTGTCCATCAAAAAGAAATACCCTATGTGAGTGATATTTTCGATCTGCTGGAAAATGATCCGATGCTCATAGCCTCAGCAAAGGATGAAGCAATCAAGATGTCAGTAGATACCTTACCCGCGATTCTGCTAGGGCCTCGTTTAACCAAGCAGTTGCTGAGGTGTTTATTAGAGATCACCATGTGTGATGGGGACTTTGATTATCGGGAATTTATGACGATCCGAGCCTTCGTGAATAAGATGGGCTACGAACCTGTGGAATTTGAAAAACTGGTCCTGGATGTTGCTCAAAAATACAAGGTGAAACTCAGTGCCTCCTTATTTTGATTCAGCCCCCCGGATTCCTGCCGTTTTCACCGTTCACCAAAACGCTCAAAAAACTCCTCCGTATGTTCCCCTAACAGGGGGGGAGCCTCGGAAGGGACACGTCCCAGGGGAAGTGGAGAATTGAGCACGCCCTTTCTGAGAACCGGACGGGTTTTGAGCTGTGGATTGTTCACGGCTTCCCTGGGTGGGAGTACCGGAAATACAGGAACTTCAGAGAGGACGAAATGTTCTAACCATTCCGCCAAGGTCTTTTTGGCGATGATCTTACGA
This sequence comes from Deltaproteobacteria bacterium TL4, assembly GCA_051382335.1. Classification (GTDB taxonomy): domain Bacteria; phylum SAR324; class SAR324; order SAR324; family NAC60-12; genus JBBCAX01. The sequence continues at coordinate 27,017 of JBBCAX010000186.1, forward strand.
ATTTTACGTTGCAACGGAATGGCAGCCAAACCACGAACCGGCAAGGGCCAATGTCCAATGGGTTTCAAGTCCAATTTCTCACACAAAACCCTCCAAAACTTGTCTTCATCAACAATTCCAATGCTCAGATAATGAGCGTCTTTTGTTTGGAAAACATTATAGTGCGGTAAATAGTACAGTCGCAACCGCTCTATTTCCTGAAGCATGGGTTGAGTCTGTATCCATTGGTCAAAGCGATGGGCCCATTTAAGACTGCCAGGCGACGTTAATACCGTTTGAAGCAATTCGAACCTGTTGTTCTTTTTTACGGCCGCTTTTTGTGACTGCTTTTCCAGCCATTGACTGGCGAAGGTCAGGGCATCCCCAAGTCTGGCATGCTCCGGGTGGAGTCCTTCATACCATATTTGTACCCAGGAACAAACCGTATCGGTCAGTGCTACATCAATAAACCGCCCTTTGCCATCGTTCTGCCTGGCATAAAGTGCCGCAAGGAGACTGCAGACAGCATTCAAGGAAGAAGAAAGGTCCGCAATAGGGAGTAGCGTTCCTCGAGGGTGTCCTTCCTGATCGCGTTCCATGTGACAAACCCCAGTGATGGCTTGATAATTGAGGTCATGTCCTGGATAATCAGCATTGGGACCCGCTTGCCCATAGCCGCTCATGGAACAGTAGATGATTTGTGGATATTGGGACCGGATATCAAAAAAACCGAGGCCAAATTTTTGCATCACACCCGGTCGAAAGCCTTCGATGATGATATCAATCGAAGGAAGGCAGGCTTTGAGTTTGTGCTGATCAACCTCACTCTTTAAATCGACAACAACACTTTTTTTCCCCCGATTGAGGAGTTCAAACAAGGGAGGCAAATTACGGGCGGGTTCTCCGCTGGCGGGCTCGACTTTAATGACTTCCGCGCCTAAAGTCGTCAGGATAAACGTTGCGTAAGGGCCTGGTAAATACTGGGTAAAATCCAACACACGAATTCCGTCAAGAGGTAATAACTCAGAAGACATTTCATTTTTATGGTCAATGGTCATAAAACATACTAAAGTTTGAGGTGAATATTAAATCGGTTGAATCACTATACCCTTAAAATGCCTGTTCATTGAATGTCAATTTTATTTATCATGCGGTAGAACAGCTCTCCTTCTTGTTTGAGGGAGTCAAGCTCTTGTTGGCTTTCGCCCCCCTTGAAATCATGATGTGTTCTGCCTTGTGTGGATACCTGAAAACGGGAATCAGGCTTAAGGTCAATTATGCTGTTTTATAATTAAGAAGGGTATTGATCTCATGATAATATTTTTGTGCTTCTTTTGCCGCAGCTTCGGCATAATCCTGTCCTTTTGACGCATACAAGACGCTGCGTGAAACATTAATCAAACAGGGAAAACCACTCCCATCATCAGCGAATTTCAGTGTCTGCTCCAAACTCCCCCCTTGCGCGCCTATTCCTGGAATCAAAAAAGGCATGGGGCCTGAGACCTCACGGATCTTTTTCACTCGCCCGGGATGAGTTGCGCCTACGACCAGTCCACAATTTTTGTTAGTATTCCAGTCCCGCGTTTTTTCCGCAACCCGTAAATATAAGTCATGAGGAAGTTGAAAATCATCGGCACCGGGATTTGAGGTCAGGCACAGCAGAAAGGTTCCCTTATCCTTGTAATCCAGGAAGGGCTGGATCGCATCATGCCCTTGATAAGGACTAACGGTAACCGCATCACAATGAAAAGTTTCAAACACGGCTTTTGCGTACATTTGGGCAGAATGCCCCACATCACTCCGTTTTGCGTCCCCGATGATCACACTATCTTCTGGAAGCATTTCAATGACTTCCGTCAAGGTTTTCAGGCCTTCATGTCCCAAGGCCTCAAAATAAGCAAAATTGGGTTTATACGCAACGGCCCAAGGCTTGGTGGCATTGATGATTTCCTTCAAAAACCGCAACACGGGATTACTATACTGGTTCAAAAAAATGGGGATACGATCCAAAACAGGATCCAGGCCAACGCAAAGCATGCTCTTTTTTTTCTGAACACAGGCCTCTAATTTCTGATAAAAACTCATAGTCATTTTTCACTCAACAAAGATTTACGTCTAAGCAGCACGTTTTTTTTGCTTCCTCCGCATTACAACCTCGAAGCGTTCAGGCTTGAGATTCAAGATCATTCTAATGGGGTGTGATAACAATAGCCTGTTTTTCTTCATATTTCACGTTTTTTATCGATGGGGAACATAATATGGGCACCCCCCAGTAATCCTCTCGAAATTGAGAGGCTCAAAGCGGTGATTGAGGATCTCAGACATAAGATTCCGCCAGAAGCTTTTAGCGCGGAATCCTTCATGAACCTTGAGGAAAGTCAAACCGTCGAGCGTTTGGTTGAGTCCTCCAAACAGCGGCCAGTACGCAGATATTGCTTTTCACTACCATAGGCGAGTCCTTGAGTTGGCAAGCACGCTTGACGCGAAAGCAGGGATTTTGACACATCAACTCGGGTGATGCGGTATTTCTCTACGTGCGCTGAAACCTGTTGCCGTGTGAACGTCCTCATTAGAAAGTCATTGCCATTCGTATTAAAATGAATATAATCACGGCAGAGTCTCGGTTTTGCCCGCGTCGACCAGGTGTTCATCCGAGAATGGGGTGGTAGGAGGGGTTAGCGAAGCGGCACCCCTCAAACTGCGTGTTTTTTATAGCGATGCCTTGCGATAAACCCTTCGGGGGAGATGGAAGTTTTCGGATAGTCCTTTGGGGCTATGCATTTTTCTTTAATCCTTTCAATATATTTAAGGAGAGAAATGTCACAAGCAATAGATAGTAACGATCCGCTTTTGAGCGAAGAGGCCTTGGAATGGTATTCCAAAAGATTCCCAAACAGAAAATTAGCAGAGGATAAAGTCTTGGATCTGTATCTCAGAGTCAAGGAATATGCCCAAACGGATCCTTTGTTGACAGCATTTTACAAAGCCAATGGTGTTATGGTTTAGAAACCTGACGTTCCATGTGTTTCAGAAGCCATTGCGCTTTTTGCTTCCAGAGGGCTTCGGGGAAGGGTTGGCCTAAAAAGAACAGGATTTCCTGTTGGGCAAGAGCGTATTTATCCTGGGCAAAATAGAGGTACCCCAATATAAAGTGAATGAAAGGATATTTGCCTGGCGTTTCACGATCCAGCTCCTTGAGATCTCTGATTCCTCCTTCGTATTCCGTGACATCCGGTTGATATTTTGAGATACTGTCATAAGCCTCAAAAGCGTTCTGATAACGGAACATGCGGATGAAAGTTATCCCCAAATTCATACGCACATAATTCAGCTCGGGCGTGAGCTCCAGTGCTTTGTTACTGTAATAAATAGACTTGTCGAAGTTTCCGATCAAATAATAGCCCCAACCCATATTCCCATAAAGATAAGGTCCCTCTACGTATTCTTCCGCTTGGTGGTAGGCCTTGATGGAAGCCTTGATCAAGGGCAGATTATAGGTGGCCAGCCCATCCGGTTCGAGTTGATAGCCTTGATAGTAGTAGGTTGTCGCTAATTCCTGGTAGAGTTTGCCTAATTGCACCCGGGAGGTTTCAACACGAAGGCCTTCTTTATAAGTTTGAATGGCGTCATCGAATTTTCGGTCATTGAAAAAACCCTTGCCTGCCAGCAGATAATAATTGACAGGTTCTTCAGGAGAAAGCCCCTGATTATATTTCTGCAGCCATTCAAGAAATTCTGAAGCAACACTTCCCTGTTCTTCTGCCTTTGCTCCAAACATTTCTTCCATTTTTCTCAGTAAATGCGGCCAGACTTCATCAGCTTCCATATAGCGGACTCTCTGCTCATGAGAGGGGCGTTCCGAGTTCCAGAAACGATCCCATGCGGACTGGTGTTTCTGAGCCATAGCGCTTAAAAGCCTTTCTAAAGTGAGTTGATCGTGCCGAGGGAAAAAGGTAAAAATCAAAAGATAAAATCCGAAAATGATCAACAACGTGGAACTGATGGCTCTCCCAAAAAGGTATTTAAGCGGATATAACGGTTGAGGTTCCACAAGGGGTGTTTGATTTTGAGTCGTACTGGAAAGCTGTGCCGATTTTTTCCAAGCGAGAGCCGCTTGTTCCAAGTGGGTGCTTTCATAGAACAAATTTCCCAGTCGATAATAGTCTTCCTGTGGGGAGGAGGCGTGTTGCTCCTGCTCCTGAAAATGGGTCCATATTTTTGAAAATTGCTGCTGAGCGACCCACTCCTGAACGGCCGCGTCATTGCTGTGGATTTTGTTTTGAGTTGGAGCCATTTTTCTTTGTCCCTGAGGATTCATAAGTTCGCCGCCATTCTTCGTAATCCATATTCAACTGCGCCGCCTTATACTTACGATAACGCAGTAAAAAATGTTGTGTTAGAAAAAATGAGATAACGGCACTGGGCAGCGCATAGCAAAGCCCTCCAATCATCATAGGAAAACCTAAGTCAACCAAGAGGAAGCGTGTTCCCTCAACTACCACCGCCCAAGAACTTTCAAGTTGAGCAATTTGCTCAAAGGCGGATTTGAAGTGTTCATAACTTAAGGGCTTTCCCGCAAACTCCAGCCACCGTAAAACACAGTTTCCTGTCAAAAGAAAAACATAATAAACCGGGATGACTGTAATCGGATTGGTGATCCAAACCATGGCTACGGCGACCGGCAAGTTAAAATTAAAGCGAAACACATAACGGCAGATACTCCAAATGAGGAAGGAAATATACATTTGAATTCCCATTGTTGGCGTCAACCCCACAAAGGTTCCAATGGCGACGCCCCAACTCACTTGAGGGACAGGCGCAACGCTATGAATGATCGGAGCAATGATATGGTCATAAATGGAATCAATCAGATTTTTCATAATCTTTGTATCATCTCTCCTAAAGTAATGAATTTTTCCCTGTCGCCAAAAAAATGAATTTTCTTCTTTTGAACTTTATGTATGATGTCTCAATAATTATCAGATCCTAAGAGGTTTTCAAGATAAGTTTATTCATAATACGATAAAGGTTTAAAAAATGAAAGCAAAAGGCTGGTCAAAGCTGGTGGAAAGCGGACAAAAAGACAAAAGACGAATTTTGGGACTGATGTCAGGGACGTCTCTTGATGGGATTGATCTTGCGTTAGTTTCTCTAACCGGAGCAGGGAGGGGGATGAGTGTTGAGATGGAAAAATTCGTGACACTGCCTTTTCCTCCCCAATTAAAAGCTCAGATTCAACAACAAATGATTCCTGAACGCTCCTCTGTGGATCAAATATGTACCCTGCATATTGACTTAGGCCAATATTTTGCGGAGGTCATTAAGGCTCAACTCAAAATTTGGGAAGAGCCTGCTGAGCACATTGATGCGATTGCGACTCATGGACAAACGTTATATCATTGCCCCCAGACCAAAGGCTGGGATGGTAGAGTCTTAAACGCAACCTTACAAATTGGTGATGGAGATCAAATTGCGACGCGGACGGGCATTGTGACCATCTCCGATTTTCGGACCAAAGATATTGCGGGCGGGGGAGAAGGGGCCCCCTTGGTTCCCTATGTGGATTATTTACTCTTCGGACACTCTGGCAAAGAAAGAGTTTTACATAACCTGGGTGGAATGAGCAATTTGTGCTATCTACCAAAGTCAGGAAAGTCCGAAGCCGTTCTGGCCTTTGATACCGGTCCGGCAAATGTTCTCATCAATTTAGCGGTCGAGCGCCTCATTAACTCCGAATTAAATTATGATCCCGAAGGACGGTATGCCGCCAAAGGAACAATTCACGAAAAACTGCTAGGACACCTGTTGAACGATCCCTATTTTTTCCAAGTTCCTCCCAAATCCACAGGCAGAGAATATTTTGGCCATAATTATTTCGAAAAGGTGCTCCCGCAAGTCCAAAGGCTGGGATTGAGTCCAGAAGATGTTGTTGCGACATTGACTGCCTTAACCTCCCATTCTATTCAACAGGCCTATCAAACTTTTCTTCCGGCGGGTTCTTTGGAAGTGTATTTTAGCGGGGGCGGCGTTCATAACGAGACGTTAATGCTTCAAATCCAACAACTGTTACCCGAGGTGGAATGTCACGAGTTTTCTGAACTGGGAATGCATCCTGATGCTCGTGAGGCGATCAGTTTTGCAGTTTTAGCAAATGAGTTGCTTTGTGGCAATACCCTCACTTTTCCTGGAGTAACAGGAAATACAGAGGTGCTGAGTTTAGGAAAAATTTCTTTGCCTTAAGCCAATGATGAGGATCCGCCTGCCTTAAAAAGGGCAGATAGACGTTCAGTTAAATAATTCCTTTGAGTCTAACCTGGATTGTGGAGTGCCAAAGCTTGCTTTGGCCAAATGCAAAGAAAGGCCATCGCCTTTCTGGCCAAAGCAAGCTTTGGCACTCCTGAAACAGCGTTGTTTAAACGGATCACGCAACAGGAGGAATTTTCTGAATCTATTTAAATGAACATCGATAGTTCAAAAACAGAGGATCATAAGATTGAATGTGTTAAAGTGAACGTCTGCAGGTCGGAAATTGGCCTAACATAACCTGAGAACTGTCTGTATTTGACCTGTTAAACAAATTTTGATAGAAGTATACTACTCGGTGGCTGTCCGAGAATGTGATGTAGGGGGTGCTTAAGCTCAACTTCTATGCTCGGACACCACTAATCGACTCATTATTAGGAGTGTCAAAGCTTGCTTTGACCAGAAAAGCCAAAGCTTTTCTTTGAATTTTGCCAAAGCAAGCTTTGGTACTCCACATTGATTCCAATGAAATTATTTAAATGAACGTCTATAGTCTGTATCAGTAAACGACGGTTATCAGGAGGAGTTCGATGACAAAAATAAACATTATTAGTGAAATCAATCAGCTTCAGAAAAATTATTTTCGATTGGGAGAGACACGGAACCTCTCCTTTCGAAAGAAACAGTTGCTTCAACTAAAGAAAGCGCTCAAGAGTTATGAAAGCCGAATATTGGAAGCGCTGCATCAGGATCTGAATAAACCGGAAATGGAAGCCTATGCGGAAATTGGACTCATATTAACCGAAATTGAATGGTGTTTAAAAAATCTGACAGCCTGGTCAAAACCTGAAAAATTGAAAACCCCGTTGGGACAATTGCCCGCCACAAGTCACATCTATTCGGACCCCCTCGGAAGTATCCTGATCATCAGTCCCTGGAATTATCCTTTTGATCTTGCGATCAAACCCTTGGTTGGCGCGATTGCCGCCGGAAATTGCGGCGTGGTAAAGCCTTCAGAGTTGGCGCCTTTTACGTCCCAAGTGATTGCGCAGATGATCCATGACTATTTTGAACCTCAATATCTTTCGGTTGTCCAAGGAGGTGTGGAAGAGACTCAACTGCTTTTGGAACAACGATGGGATCATATCTTTTTCACAGGAAGTTCCGCGACAGGACGCAAAATCATGATGGCAGCGGCTAACCATCTGACGCCTGTCACCTTGGAGTTGGGAGGCAAAAGCCCATGCCTTATTGATACGAATATTTCAATCGCGGTGACTGCGAGAAGAGTGGCCTGGGGAAAATTTTTTAATGCGGGACAAACCTGTATCGCTCCGGATTACGTTTTGATTCATAGGAAAATCAAGGATAAGTTCATTAACGCGCTTAGAAAGGAACTCCTCACCTTTTATGGAGAAAACGCCTTTGAAAGCCAGGACTTTGCCAGAATCATCAATAAGGCCCATGTCCTGCGTTTGAGCAGGTTATTGGAGAAGGCGAATGTCTTGATAGGAGGAACGGTTGATGTTCCAGCCAAATACATTGAGCCTACGGTGATTGACCAAATTGATTGGGAGCATCCTGTCATGCAGGAAGAAATATTTGGTCCGATTTTGCCGATCCTTGAATATGATCACATAGAGCAGGTTATTGACAGGATCAATGATCAGCCCAAACCCTTGTGTATTTATCTTTTTTCAAGAAATAAATCGCTGCAGGAAAAGATATTGCGGCAAACTTCTTCAGGCGGTGTCTGCATTAACGATACCTTGAGCCATAGCCTTCCGCTCAATCTCCCGTTCGGAGGCGTAGGACACAGTGGCATGGGTAAGTCTCATGGAAAAGCCAGTTTCGACAGTTTTTCCCATAAGAAAAGTACCCTGATCAAATCCCTGAACATCGACTTAAAAGACAGATATGCCCCTTATCATATGTCCCTTCAAAAGACTAAACTATTGATGCGATTTATGATGACCTGAGCCTTGCCCAAATGGAAAAATTATGAAATAGACTGACATTGAGTAGTTGAAAAAAAGAAAAAAATGAATAAAGATAGGAACTGCATTCAAACAGCTTTTATTCTCATCCTCAATTAACGGTATTTTGTATATGTTATCACCCAACTCGCCAAAAATGC
>JBBCAX010000187.1:0-4782 GCA_051382335.1 Deltaproteobacteria bacterium TL4
CGTCCTTCTTGTCGTCCTTCTTGTCGTCCTTCTTGTCGTCCTTCTTGTCGTCCTTCAAGACGTAATTGTTCTGCGGCATTCATAACTTTTTCTCCCAATTCTTTTGAGTGTGCTTCTTGAGCAATCGGGCTATAGTCATCGTTTCGCCAATGTCCCTTCGACTTCGCTCAGGGAACGCACTCGGAGGCTGAGCGGAGTCGAAGCCGGATTTCAAAGATAGCTGCCTTTTGGCGAAACGATGACTATAGCCAATACTTCTCCAGAAAAGTTTTTTCCTGGGAGAGCGGGCATCTTGCCCGCAAAAGCAGGCGGGACGCCTGCGCTCCCAGCGGAAATTTATCTGGACATCTAAGATGTGGGTTAGCGAAGCGTAACCCACCTAAAATCCAAGGGTTGGTGGAAATCTGATTTGCCAACCTTGAACATCAGTGAGTGCTTGATCTTCCATTCGATGTCCTGATAGTCTCCTAATCTAGCCAATTCTACAGCCTACCGGAAGCCTTACAAAAAAAAATTCGACAAGGGGCAAGCCCCTGTACCCCCTTTTTTAAATAATCAAATGCCAAATAACCCACTCACTGTCCACCTCGGACGCAACGGACATAGTACGTATTAGTCTTATTGCTGCCGTCCACGCCACCATAGCTGAAGTACACGCCCCACGCACCGCTCGTATGGTAAGCGTAGGTAGTGGACGACCAATAGTACGACGACCGATAAGAACGAAGGATGCTTCTTCTCGCATACAAACCAGATAATTCACCGCTTGAGGGGAGTCGCCAATCGGAATAGCCAGCAAGATCAAGATTATCGCAATAACTGATCGCATTAGCCCAATCATGCCTGCCTGTATAGTCATTATCCTGCCACATGAGGTTCGTGACAGTATCGATGGTAGTTTTATTAATCGTAGTACTGACTCCTGTTGTCATCTCCACATCTGCGTTTTTCGTGAAGACCAGCAAGTAGGTCGCTCCACTTGGAATGGAGGTATTGTCCAAAAACGTATGCGTCAAATTCGATCCCGTCTTTGCCAAAGTCGTTACTGCCGATTGCCCCGCTAATTTAGTCGTAGTACTACTGCCCCAGTACAGAACATAATGAGTAAGAGTGCTTTCATTAGCGGCTTTGGTGATCGTGACTGCGCCAGCAACCTGGCCGCCGTCTAAATCCGTATCACTGAAAGCCACACTGGTCGCAGTTTGTGTAGGTATGGATTTATCCGTGATGGCCACGTTGACTCCCGTACTCATCTCCCCATCTGTGTTTTTCGTGAAGACCAGCAAGTAGGTCGCTCCACTTGGAATGGCTGTATTGTCCAAAAACGTATGCGTCAAATTCGATCCCGTCTTTGCCAAAGTTGTAATGGCTAACTGACCTGCTAATTTAGTTGTTGCATTACTGCCCCAGTACAGAACATAGTGCGTAAGACTACTTTCATTAGCGGCTTTGGTGATCGTGACTGCGCCAGCAACCTGTCCGCCATCTAAATCCGTATCGCTGAAAGCCACACTGGTCGCTGTTTGTGTAGGTATGGATTTATCCGTGATGGCCACGTTGACTCCCGTACTCATCTCCCCATCTGCATTTTTCGTGAAAACCAGCAAGTAGGTCGCTCCACTTGGAATGGCAGTATTGGCTGAAAATGTATGCGTCAAATTCGATCCCGTCTTTGCCAAAGTCGTTATTGCCGATTGCCCCGCTAATTTAGTCGTAATACTACTGCCCCAGTACAAAACATAATGCGTAAGACTACTTTCATTAGCGGCTTTGGTGATCGTGACTGCGCCAGCAACCTGGCCGCCATCTAAATCCGTATCGCTGAAAGCTACACTGGTCGCAGTTTGTGTGGGTATGGATTTATCCGTGACGGCCACGTTGACTCCCGTACTCATCTCCCCATCCGCATTTTTCGTGAAGACCAGCAAGTAGGTCGCTCCACTTGGAATGGCTGTATTGTCTGAGAACGTATGCGTCAAATTCAAACCTGTTTTTGCCAAAGTCGTTATCGCTGACGGACCTGCTAATTTAGTCGTAGCATTACTGCCCCAGTACAAAACATAATGCGTAAGACTACTTTCATTAGCGGCTTTGGTGATCGTGACTGCGCCAGCAACCTGTCCGCCATCTAAATCCGTATCGCTGAAAGCCACACTGGTCGCAGTTTGTGTGGGTATGGATTTATCCGTGACGGCCACGTTGACTCCCGTACTCATCTCCCCATCCGCATTTTTCGTGAAGACCAGCAAGTTTGTCGCTCCACTTGGAATGGCTGTATTGGCTGAAAATGTATACGTTATATTCGATCCAGTCTTTGCCAAAGTTGCAATGGCTGATTGATCTGCTAATTTAGTCGTGGCATTACTGCCCCAATACAGAACATAGTGGGTAAGAGCGCTTTCATTGCTGCCTTTGATGATGGTGACTGCGCCAGCAACCTGGCCGCCATCAATGTTTGTATCGCTGAAAGCCATGCTCGTTGCGGTTTGCGTGGGAATGAATTTATCCGTAATAGTCACGTTGACTCCCGTACTCATCTCCCCGTCCGCATTTTTCGTGAAAACCAGCAAGTAGGTCGCTCCACTTGGAATGGCTGTATTGTCTGAGAACGTATGCGTCAAATTCAAACCTGTTTTTGCCAGAGTCGTTATCGCTGACTGACCCGCTAACTTAGTGGTGGCATTACTGCCCCAGTACAGAACATAGTGGGTAAGACTACTTTCATTAGCGGCTTTGGTGACTGTCACTGCGCCAGTAACCTGTCCGCCATCAACGTCGGTATCGCTGAAAGCCACACTCACCGCTGAGTTTTTCGGCAAAGAGGCCAGTCTTCCCCATTGGGTGCCATTGAAAAAATAGAAACCGGGAGTGTCATCGGTTTGATAAGTGAGCATCCCTGCGGTTGGCGATGCGATAGCAACCCGTTGGGCCTTGGTAATGCCTGGGAGGTGTAATACACCATCACCTCGAGCTTTAAACACGACAGTCCCATCGGCCTTTTTTACCGTCAACGCACTGTTGACATCAGAGGTGAGCAAGGTGAATTCCATGTCATTCGCCAGAGAGAGCGCCGGCAGTCCCCAAAGTAAAAAAAACACCAGTAGTGTTCTCAATCCATTTTTCATTAAATCTCCTTTAGATCATTGTTTTTCGTAAAACAACGCAACAGCTCATAACCCAGTCTTTTCTTCTGCTTGCCGCTAATTAGTCGCTGTCGCGAAATGCTTAATGTTGAATTTTGAATGTTTAATTAAAAAAATGCTGCTGATTTTATAGAGTTTTTTTAACGCCACTAATTAACTTCAACATTAAATATTAAAAATTCAACATTTCGCGACAGCGACTAATTATCCACTAACACGAAGGAGAGCTTACTCCAAACAGTCCCGTTAAACTGATAGAATCCCTGATTGTTATCGGTTTGATAAATCAGCATCCCGCTGAGAGGAGAGACGATGGCATTCCTTTGGCTTCTTGTGATTCCAGGGAAATCCAGAACGCCGTCGCCCCGAACTTTAAACAAGGTGGCCCCCTCAATGTTTTTGATAGTGAGCGCACTGCTGGCATCTGATGTGGGTAGTGTGAATTCTGTGTTCCCCGCTAACGAGACGGTGATGGTGACCGTGTCGGTCGAATTGACCACGCCGTCACGGGTCGTTAATGTGAAGGTGTATGAACCAGCCAAGTCAGGGATAAAGGAAGGAGTGGCCGTATTTGAGTTTGTGAGCGTGCTCATACTGTTTTGAGGCGCTGTTGTGATTTCCCATTGGTACGTGAGGGTATCCCCATCTGGGTCCCTGCTGTTTGAAGCATCCAGGGAGATTGTTTGCCCGATAACGGTTCCCCTCTCATTTCCAGCATCAGCGACAGGTGGGGTGTTTATGTCGAAAATGATAGTATCCTTATAGCTATTGGAACTATTTCCGGAGTCATCCTTGAATTGAACGTAAACGGTTTTGGTTTCTTCCTGATTGGTGAGGCTCCATGTTTTAGAGACGGCATACGATTCCCAGGCACTCCAGTTAGTTCCGTCGTTGCTGAAACGCATGGAAGATACCGTGTTGCTATTATCCGTGGCGGAAAGAGCCAAAGTCACAGAAGTTGAATCGGTGGAACCGGCTCCATTATTGATGGTAATGGAACCCGTCGGCGGAGTGCTGTCAACAGGTGCTGGTAAAGGGAGTTGTACCCCGTCAATCCAGGTAGCATCCGAGGCACCTGTGTTATAAAAATGGTCTGAGGCATCCTTCACGTAGGCCCAGATCAGGGTATGTGCTCCTGCTGAAATTGGAAAACTGAGGGTTTTCCAGTTGATCGCTCCGTACCAATAGCCTTTATTTACACCATCAATGAGGAAGAGCAGATAATCCGTCCCTCCACTCGTGTAGTCAATTTCACTCGAGACCCTTAAATCAAAACTAACGTTTCCTTGCAGAAAGGTTCCACTGAAAGCAACCGCTGCTAATTGACCATGAGTGATCGCATCGGATCTCAAGCTGTAGGTGCCCTCAGAAACATCATCGGAAACGATATGCCATCCGCCTTGATTGGCTTCATGGCTGACCTCCCAACCGGCTGGCAACGCTCCTCCCTCAAGGACAATACCCGTGCATGAAATTAAATTCTACCGAAAGATGAGTGGTATGTAAAAATTGAAAAAACAGAAGAATTGGATTGAATATGGCGGTGTTTCTCCCGTAAAGAGTTGTCTTTTTCCACAAAGATTAACTTAGCAAAAACAGGAGAAACATGAAGCAGATTCTAGAGGAATTCGGAAAATAT
>JBBCAX010000188.1:0-6559 GCA_051382335.1 Deltaproteobacteria bacterium TL4
GGCCAGAAAGACGAAAGCCTTTTCAGGAGTGCCAAAGCTTGCTTTGGCCAGAAAGGCGAAAGCCTTTTCAGGAGTGCCAAAGCTTGCTTTGGCCAGAAAGACGAAAGCCTTTCTTTGTATTTAGCAAAAGCAAGCTTTTGCACTCCATCCTGAATGGGTTAGATTCCAGTGAATTTATTTAAATGAACGTCTATAGACGAGGGAGATCCTGATTCCTGGCCTTTTTTGCCCAAGATGTTTTTTGATTTTCAGAAGGCAATCTTATGTCCCGAAGGAAAGTACCCTACTTAAGGCGGGACCGACCAGATCATGATTTCAATGGGTTAGAGGAGGGTGGACTACGCTGCGCTACCCACCCTACAATTTTGTCTTGGTTTTGTAAGAAAGTGATAGAAGGGGACTACGTGCTCCTCACTTTGCCGGGCATGTAATCCCGGCCTACCAGTGAGAGTAGAAAATGGACCATTTCGCAGAATAGGGAAAGGAAAGATTTTTACGCTGTAGATTCCAGTGAGGAGAGCAGAGTGCTCCTCAAAACAAGCAATATTATTCTTCATTCAAGGGTAGTGAATACGCCAAGCAAGTGAATGAGTATGACGGATATCAATATTGTGGGACGAAGGGGATTTGCCCGGGGATCATGGTCCTGGTAAACCTACATCGGCTCACCCTTATTGGTGGCCTTCATACCTTATAATAAGAGCAGTCTGTTATTTTAATAAATTGTATTTTTACCAACCCGCATCGTTTGTTAACGATGCAAACTATTGTAATCATGGATGATTACTTCTAATACTAAAAGGAGGTTATTATGGGAATGCAAGTAAACCACAATGTTAGTTCACTCAATACTCAAAGACAGTTAGAGCGAATAGGTCAAGCAACATCCAAAACCTTGGAGAATTTGTCCTCAGGTTTAAAAATCAACAAAGCCGCTGACGGTCCTGCCGCATTAGTTGTCTCTGAAACGATGCGCGCTCAGATTTCAGGCTTACATCAGGCTATTGAGAACTCTGAAAACGGGATCAATATGGTGCAAACTGCAGAAGGTTCCCTTCAAGAGGTGAATCGTCTGTTAGTTGATGTTCGTCAATTGGCGGTTCATGCTTCAAACGAAGGGGTCAATGATGAAAAAATGCTTGCCGCGGATCAAGCGGAAATCAAAAACGCATTGGCGACCATTGATCGTATTTCTTCAACCGTTCAATTTGGTACGAAACGTCTTTTAGATGGAAGTCGTGGCGCTAATGGGGTTGCCACAGGGGATGGGCTCCAATTTGTGGGTGCGGCCCCTGACACCATCACTTCTCCGGTCAGTGGCTATGAGGTCAAGATCAGTCAAGTGGCGACTAAAAGTTCTTATGCGGGAACCTCAGCTTTGACACAGGAAATCATTGATGCCGGAGAAACGATTACTATTAGAGAAGGCGGTAAAACGGTTTCCTTTACCACCATCAAAGGTGAAAGTGCTGAAACCAACTTCAATGAACTGGAAAAATCGATGAAGCAGGCAGGTTTGGATGTAAACCTGAGTAGGGGTAATGATGATATTATTCGACTGGAACATACAGAGTTTGGCAGCAAACATGAGTTTTCAGTCGCAAGTTCGACTGCTGGGGTTTTATCAAAAGTTGCCAATGTGACCGAACAATCGACTCAAGGAAAAGATGTTGATGGTACCATCAATGGTGAGGAAGGCCGAGGGGAAGGCCAGATTTTGACCGGAAAGCCGGCAAATCAAACGACGGCTGGACTTGCTATCCGATATACCGGAAAAGAAGCAACTCCCGAAGGACAAAGCGCAGGGACCGTTTCCATTGCTCAAAATTCGTTAAAATTTCAGATAGGCGCGAATGAGGGACAGAAAACAACACTTTCTCTAAGAAATATGTCCTCACGAGCCCTAGCCGTAGGTATTGATAATGAGAGCAATTTCAAATCACTTGAAGACGTTAATGTTTCTACCTTTCAAGGGGCGCAAGATACCTTGAAAATGGTGGATCAAGCGATTCAGGAAACCTCAGGAACCAGAGCTCGATTAGGAGCCTTCCAGAAAAATACGTTACAGAGTAACCTGAATAACTTAAGGATTTCTGCTGAGAATCTAACATCCGCCGAGTCCATAATACGTGACGCGGACATGGCGAGTGAAATGTCTGATTTTACCAGAAATCAAATTATGACTCAATCTGCAACGGCGATGCTGGCTCAAGCTAATCAGCGAGGCACCAATGTTCTCAGTTTATTGAGGTAATTAGACCCTTTTTCTAAGTGGTTACGTGAGCATAGCCAAAAACAGGGCCTGCTCACAAACCACCGTTATTTCATGGAACGTATAGCTGTCCAGGAAAGTTTTTTCCCTGGGAGCGAGGGCATTTTGCCCTCGCTCCCAGGGAAAAAACTTTCCTGGACAGCTATAATATTCATCATCCCAGCCTAGGTTGCTGTCTGAGAATGTGATGTAGGGCGTGCTTAAGCGAAGCGAGCGCACCAGAAAGCTTGCGGTCCCCTTATTTTTGGTGCGCTCGCTTCGCTTAAGCGGCACCCTACTTAGGAACGCTCAAAAAATAACTTAGAAACTTTTAACCCCACCCAACCTCCTCTGGTAAGGGGAGGAGCTTCAGAATCCCCTCCTTGGCAAGGAGGGGCAGGGGAGGTTTTTTTGGAAAGTTTCTAAGTTATTCTTTTAACGTTCCTTAGGCTCAACTTCTATTCTCGGACAGCCACTTAGGCTGTAGAATTTGGCTAGATTATAGATGTTCATTTAAATAAATTCAGAAAACTCATCCTGTTGCGAGATCCGTTTAAACAACGCTGTTTCAGGAGTGCCAAAGCTTGCTTTGGCCAGAAAGGCGAAGGCCTTTCTCTGGATTTGGCCAAAGCAAACTTTGGCACTCCACAGTCTGGGTTAGACTCAAATGAATTTATTTAAATGAACGTCTATAGGTAGATCCTGAGTCCTGGCATTTTTTGCCCAAGATATTTTTTGATTTTGAGAAGGAAATCTTAGTCCCAAAGGGAGGATTGAAAATAGCCCAGCGATTTATCGCTGGGGAAACCCTGTTCCCTATTGTTCCAAGTCCCGTAGGGGCGGCTGAATTGAAGGAACTTTTAGTTATTTTCAGACGTCTCTGCGGGACTAAAGATCGTGTGAGGTTTCTCCCGGCTTAAGTGAATAGCCAAATCGCATTGTTTGTTAACGATGCAAACTACTGTAATCATGGATGATTACTTCTAATACTAAAAGGAGGTTATTATGGGAATGCAAGTCAATCACAACATCAGTTCACTCAATACTCAAAGACAGTTAGAGCGAATAGGTCAAGCAACATCTAAAACCTTGGAGAATTTATCCTCGGGTTTAAAAATCAACAAAGCCGCTGACGGTCCTGCCGCATTGGTTGTCTCTGAAACAATGCGCTCTCAGATTTCAGGCTTACATCAGGCTATTGAGAACTCTGAAAACGGGATCAATATGGTACAAACAGCAGAAGGCTCCCTTCAAGAGGTGAATCGTCTGTTAGTCGATGTTCGTCAATTGGCGGTTCATGCTTCAAACGAAGGAGTCAATGATGAAAAAATGCTTGCCGCGGATCAAGCGGAAATCAAAAATGCGTTGGCAACCATTGATCGTATCTCTGCAACCGTTCAATTTGGGACGAAACGTCTTTTAGATGGAAGTCGTGGTGCCAATGGGGTTGCTACAGGGGAGGGGCTCCAATTTGTGGGTGCGGCCCCTGACACTATCACTTCTCCGGTCAGCGGCTATGAGGTCAAAATCAGTCAAGTGGCGACTAAAAGTTCTTATGCGGGAACCTCAGCTTTGACACAGGACGTCATTGATGCAGGCGAAACGATTACTATTAGAGAAGGCGGTAAAACGGTTTCCTTTACCACCATCAAAGGTGAAAGTGCTGAAACCAACTTCAATGAACTGGAAAAATCGATGAAGCAGGCAGGTTTAGATGTAAACCTGAGTAGGGGCAATGATGATATTATTCGACTGGAACATACAGAGTTTGGCAGCAAACATGAGTTTTCAGTCGCAAGTTCGACTGCTGGTGTTTTATCAAAAGTTGCCAATGTGACCGAACAATCGACTCAAGGAAAAGATGTGGGTGGGACCATCAATGGTGAGGAAGGCCGAGGGGAAGGCCAGATTTTGACCGGAAAGCCAGCAAATCAAACGACGGCTGGACTTGCTATTCGATATACCGGAAAAGAAGCAACTCCCGAAGGACAAAGCGCAGGGACCGTTTCCATTGCTCAAAATTCGTTAAAATTTCAGATAGGCGCGAATGAGGGGCAGAAAACGACACTTTCTTTAAGAAATATGTCCTCACGATCATTATCCGTAGGCATTGATAATCAGAGCAATTTTAAGTCACTTGAAGATGTTAATGTCTCTACATTTCAAGGGGCACAAGACACTTTGAAAATGGTGGATCAAGCAATCCAGGAAACCACAGGAACCAGAGCTCAATTAGGTGCCTTCCAGAAAAACACGTTACAGAGTAATCTGAATAACTTAAGGATTTCTGCTGAGAACTTGGCAGCTGCGGAATCCACGATACGTGACGCGGACATGGCGAGTGAGATGTCTGATTTTACCAGAAATCAAATTATGACTCAATCTGCAACGGCGATGCTGGCTCAAGCTAATCAGCGAGGCACCAATGTTCTCAGTTTATTGAGGTAATTCCCAGCGATAAATCTCTGGGCTATTTTCTATCGTCTCTCCGGGACTAAAAAAATTGGACAAAAATGGCAGGAACCGCCTAGGAGTCTGTCTGACTTAATCAGAAGCACTTGATATAATTGACTTAATCTAAAGACTAATATTGTTGTTTTTCTTTTATATCATGGACTTATCCATGATAAGTCGAACAGACTCCCAGGTTCTAAGATAGCCGAATTCTACAGACTGGGGTAGATCTCGTTAAGGGTTATGACCGAAGCCATGAAACGTAATTATGGGGATAAGTTTAATAAATATAATATGTTAAGGATAATAAGGATGTTAGCCTGATTTGAACCATACCGAATTTTTGGTGGGTTACGCTAGGCTGTAGAATTTGGCTATAAATCTTCGATTGTGATGAATCGCTTCTATAGTGTTTCAGAAAAGTATTTTGGACTGGGAGCGCAGGCGTCCCGCCTGCTTTTGCGGGCAGGATGCCCGCATTCTCAGGAAAAACTTATCTGAAAGTCTATAACTGTCACAAATGCTGGCATTAGACACTTTCCGTTCAAACACTAGGTGGCTGTCCGAGAATGGATGTAGGGTGTGCTTAAGCGAAGCGAGCGCACCAGAAAGCTTGCTGTCCCTTTATTTTTGGTGCGCTCGCTTCGCTTAAGCGGCACCCTACTTATGCTTACCTTCTATTCTCGGACAGTCTCCTGGGTAGATCCTGATTCCTGGCATTTTATGCCCAGGATATTTTTTGATTTTGAGAAGGTAACCTTAGTTCCGAAGGGACGATTGAAAATAGCCTGGCGATTTATCACTGGGAAAACCATTTCCCTATGGCTCCAAGTTCCATAGGGACAACTGAATTAAAGGTTGCCCTGGTTATTTTCAGCCGTTTCTACGGGACTAAAGGGATAGGTGTTTCATTTTCCCAGCGATAAATCTCTGGGCGCATCCAGTTGATGATAGTTGTTCAGAAATTAAATTAGCGCACTTCGTGCGGACTTTTCAGACTCGTCAAGTTCCGGCTTGGGAAGGCCTTGACTGAAGCTCCAGCTTCATTTCAGGGAAGCAGAGCTTCCATGTCGTTGAGTTCCCAAGCTGGAGCTTGGGAACTAGAAAATGGAAATTCCTATGAGAGATTAAATTGCAGTGAACCCATTCTGTTGAAACGGAATACAACGCTTTTTCAGGAGTGCCAAAGCTTGCTTTGGCCAGAAAGGCAAAAGCCTTTCTTTGTATTTGGCAAAAGCAAGCTTTGGCACTCCAGCATGAATTGGTTAGACTCCAGTGAATTAATTTAAATGAACGTCTATAGGAACGGCAAAAGAATAACTATGAAAACTTCTCGTTCTCACGCTCCTGCGAGGGAATGCCTATATTGACGCTCCCGCGCCCTACAGCAGGAGCTGCGCAATTATGGGTTATAGACGTTTATTTTAATAAATTCACAGTAGAAGGAGCGTCCTGCTCCTTGAAAGAGGCGAGATGCTTCTTCTACTGTGTCACTAATTTTATGAACGTATATAGCACGCAGGAGTATGGTGGGATGATGAAAATTGCACTAAAGAATAATATTTTTCTTTCAATATGAATGCTCTCTATTTTGTTCTTATGAATAACGGTAGCGCCCTACGTGGCGGAAAATCCTCAAGGATTTGCTTTGAATAGCCGCCACGTAGGGCGGCGCTACTATACCATTATAGGAACAAAAACGGGATCAATTCCATTCTGTCAAGTTACATGAATTTTCATCATCGCAGGAGTATGGTAACCAGTTCCAAAAGTTTTCATATATAGACGTTCATTTAAATAATTTCATTGGAATTACTGTGGAGTACCAAAGCTTGCTTTGGCAAAATTCAAAGA
>JBBCAX010000189.1:0-14912 GCA_051382335.1 Deltaproteobacteria bacterium TL4
AAAACTATTAAATCCAATTAATTCCTGGAGGGAAGATATCAACATTTGGAAACTATGTCATCAGTAAAGGATCCTCGGATCGAAAACGCATGACCCGGAAAATGGGAATGCGCCCCTTTTCAAGTGTCGCATAGGTCAACAAGTTTTTGGCGTCGATCGCGATAACAATGATTTCTGATCCTCCCAGGACCTCTTCCAGTCGATTGAGTGACTGAATAATGGGAAAATCCTGTGGGATCATGTTTTTGATATTAGTATCCACCTGCATATCCGGGACTTGCCAGGCGAAGAGGAGTGTGATCAACAAGACGCTCGTAAGCAGCGTTTGGGGATACTTCAATACGTAGTCAAGATATTTCATTGATACTCCTTTGTGCAAAGAAGTGTTTAAATAACAGAACGTCCAGATGCGTCTTTGTCCCTCTAAGGGTGAGATTGCCCATGATTCGTAACCTCAGTCCCTAGGGGCTTACCAGGAAACTTTCAGGTTCAAGTTCTGGCCAGCTTTTTCTGACGCACGGGGTGTCGGTTTCTTGTCCTTGATTTGCGATTTTAAAATGTTATACTACCCATCTCAAACGGTCAAGATCTGCATTCCCACGCCATACGTCTTACTTCGATGTGGCTGAAAACGGGATCAAGCCGGAATAGGATCAAGCCCTGATCAGAAAATGCTTGAACTTCGCAAGAGGATATTTTATGAGCGTGGAAAAACTGGTATTTTTATCATTTGAACAAGATCTGCAGCTTGATATCTACCGCTATAGGGATTTCCGGACCATCTTAAAAATCTATTTTGAAGCGTGTAAAGACAACCACGTCAAGTATTCCTATCGTTATTTCACCAAAGCGTTGGGCTTAAATTCACCTGGATATATTCAGTCGATTTTGAATGGGAAAAAAACGCTTTCCGATCGTTTAATGAGGGAATTCATACAAATGATGGGATTACCGCAAAGCTCCAGAGACTATTTTGAGTTGCTTGTGAAGATGGAACGTGTTGATTTTTCCAGTTCATTGCATCATGAGTATTATCAGGCCGCACAGATGCTTCGAACAAAGAAGATCAAAGTGAAGACCATTAATGAATCCCAAATTGATTGTATTTCCTCTTGGTATCACTGGGTTATTCGAGAAATGACTTTACTAAAAGGCGCTCACTTAAAAGTGCAGTGGTTCAGGCGTTGTTTACACAAACTTGTCCCTTTATCAGGGAAACAAATCATTAAAATCATTGAAGATTTAAAAGAAGCCCATTTGCTGCAAGAGCAGGAAGGAACACTGCTTACACCGGATCCTGTCTTGAATTTTGCGGATGAATCTATTTCAACTTTACTAAAAATGTATCACCGTGGTACCTTGGAACAAGGGATCCTCAGTTTAGGAACGAAGGCTCATGAACGGGAATATGGATCTGTTCTTGCGGCGACAACACCGGAAAAAGTGGCATTAGTTAAAGAAAAACTCAGAAAAACGCGCAGGGAAATTCTTGAAATGCTGGATGCGCCTGTCGGAGAAGCGACAGAGTTAGTTTCCTTTGCTTATCAATTTTTTCCTGTCGCACAAGCAAAGGAAGATGCTGATGAATGAAAATCCGTTACACCCATTTCACCAAAGGAACCATGTTCAGTCACCCTGTTGAGAACTCAAAACAAAAAATATGGCGAGCGAGCCTTTCCATCGTAGGGCTGTTTCTTTTTTTGATCGGCTGTGGAATTGAGTTTGGAAATCCTTCTGATGACGACGGTTCCCGCAAAATCAGTGTGTTGACAGGTGTGGTTGCCGAAGGGAAAGCCATCGGTGACGCGTCTCTATACTTATGGGACAGGAATGGTCTTAAAACGCAGGTAGGTTCGACTCAGGAGAGTGGAAAGTACCAATTTGAAGTATCCAAAGATGCGGCATTTCCGGCTTTGCTGTGCGCTATTCCTGACAATCGTCAACCCATGTGTACCCTCCTGGAAAAAAGACCCAGTTCCAGCCATGCGGTGACCCGACATATCAATCCTTTAACTTTTCAAGCATCACTGTTGTGGTCCTCCATGGATTTGACAAAAATCCAGGAGCTTAAAAATGAAACGATCGCGGCACAACTCCAATTGAAACATACCTCCAGTTTTGACTCACTGGGACAATCCGTCGTGAATACCGTTTTTGGTGAGGAGATTTCCTTTGATTTGTTTAACAAGGATCCGCAATTTCAAGCCTACTACGACAATTCTCCCAATCAACCCTCAATCTCCGATCTTATTTTGGACAGTATCGCTCTTGTGGCGTCAAATGAAAACCTCAAAACGGATGAGTTCTTACAAAATCAACAAATCCGTACAGAAGTCAAAGCATCACCATTACTTTCAAATCACCGTTTTCAGGTTGCGTTTTCCGCCAGTTATCTTTTGGCAAATAGAGAAAGCAGCCAAGTGAAAGCCACTTTAAATGGAGTTGTGGTCAGTGAACCCTTCACCTCGAACATTCAGCAAATCACAACCTCTATTGAGCCCTTGCATCAAGACGCTTTAGCTTGGGAATTCACACGAAGCGAACAACAATTGATGTTTCAATTTGTCTTGGAAACGTTGGTATGGGTCATCAATGAGGAGCAGAATATTGGGACAGAAATGACCTCGGAAGCGCTGGGATATTTAGTGCAAAATGTGGTTCAAACGGTGGATCACGAATTGATTCGTCTCATAACGGCACAGCGAGGGACCAACACCGAGCCCACCGTGTTAGAAACCGCTTTCAACAACGCGGCTCAGCAAACGGGATATTTAATTGCGCATTTGTCAACAGCCCAAATTATGAACAACTCTGCCTTAGGTGCTCTGCAGCAGGAAGTAGAACCTGTCATTGCCTCAGTCTTTGAGTTATTCGTCAAGAACACCACGGTTCAATCGGATGAAAGTGCTTTTTTGGAGGAGATTCAGGTATCTCAACGGGAAATCCAGCCTATTGTCGAAACGGCTGTGGAACATATAGAACAGAAGCCCCCACTGACTGCCTTTATTAAACCTCAGGGCGATCGTCCACCAGAACCTCCGAAGGGAATAGCGGCATTGACTTCAGGCATTTTGATCCACCTGGAAGATCTCGACAAAGTCACTGTCGCCTCCTCAAGTCAAGTGCTGGCGTTCAATGAAGGCGATGGCAAAATTCAAATGAGGATTGATTTTACCCATCAAGAAGTCAACGAGTCCCTTCTGCTGGAAGGAGTATTCAGTCAAAACAATGCGGCGCAGGGGGAAATGTTCCTAGCAAAAAAAACATCGACAACCCAGGAAACTCATGAACTTCTAGGGCATTGGAATGCTGTTGTGGAAAATAACAGACTTACCAAATTCAAGCTAACGGATCGTTTTGGAGGCACCTTTCATCCCTTTCAACTCAAGATTGAAGTCCCTGTTGAACAGAATGGATGGATTACAGGAGCAGTGATATTTCTGGACAACCGACCCGATCCCCTAAAACCAAGGCCTCCTGTGGTGTTGGTTTTAGGCAAAGGTAAAAACTGAACGGGTTCAAGCTCCGCCATCCCTGTTCCGCCTCAGGTTTTTGTATTATTTGGTGTGAAGAATTTTGGGCCAATACAGAAGAAAATCAAAAAGGGGAGAATGATTTCCCTTGTGACAATTAGCACACAATTGTGGAACCACAATGGTTGACGCCGTATGGACGGTTGTCACCGCTGCGTGTTGTTTTGAGGGACCGTGACAGTTTTCACACTGGACATTGATAAAATTAGGGGTGAGGTCGGGGCTCAGGTATCCTTTGTTATTAAATCCAACCACATGGCATTCAATACATTCAGGGTCGTAATGCTTGCCTATTTTTTCCAGGGTTTCAAAGGCCTGTGCATGTTTGGAAGTTTGCCAGACTTCGTAAGCTTTTAAGTGGCAATCCTTACAACCGGCGACGCCCACGTAAGGCGTGACCTGTTGTTGAAGATCCATTTTATCAAGGTTTTTGAAAAACAGTTCTTTGACTTCATCATCATAGATTTTGAAGTCATTTTTCAAAACAGGATGTTCTGAAAATTTTGAAGTGAACCAAGTGTAGTTCCATTCAGCAAGGTTCATGGAGAGATCCCCCTCAATCACACCTTGCCCCTTCGTGGGGACGGACTGAAACAGTTTTCCTGAGGCCTTCATGGCTAAAACCTGATGGACTTCATCATCCTTGTTGTTGCCTGTGATGATTGAAGTAAATAATTGCGCTTCCGCTATTTGAGACAGTTCATTTTCTGTTCCTCGAAATAGAAGAACTTTGTAATCAGGCTTTTCTTTAAGAAATTGTAATTTCCAAGTTTCGAATAACTGGGGGGACAACGGTAGAATTGTCTGTTTTTCATTCTTGTTTTGATAGACCATGGTCGGAGACAGAAACCCCCAGATCCCCACTCTTTTTTTTGTGATCTCTATGATTTTATAGGGTAAAACATGCCAATCGGATTGAGTATTACTCAACATGTAAGGTAATTCCTGACTGAGCGAAGGGATGCCATAAAGTAATTCATTAGGTCCTAAAACTATCACCTCCGGTTTGAGTTGAGACAACGCCTTTTGAATGAGTTTGACTTTCAAGGAACCTTGTTCCGAAGGCGGTGGAAAATTATTTCCCAAATCGGCGTAAATGAAGGACAGCAATTGTTCCCGCTTTTGATCCAAGTAGGTAGCCCTCCTCAATAACCCCCCCTTGTCCCCTTCCGCACTACAGCCACAGGGTTTGATTTCACCTCGTAAATCGCCTGTCGCAAAAAAATAAAGGCTATTTGCTGATGCCGCAACGGCACTATTTGTGATAAACAGGGTGATGACCACTGGTAAAATACGAAACATTAACGAAAAAGATAAGCGCATAGTTATTTTTTCCAAATTAGAAATGAGGGTTTTTGTTGATACTTGGTAACCGAGCTTTAAAAGAATCGTTCAATTTAATGGCTTATGCTTAAGATTACAAGGAAATTGTAACCAGGCCCTTACTCTGCTCGGATCATCCTTGTTATTTCCTGATAAAGTGCTATCATGCCGCCTTGGCTTCCCCCTTCCAAGGTTGCTCCTAGAGGCATCCTTTTAACCTTCATTTGGATTTTCAATTGATCAAGTATTACGAAAAGGAAATTAACCGTCGCAGAACTTTTGGTATTGTCAGTCATCCTGATGCTGGAAAAACAACGCTCACAGAAAAAATCCTGCTTTTCGGAGGGGCGATTCAACTGGCGGGCACCGTGAAGTCCAGAAAAAGCACTCGTCATGCAGTCAGTGACTGGATGAAGATTGAACAGGAACGCGGCATCTCGGTGACAACCTCCGTTATGAAATTCACGTATCGTGATTTCGAAATCAATTTTTTGGATACGCCAGGGCACCAGGATTTTTCTGAAGACACCTATCGGGTGCTGACCGCGGTTGATAGCGCCTTGGTCGTTATTGATAGTGCAAAAGGGGTTGAACCGCAAACCATTAAGTTGATGGATGTTTGTCGAATGCGCAACACTCCCATCATCACTTTCATCAATAAATTGGACAGGGAAGGACTCGCTCCTCTGGATTTAATCGCGGATGTTGAGAAGAATTTAAAAATTGAGTGCGTTCCCATGACCTGGCCAATTGGGATGGGCAAACGCTTTAAGGGGACCTACAACTTATATCAAAAATCGGTTCATTTATTCTCTTCTACCGAAAGTGACCGGGTTACCGAAGGAATCCGCATTAGCGATCTGGCGGATTCCCGTTTGGATGAATTGCTAGGATCCCAGGCCGAGGAATTGCGTGAAAATGTGGCCTTGTTGGAAGGTGCGGTCAACCCCTTGGACATTGACGCTTTTTTAGCGGGGCATCAAACGCCATTGTTTTTTGGCAGTGCCATCAATAATTTTGGTGTTCAGGAACTCCTGGATGCGTTAGTTAAACTGGCGCCTCCTCCGCGAGAACGTCAGACGACAACTCGTAGGGTTTCTCCGTATGAAGAAGACTTTTCAGGAGTCGTTTTTAAAATTCAAGCGAATATGAATCCCGCTCATCGAGACCGGATTGCTTTTTTGCGGATTTGTTCCGGAAAATTCACACGCGGCATGAAAATACGCCATCATCGTACAGGAAAAGATATTCAAGTATCGAATCCGATTATTTTCATGTCACAGGAACGTTCGACGGTGGAAGACGCGTTTGCGGGAGATATTATTGGCATTCCCAATCATGGAACCATTCAAATCGGGGATACCTTCACTACGAAAGAACCTCTGAAGTTCACAGGCATTCCACATTTTGCTCCTGAGTATTTTCAAATCATCCGGATCGAAAATGGCTTGAAGATGAAGCAACTGGAAAAAGGCGTCACTCAATTGGTGGAGGAAGGCGCGGTGCAGCTTTTTCGACCACTGAATTCAAACGATTATGTTTTGGGGGCTGTCGGCTTGTTGCAGTTGGATGTGATCAAATCCCGCATCAAACAAGAATATGGGGTTGACGCGTTTTATGTCCCTTCACATTTCAATTGTGCTCGCTGGATCAGTTGCGACGATTCCGAAGTACTCCAAAAATTTAAAAAATCTTTTCCCAGGAATTTTGCCCTGGACGCAAAGAAAAATCTGACTTTTCTGGATCGAGATCAATGGACGCTCAACTATACGATAAAAGAGTGGCCGCAAATCACATTTCATGAAAAGATGGAACAACATTAGAAAAGAGATCCTGATGACCAATAACGATATTTTACGCCGTGTCCGCTATATTTTTGATTTTAACGATCCCAAAATGATTGCTATCTTTGCGTTAGCCAATCATCAGGTAACGCGGGGACAGGTCAGCGCCTGGCTTAAAAAAGATGAAGACCCCGCGTTTCAGAAATGTAGCGACACGCAGTTGGCGATTTTTTTAAATGGTTTGATTAACGACAAACGAGGCAAAAAAGAGGGTCCGCAACCAGAACCTGAGCAGCGTTTAACGAACAATATCATTTTCAGAAAATTAAAAATTGCCTTAAACCTGAAGGCCGAAGACCTATTGGAGATCATGAACCAGACGGCTTTGCATCTGAGTAAACACGAACTGAGTGCCTTTTTCCGTCAACCCGATCATCAACATTACCGTGATTGCCAGGATCAGGTTTTACGCAATTTTCTAAAAGGACTGCAACTGAAATATCGCGATAACAGCAAAGAACCTCCCTCCCTCAAGGCCAAATAAGGTTATGAGACCTTGAGCTTGGAATAAAATGAAAACCAATGGGGGATCAGCGATTATTTTGTTAATTTATGGGGACAAGGATGACGAACGCACTTACATTAAGATTTCGGGAATTGGTCCAATATTTATCCCAAGGCAACCGAAGTGAATTTGCAGAACTGACAGGCAAAAGTCTTTCCTATGTTTCAAGGATATATCGGGGCTTGAGTTTACCCTCCATGAAATACCTGCTGCATTTAAGCGCTGAATATGAAATAGATTTGAACTGGTTATTGAAGGGCGAGGGAACATGGAATCCCAAACATCTGGGGGTTCAATCGAAAAATGAACTCGTGTATGCGCCGCTTTATGATGTACAAGCGAGTGCCGGGTATGGCAGTTTTGTGCAAAATGAAGAAATACAAGATTACCTTGCCTTTAAAAAAAGTTGGCTTTCATCCAAACTGCATGTGTCAACAGATTCCATAGCGATGCTGACCGTCAGCGGGGAGAGTATGGAATCCACTTTATACGATGGGGACATGATCCTGGTAGATTTGTCCTATCATCAGTTTGATCACGAAGGGATTTTTGTTTTGGAAATAGAGGACAGTGTTATGACTAAGCGCCTTCGTAGGGGGCGAGATGGGGAAATTCGTGTGAGCAGTGATAATCCCGGTTATCCGGAATTTTCAATCAAACCCGAAAATACGAATTCCTTTCACATCGTTGGAAAAGTGGTTTGGTTTGGACGTAAAATATGAATGAGGTTCAATGAGTTTAGAAAAAGAATTGTGGACCCTGGAGTATGAACAAAATTATGATTTAAGCATAGAAATAGTCCGGAAACATTAGTTCTTCCGGCGTACTTGCTTTTCGTACCCCTTTAATTAAAGGTTCACAGCACTTGGCATAGGCTTTCTCAAGATCACAAGGACAAGCGCTCAACGCGTCTTCCCCGAAGACTAATGAATTCTCAGCATCAGTGGACTTCCTTATTTCTGAAACAATATTCATATGATTCATCCCTTATTCTGATTTATAACAGTCAGAAGATAAACTACCTTCAAGCTTGCCTCATACAACCAAATCCTTGTTGTTCACAACTGTTACAATTTGAAGCGGGCGTACTCTGACTGGAATTGATCGCAAACCCGCTGAGTAAACGCTCTTGAGTCTCTTGTCCGCACTGAGGACATTCAATGGGAGCATCCATTTCCGCGCTGGAACGCAGTTCTGTAAAAACATCATTGCAATGACTACATTTGTATTCATAAAGAGGCATATTTTTCTCCTGTTTTGTAAGAAAGTGGTAGGGGACTACGTGCCCCTCACTTTGCCGGGCATGTAATCCCGGCCTACCAATTACTTTCATGCTTCGTTGTGAGACTTGTCTCATGGGGGTTAAAAAGATACAGACGACATAAGGTATAGAATAACTGAGGCATTAGACCATACTTCAGAAACAGACACAACATGAATTACCGCTGTGAAGGGGACAATTATGATTTCCTGAAAAAGTGACAACCGAGGAGGTTTTAGAATCGTACCATAACTCACCCGTTTAACGCAGAAACGCCGAGAACGCAAAGTTAGGCAGAGGAACTTATTATTTATTCCGCGTCAGCTTTGATAGAAAAACTACGCACCTCCGAAAACGCCTGTTTGCCATCTGAACGGCGTCCTACAACGCGCCAAGAAACATCTGCTTTTCCAAAGGTACTCATGAGTCCTTGCGCCATTTTGGGTAACTCTCCTGAGAGCGGGACCAGTTCCTTATCGGCAATCCAGCGATCCCCTTGCGGAAGATCAAAAAATGTTCCTACGTCTTCGAACTTGGAGTCAATGCCAATCTGCAGTTTAAACTCTCCAAAAGCCAGACTATCCCATTGAAAAAGAAAGAGACCTTTTTCCTCGAAAACAAATCGATCGGGAGGAATATGCAGTTTGATGTCACTCAGAAGTATTACCGCCGAGAGTTTTTCATTGTTTTCTTCATGGCTTTCTTTGATTTCGTTTTGAGGATCCGCAACCCCGACAATGACATACTCTCCCAGAAGCTGATCCTCAGGAAGTTTATATTCCCGCTCAAAGGTAATGGTTTCTCCAGGAGCCATCACATCGACGGAAGGGGTGGCAATCGTGGTTCTTCGGAGAGGGAGTCGTTTGTTATAATAGTCCACACGGGTTTGAACATTCTGGATGATATCCCCGCCGACATTGATCAAATCCAGTCGAATTCTGAAGGTTTCTTCTCTCAAAACGTGTTTTGGAATGACTTGAACCTGTTCCCATCTTAAATCGGGCAGGTCAAACTCGATATTTCGATCAGGACTTTCTTGCGCCTCCGTTCGTTTTTTCTTCTGTGCTTTCTCTTTTATTTCAACAAGATCGGACTCCTTAAAGACTCGAAAACTCCGGTTGACGCCATAAGCAGAACTTTTGATTTTTGCCTTAAAGTCTTTATCCCAAAGCTGTGCGCTGACTTGAAACAATCCACCCCCATGTTTGGGAATCAAAAAACTATGTAAGACCCGTGTTTGATCTAAGGGGAAAATTTTTTTTGTAGTCAGAGGCAGACTAGGCGTGACCAGTTTACCATCCAGAGTTAATACCGTCTCAATGCCAACGGTATGTGTGCTTTTGGAAAGATTGATGACGGTGATTTGGATTAATTGCGTGTCTTCTTCGTGCGGGCATTCAGGGTTTTCGATGTATTTCAAAATGAGTTGAGGCTCACTGGTATCGGGACAGTTTTTAGAAACGACGATCGACACAATATCGAGCGGAAGTGGAGGTTCTGCCTGTGAATACGGTACGAACATCAACAATCCGCCTAAGAGGAAGCAGGCACCTCGAATAGCCAAGAATAACGATTTCATGTGAACCATAGGGAAACGTCTGTAACCGGATTTTTAGGATAGGATTCAGGATAACGATGTTCCAACTGTATGCACAATACGTACAAGACCTTAAGGTTCTTTTTGATAAAGTTGAGATAAATTACTCGGTTTTTCACTCTGAAGCACTTGCATTTCATAAAGTTTGGCTTCTTTAAGGAATGACGAATAGGCTGAACTGATGGCAATGATCAACCCCTGTAAGCCATCCAGGAATCCTCTTTTGAACCAATAAAGCTCGAAAAATTTACTGAGCGGTTTTAGCCATAAACGCCAGAGCGCAAATTTTTGTCCTTTGTTGTAACGGGCTAACGCGGCAATGCTCGAAAAATGGTTGATGGTGTGAACTTGATCCGAGAGATCTTCAAAGCTCAAGTGAATGAGATCTCCTGATAGCGTGGTTCCGGCACCATTCAAAATCAAACAATCATGCGGGTTTTCCCCTCCCCATTGGGCATAGCCTTTTTTAATGAGTCGATACCGCGCATTGGGATACCAGCCGCCATGTTTTATCGCACGATGCATGTGGTAGGTGAGTCGGGGGAACTGTGCGCCGACCGCTTTGGAGGAACTGTTGAGGAAGGACTCTATGGATTGTTGAAGCTCAGGACTCACACGTTCATCCGCATCAATACAGAGAATCCACTCAGCGTTGCAGTAGTCAAGGGCTCTGTTTTTTTGTTGGATATGCCCCTCAAAAGGGTGCTGGAAAAACCGCACCTTGGGATGACTTCGGCAGATGGTTTCCGTGGCATCCGTACTCAGCGAGTCCAATACCACAATTTCATCAACAAATGGAGCGACAGAATTCAAACAATCCTGAATTCTCTTTTCCTCATTGTAGGTGATCACTGCTGCCGCTATAGTTGGTCCTTGTCCCATGGGGAGTGTGCCTCATCAAAGTTAACATAAAGTTTATCGAGATCTGATGCTGATCCTACCAGTTTGAAGGAAGGATTTTTGATGCACAGGCCTAAAGCAAACTTATGCTGAAAAAATTCAGAATGCCAGTCAATTCAGGAGAATCATTGAGGTTCTGAAGGAGAGGCCTCTCGCGTTAATTTTTCTAGCAATCCGCCTTGGCTGCTCCGGACTAAAAAGGCAATAACACTCCGATGAATTGACTGGCATTCTGAATTTTTTCAGCATAAGTTTCCATGGGGTGGGAAGACAGGTAACCTTTGAAGAGATCGGCCTGTGTTTTGAACAATGAACCTCGAGACTCCACGGTTTCCACAACAAACGGACGTCGTGACCTTTGAAAACAAACGAAGAAGAAAATGGAAAAACGCTTAAATGAAATTTTGCTTGAATATTTAAGAATTCCCAGCGAACTCACACAAGAAAAAGAATTCTGTGATCATTTGGAAAATCGGTTTCAGCAAAAGGCCCCTTACCTGGAATGCTTTCGACTGAATCATAACCTGGTTTTGAGATCCCCCTTCCGGACAAATTTTCCGACTTTAGGATGGTTTGGACACATTGATACCGTTGCGCCACACGAAGATCGCTCCCCTTATGAAGATGAAACCTGTTTGAGGGGATGTGGTGCCAGCGATATGAAGGGCGGACTGGCCGTAATGACCGCTTTGCTGGAAAATCAGGAACTGATTCAAAAAACACCCGTAAATTTTGTGTTTGTTTTTTATGAGCAGGAAGAAGGGGATTACCTCAAAAATGGCTTACAACCGGTACTGGAGCATTTTGGCTTTTTACAAAAAATTGAATTGGGCTTTGCCTTGGAGCCCACCAATAATGTAGTTCAAAATGGTTGTTTGGGAGGCCTCCATGCCCAAATCACCTTTCACGGTAAAAGGGCGCATAGTGCCCGTCCCTGGGAAGGCGAAAACGCCATTCATAAAGCGGCTCCTTTGCTCACACAGTTGGCCCTGAGGGATCGTCGTCCTGTGGAATTGGGTGGCCTGACTTTTTATGAAGTGATGAGCGCGACTTTGGCTCAAGGAGGTAACGTCCGAAACGCCATACCCGAAAAATTTGTCATCAATGTGAATTACCGCTTTGCTCCTGGCAAAACTATTGAAACCGCAAAGCAAGAAGTCCTGACCTTGGTGGGAGAACAGGCGAAGGTCGAGTTTGTTGATGAAAGTCCTTCGGGACCCTGTTATGTAAATAACGCCTTGCTTCAAAAATTTTTGAAAATAACAGGCGTGGCTCAAGCGCCTAAACAAGCTTGGACTGATGTGGCGAGGCTGGCCTTGTTTCATATTCCCGCAATCAACTTTGGACCTGGTGATACGGCACAAGCGCATCAACCAAACGAAAAAATTTCCAAAGCCGGTTTATGGGGAAATTATCAACACTTTATCAATTTTTTAGAGCGTTGCTGAATGACTAAAACACGCATTGTGATCAAAGTGGGGACGAATGTTTTACAACGTCCCAATGGAAAGTTGGACTATAACGTCATCAGTGAATTGGGGGATCAGCTTGCCGCCATTCATGAAAAAGGGTTCCAAGTGGTCTTGGTCTCTTCTGGCGCGGTAGGGGCAGGCAAAGAGTTAGTCCATTTCGAAAAAGAGAAACGTTCGCTGTTGCGAAAACAAATGACTGCGGCCGTGGGGCAGGTTCGTTTGATGCAAATCTACTCCGATTTTTTCCTCGAACACAGGATCCTGATTGCCCAAATCTTGCTGACACGAGCCGATTTTGGTAACCGGGTTTCTTATTTGAATGTTCGTAATACCCTTGAAGGATTGTTGAGTGCCCAAGTGCTCCCCATTATTAACGAAAATGATGTGGTTGCTACGGAGGAACTAGAATCCAAGTTTGGGGATAATGATTTACTGGCGGTCTATGTCGCGGCCCTGATTGGTGCGGATCGTTTGTTCTTTTTAACAACAGCCCGTGGTTTCTTGAAATTGGATGAAAATGGAGGCGGAGAAACCTTAATCCCTGTCGTGGAAACGTATCATGAGGATTTACTTCAGTTATGCCATTCCAATTTGTCCAAAGGCGGAACCGGCGGCATGTTGAGCAAAGTAAAAGCCGCGGGGATGGCGATGTCTTTTGGGATTCATGCCCACATCCTCTATGGGAAAGAACAAAACGCGGTACTCCGTGTTTTAGAAAATGAGAAAATTGGAACTCATTTTCTTGCCAGCGGCAAAAAAATTAAAAATTATCAAAAATGGCTGGCGGCAGGTGCTTTAAGTAAAGGGAAAATAGTCATTGATCCAGGCGCGGAGCAGGCCTTACGGAATAAAAAAAGCTTATTGGCCAAGGGGATTGTGACGGTTGAAGGGCACTTCGAAGTTAAAGATTTGGTAGGGCTTTTCAATCAAACTGGGGAAAAGATTGGTGTCGGTCAAGTCAGGTTATCCGAAAAAGAACTGAAACAACAACTCCAGGTGATGCGTGATTTAGAAAAATCAAATTCCTCTGAAAACAAGAATGAGCACAGTTTTGTTAAAGTGGTCATTCACTGTGATCATCTTTTTTTACAATAATTACCATGCGAGATCTGTTTTATCAAACCCTTATCACTACGTTGGAACATACACCCCAAATTGTGCTGCAACAGTCAGTGAAACTTGTCCATACCGCCACTCAGATTCCGGTCGGTTGGTTTTCCTTACTGTCAGGAGAAACGGACGTTCAGGAAGGACGTATTTTACATCCCCAATTTCAAATGCTGATCCGGTTGAATGAGTTATTTCCCAGTTTGGAAAAAGCGACTGTTGTGAATGCCCGTCAATTTTTAAAGATTTTGGGAACACTGTTTTCCCGAAATAATCGGAAAATGAGGTTTGTCAAAAACTTAAGTATTCCCGGAGTAGTTCAACCGATTCCGCTTCGTGTCTATATTCCCAAAACGCTGGTTAAACCCGCGCCTGTATTGATCTATTTTCATGGTGGCGGATGGACGGTGGGTGATTTGGATACTCATGACGGGTTATGTCGGCTGTTTGCGGAAGAAGGACGGTTTGTGGTTGTGGCTGTTGATTATCGGCTGGCACCGGAACACAAATTTCCCGCGGCCTTGGAGGATGCCTATACCGCTTATTTGTGGATACGTCGAAATGTTTCCCAGCTTGAGGGCCATCCTTCAAAAATTGCGGTAGGCGGTGACAGTGTTGGCGCCAATCTGGCAACCTTGGTGTGTTATCGGGCAAAGCTGGATAACCTTCCCCTCCCTTGTTACCAGATGTTACTTTATCCTGTAACGGATCTCCGTGTTCGAACGAGATCTTATGATGTTTTTAAAGAAGGCTTTTTCCTCACTCGCTCGATGATGAAGTGGTTTATTGAA
This sequence comes from Deltaproteobacteria bacterium TL4, assembly GCA_051382335.1. GTDB lineage: Bacteria > SAR324 > SAR324 > SAR324 > NAC60-12 > JBBCAX01. The sequence goes on from JBBCAX010000189.1 coordinate 14,334, forward strand.
AATTATCTCAATGATCCGACTGAAGCGTCTAACCCTCAAGCCTCACCGTTACTCATCAAAAATTTAAAGGGGTTTCCTCCAACTTTATTGACCACCGCAGGCTTTGATCCCTTACATGACGAAGGGGCTATTTATGCCGAACGTCTTAGAGCGGCGGACGTGCCGGTGACTTATAAAAGTTATGACGGCTTTCCGCATGCCTATCTTAATTTTATCGACATTGTCCCTGCTGTCAATGATGCCCTCCTTGAAACTGTCAAGGATCTGCGATCCGCCTTGTTCTGACATCCTCTGAAACAATCACCTCCCTTAATTTGCGAAGACTGTCGGCAAAACAGAACAAGAGGTCTATGGGCGCATCTAAAGACACGGGGAGGCTTCGTTCTCCTTGGGAAATGGGTTTGGGGTTCTGATTTTTTCCCACCTGTGCAGGTACCTTTTTTTGGCTACTGGCCTAAGACGGGACAGCCATCATTTCAGTAGGTTGGGTAGAGCGGTAGCGAAACCCAACATCCAGGCAGTAATGTCCGTTTTTCGTTGGGTTTCGCTACGCTCTACCCAACCTACGTTTTTGTCCCA
>JBBCAX010000190.1:0-1702 GCA_051382335.1 Deltaproteobacteria bacterium TL4
AAATTTATGACTCAATTCTCAAAAAAAACGAGGGATGAGGCTCGACTATCTGAAAACGGAGGTTAGCACCATATGTTTATTATATGCAACTGAATTCATTTAGGTTAAATCCCGAACACCTATGATCAAGCAAAAGTTAAAGTTTTTTTTTCAAGCACTACCTTATGGGAATTGGTGTACAATGCTTTTCAATTAGCCTTAGGTATTGCCCGTCAATTAGTGGAGTCGGAGTTGCGCCATCGGTCTGAAGAGCAAACGAAGTGGCCGGATTGTCCTAAATGTGGAAGACGTGTTGAAAGTAAAGGGTTTCGTGATCGTGAGTTGTTGACATTAATTGGTCTGATTTGTTGGAAAAAGCGAGTAGGACGCTGCTCACAACGGTGTGTTATAGGTCAAGTTGTTCCCTTTGACGAAGCCTTGGGGATTACCCCCTATCAAAAGACCATGACCCATCTTAAGGAACTGGCTTGTTTCTTAGCGGTCTTCATTCCTTATGGCATCAGTGCCCGTATTTTTGAAAAACTGCTTGGGCTTCCAGTCGGCGTAGCCACGATTTGGCAATGGGTTCAAGAATATAAAGAAAAAAGGACACCCCTCAATTTTTTTAATTAGAAGAATAAAATAATTTTTCTCTTGTGATTCATAATTTTTTATGTGACTCAAAGATGAGTGGAGTTAAAGACGTGGTGCGCATTAAATTTTAAAAGTATCATCGAAAGGGGGAGACTCCTGAAAATATCTAAGGGTTATGCTGTCATTTGTGCTGTCTTTTTGAGTGTATTTTTGATGGGCATAGGAGTATGGGTGCCAGAACCTCCCACAGTTCCCGCCAGTGGTTTAACTTTTGTTGATACAGATGGTGATCCTAAAGAACTTGGTGGTACAGTAACCATTACCGCCGCCAGGGATGAATCCAAAATCACAGAATATCAACTTTACTGGGCGATTAGCGCGACCCAAAGAGCTGATTTATCAGCACCTCTCGCCCTTATCTCAGCGAATGGCAGTTCCAGCTATACCTATCTGTTTCCCGAAAACACCAAACTCTTTTACGCCATCCAAACGCTCCAACCCGCTACCCATTTGATCGTTTATACCAAAAATGAGGATGGCAGGATGGAAGAAGGTGTCAGTACCGCGATTTTGGATAAAGTCTATGCCACTCAGACCGCCGCTAATATTGATTTTGAGGACAAAGATCCTGACATCAAAGAGCTTGAAGGAGTTATAACGCTTACTCCAAGCTCTGATGAAACGAATATTGAAGAGTATGTGATCTACTGGGGAGCTAACGCCTCAACGAAGCTTTCAGAAAACGCTTATATTGCTGCTTATCCCAAAACAGGAAATGAACTCATTCACTTTTTTCCTCCCAACACTCCCCTTCCAACAGAGGCGACCCATATTTTAGTTTTTACCAAAAACAGTGTTGGCGAAATGTTGACAGGAACAAGCACCATCATCAAAGATAGTGCCGCGACTTCACCTTTTACAGGAATGAACTTTGCTGATGGAAATAATGATATCGGACTTTGTGTGGGCGGGAAATGCACCCTGCAAGGAACTGATGAAAAACAAAGCTTAAAGCAAGACGTTCGAATTTATGGGACACCTTATTTTTTACACTATCAAAGTGACAGAGTTCCTGGAGGAAAAACCACAAGGCTCTCTATGCCTTTGACTTCCAGTCTTGTCCCTGAAG
>JBBCAX010000191.1:0-5952 GCA_051382335.1 Deltaproteobacteria bacterium TL4
AAACATGGCAGCCTCCTATATGATGTGAATGTTGTGTTATGACTTCATTCATATATACAAGAAGTTTGTTTAATTCTCTTCCTATTTTTTAAAATTAACCAAAATGTTCAAAGTCCAGATTATTAAACTGTAAACTATTTTTCTGTATTTTTGAAAGGTACCTAAATTTGTATTATTTAATTTGTTTTTGTGTTTTCTTGCGTGTTCTTGGCTAATATTTTTTACCCACTCGCAGTGGTTAAGTCAGTTTTTGTGCGTCCATAGCTCTACTTTGATAACATAAACTTTTGCCAAGAACGCACAAGAATAGACAAGAACAAAAAAAATTATAAGGATTAATGCTAAAAATTTCTTGTGTGTTTTTGTGTGTTCTTGGCAAAAATCTAAAAATTTCTTGTGTGTTTTTGTGTGTTCTTGGCAAAAATCTAAAATTTTTCTTGTCTATTCTTGTGTGTTCTTGGCAAAAATCTAAAAATCACTCGTAAAAGCCAAGTTGATAGTAAACGTCACACGTTGATATTCCGCTTTGGTTTCAGCGTCTCTCATGATGAGGAAGTAATCTTGCTTCTTGTCGTAAGAACCTGATTTCAGAAGCAGGTAGATGGTTTTCTTGCGGTCATCCATTGAAGAGGATTCGCTGGAAAAGGTTACGGTTTCTTCATTGCTGCTGAGGGTATCGCCATCCCATAATCCCATCATCAAAGTACGTGGAAGAGCCGTTGCGCTCACGGCTTCTGTCTGTATAAATTCCAATCGGTGTCGGTTGGTGGTGACTTTATGTTTTGCGCCCAATACGCTGACTTCGACTTTATGTGTTTTCGCCTTTTCAGCGTCTGTACCTCGAAGTTGTTTGATACTGATGATGGGAACAAAAACTTCCTGGGGCATCGCACCCCCATGAACAAATCGTGCGCCTCCTGTAAAATGAAAGCGATTCGCTCCTTTGGGAATCCAGAATTCCATATTGCCTTCAGCACCAGCGGTATCAGAGGTCTTTCCGTGCCACACTTTGGGATGATCAGGGAGGTTGATTCCGAGGAGATAGCGTTTTTTGGCTTTCAGGGTTCCTTCTGGTTTATCATGCAAATCACTTTTGTCCTGTATTTCTGGAGAGGATTCCTGAAAAAGAAAACCATGATCAGCCGTAACCAGAACATGATTGGCACTCAGCGTATTGATTAGATGCTTTACCAGGGCATACAACTCATTGATGGCTTCACGTACCGCCTTAAATGTTTTGCCTTCCGAGGATGCTGTGTCTCCAGTGCTGTCAACCGTATCATGATAAATATAAATAACCCTGTGATCTTTTACCAACGCTCGTCCTTCTTCACGTTTCATGTCCATTAAGGTCGTTGACCTGGTTGCTGTGCCTTCATAAGGTTCCAGTATTTTGGCTCGTTGATCAAAGGAAGCGGTGGCGCAATCATCAATCAGAATATCGGTGGTTTTATTGTTTTTGTAGGTGATTTTTTTATGAGGCAGAAGAGAGACCATGCCCAAGCCTGTGTAACTGGGCAAGACTCCCAGTTGAAAGTCCAGTTGGGCTTGAAAACGATTTTTTCTGCTGAGAAGGCTGGTTAATTCTTCTGCGGCTTCATAGCGAAAAGCATCGCTGATGATGACAAATACTTTGGCATTGGAGGTATTGGCTAATTTGGGAGCCACCCAGTCTTTGAAAAAGTGCTGTTGATTTGAAACACCAGACAGTTTCCAATGTTGTAATGCTGAGGATACGGGATGTTCCATAAAGGCTCCCCACGCCAAGGACAAGTGTTCCATGTACCAGTGGCTGTAACAGTGTTCTATCCTGTCTTTGAGCGTTTTCAGAATATCTCCTCCATGAGTCAGAGCCTTGTCTTCTTCCTCATAAAAGAGGCGGTAGAGTTGGTCAAACTGAAACAATTCCTGAGTATAGGCTTTTGCCAATGAGTCTGCGTCAGGATAAGAAAAGCCATCTTTATGTTTTTTCTGAAGATTCAACAAGGCTTCTGCGGCTTCTAGGGCTTTGTAGATGCTGTAATAGCGATGTTGTTTGCTCCCGATCCTATCCGCTAGCAGTCGATTTGCCCAATGACCGTCAAGGCGTTGTTCAATGGGGTGTCGAAAGGATTCTAAAGGCAAAGCTGAATCCCTTAGGAGTTGGTCACGAAAACCACTGATGATGCGTTGTTCCACCAGTTCAAAGGTCATGACTTCAAGCAATTGGCTTTCACCCATATTTTGCAGGACACTGGCGAGTTGGATTTCCTCGGCAATCAATTTCGACAGGGTTTCGTAATGGCGAAAATGATTCATGTTTTCCCGCCATTGAGACAAAAAGACCACCGTATTTGAAGTGGGAATTCCTGTGGGAAGCATCAACGGTTTAAGCGGAGCAAGCGGGTCCGTGTGAGGAGTGTCAGAGAATACGATGGCAGAATTCTTTTTGGAGGTATTAACGGCATAACCAAAATCAGAAGTGAAGAGACGAATCAGCAGATTTTTCAATGAGGGCGTTTCTTCCTGATAGCCAAACGTTTCACGGATCATTCGCCAAAACGAGGATTCCAAATCAAACTTTACAATGGATTCCCAAACGTCAGATGTTTTGTTTAAGGAGACATCCTCTTCATCGCACAACCGACAGAGCAACTTCATCAACACAGCAAAAAGCTCAGGCTGTTCTGTTTTGGTCAGCACCACCAGCATTTTCAAGTCGAGTTGTTTCTCCTGGTCTTGGGGATGTATCCATTTTTTGAGTTGAGTGAGTCGATTCTGATTGCTCAGGAATGTTTTCCGTTGATGGAGATACGTTCTAAGGGCTTGATGCTGAAGTCCTAACTCTTCGATCCAGATTGAAACCCGATCCGCATAAAAACAACGGCTATAGAGTCGGATGTCCAGCAACCAATCTTCTTCCAGAGCAGGTTCTGCCCTTGGCGCATACAGAAGGTATTTACCTGTTGGATCAGTCTGCTCCAAACGAATCTTGACTTCCAACGCTCCGATTTGATCAAGCCGTATCAGGTTGACCTCATCCAAACTCAACGAGGATAAGGTTTCTTCAAATTCGCCTTCGGTATCATACCAAAAAACGATGCGTTGATTTTCTTGATGAAAGAGACGTTTTAAGCCATCTTGGATTTGAGGTATGTTCATGTTTCTTTTTTTTTTATTTTTAACGCAGAGACGCAGAGGACGCAGAGGAACGCAGAGATTTTTTTATATTAATGTTTTTGCGTTTCTTAGAGCCTTTGCGTTAAGTGTTGAATTATCATTTGGTTCTGGTTTTTCGTTATTATCTTGCTGTAATTTATATAAAATATGCTATATTTTTTCTAAAGGATTGGGACCACACGATCGACGTTGAGCCTCTAGGACTGCCTGGGGGCTCTTCGTTTTAACTACAATTTATTTTTCTCAAAGAACTATGAATTCATCTTGTTTAATCTACTAATAATTGTGATAAACCCAACATAGATTGACTATTCATGGTAATTAAAGTAATGATTACTTATCAGAAACAATTCTCATGAGAAACAGAAAATGAATGATAAGTTAAAAAAAATCATGGTTGGAAGCGGGTCAATTATTAATCTTTATCCGATTAACCCTGCTATTCCTCGAAAACGAGTTCATTTGCCTTACAGTCATGATTCAGATAAAGGTTATATCCAAGATTGGCAAAAAACAGGGCAGGATCTCTGGAAAGCTTTTAATAAAGTCCAACTACAGACAGACAATGGCAACACAAAAACGTCCTAATACTCTGTATCCACCTTCCCACCCCAAAAAAAGCAGTTCAGTTATCGCACAACAATCCATTCAAACCCATTATTCTGGACCGATACCTCCGCCAGAAGTGTTGGAAGCATACAAAAATATCCACCCTGCATCTATTGAAATTATTTTTGAGCACTTTCAAAAGGAACAAGCCCATCGTCATGAGCTTGAGCAAAAACAGTTAGACGCAAACATTGAAATCATAAAAGAAGAACAGAATTTGTACCGTAGAGCACAGAATTTTGCATTCGGGATTGGATTGGTTTCTCTTATTTGTGGGATCATAGCAACAAATCTCGGCAATACCATAGTAGGCTCGATTATCGGTGGTGGTGGTGTTGCAGGATTAGTGGGCACATTCCTCTATTCCGCCAAACAAAACCAAAAAAATGACTCTAATCCCCAAAATCATAGCAATGATTGAGTTTAACGCTATGTTCTCATTTCCAATCTGTTGAAGTTTTTGAATCGTTTCTGGATTTCCACGTTATAAATCAATCAGAATACAACTATCGATCAGGATCATGTTCGCCATGCATTATCTCTCAGATTTTTCGCAAATTCTTTAACATCTTCAATATCTGAAAACGGTAATTCCCCATCCGCTATATCCTCATAATCCTGAATCAGACTATTTTTGAGGGGCTGGATATGTTGACGGGGATCAAGGGTTCTATATTTTAATTTTTTTTCTTCCGTGAATTCCATAAAATATCTCTCTGCACCTTTGTGTTAAAATGAAGTCCAATATTGATTCAGAACCTTTTGTGAAATGAATAGATCGTGATGAGTTATCAAGTCACTAACTTTTTCCTTGAGTTTATCTAATGGCAAGTATTCCAAACGATTTGCTATTTTTAGTATGCCCAACACACCTAATGGAATCAAACCATGTCTTTCGGCATATCTCCTTGCCAAGAGATCATCCAATAAAACGACTTTACAGTTACGTTCTTGCGCCAAACGAATGGCTTCCAATTCACCTCGGTGAAGTCTTCCGATTGCGCCATCCACAAAACTTTTCCCTAACTCAGAAACTGCTCTCAGTTGAATAAACGCAGGTAGATTGTGCTTTTTCCATTCATGAGCAACCGACTCAGGAATGACAACACTATGAAAACATTGATCCAGCAATTGAAGTGAATCAATCTTTTCCAGAAAAACCAAAGGGCTGGTATTGGAAACCACATCAATATTCGTCATTAGGCTCCCAATAGTTTATCCACATTTTCCAAATCACTCTGTATGACTGCATCAAATATTACAAATCCAGTGTCAAAGTGTTCTTTTAGGCGGGATTTGAAATCTTCAAAAGATAAACCCGCTAATTCTGCTGCTCTTTGAAAACTCACTTTGTGAGCATGATACAAGCTAGCAGAAAGAAAAAACTGAGCTGATTGCCCTCCAAAGGGTTCCAATACTTCATCAAATTGATTTAAGAATTGTGTGTCCATGATTCCTCCTTTGTTAAAGAATTCCATCCTACTATTGTGCTCGGCTTCCCAAACCTGCATCGCAACAATTTACTAAAAATCTGTTTTTGTCCTCAGGAGTTCTAAAATAGATTCCATCAATATAATCGACAGGCTTTCTATCCCCAAAAGGTTTGGCAAAAAAAGTTAAATTTTCCAACTGGGGAACAACAGGTCCAAATAAGGAAAAACGGTATTCTTGTTGGTTACTGAATTTTTGAGGTTTCAAAAAAGGAATCCGCATTTTTGTTCCCATCTCTAAAGGTTTTTGTGCATCCTTACCCTTACGATCATAATATTTGACTTCACCGTGTTCCAGACTCCAACCTTCTGATAAAAGTTGGATAATGGTCTCTTTCAAAAATTTTTCTATTTCTTCAACTGTAGAAACAATGGCAACAGGACGATTGGGAAAGATTTTCCAAGCTTCATCCGTAAATTGGCCATCTGGCAAAATTGTCCAACAACTCACCAAAATATTATTGACAACCCACGCATGATAGCCGCCACAGCCATAATTGTTTTCGTGTTCATCCTGGACTCCAGGTTCAGCTTTTTCTACATTTTGGTAATGGATAATGTTCTTGAAATCTCGACTTTGAACAATTTGCTCAATATTACTCCTGAATAAAATCAGAGACTTATAAAGTCGTATTAGAATTAATGATAGGTTTGGCCTGAAAAACGGGAAATAATAACCTTGCATTAATTCATT
>JBBCAX010000192.1:0-24786 GCA_051382335.1 Deltaproteobacteria bacterium TL4
TCATTCCTCCGTAAAACTATTAAATCCAATTAATTCCTGGAGGGAAGATATCAACATTTGGAAACTATGTCATCAGTAAAGGATCCTCGGATCGAAAACGCATGACCCGGAAAATGGGAATGCGCCCGTTAGATGCGCTACGATTTTCTTAGTGCGAGGGCAATTGATATTCCTCTGGAACTTCAAATTCCGTAGAACGGGCAGAAATTCTTGTAAACTCATCCAGGGGGGGATTACACCGATATCCCAGAATATCTTTTTGACGATCCGTTAAACGGTCATAAAGGGGCTGGGGCATATTACGTGAAAAATTGAAAGAAGGTTTGATAAACCAACGGGCATAGCTATAAATGATGGACCAACGAGTACTGTCTTCCTGGTTTTGTCCTCCCCCATGCCATAAACTTCCATTGTACACAATGACTGAACCACGAGGAGCTTCCAAAACAACTTCTTCATCATATTGCTTTCCATTTTCAGGATAAGCAGGATAACGATGGCTTCCAGGAATCACACGAGTTGCACCATTGGATTTACGAAAATCCTCCAAACAAAAAAGAGCTATCCCTGTCAACGCAAAGGGACTTCCTGGAAACCTGGAATCAATATGAAGTTGCTGGAGTGTCCCTTCTTTCAGAGGAGATCTGGCAGAACTGAGTATGTGAATAAAAGGTTCCGCATTTTCATAAGACCCTTCCTGCAGAAGAAACGCCAGAAGCGGATACACAACAGGATGATCTAACAGATCAGTAAACACTTGATTTTTATTGTGTAAATTATAGACGATTTTTTCTGATGCTTTGTTGTCCAATCCATGCTTTGACGCCTGGTTTAGATTTGCATGAAGAGAGGAATACTGTTGATGTAAATCTTCCAAAAGCTTGACATAAGATTGGCATTCCTGGCTGGTTAGCACATTTTCAAGAACCACATAGCCATCTTTTTTGATGCGCTCATAGTATATTTGCTGTTGATCCATAGTCTCTTGACGTATATCAGGTCAATAATTATTTATCTTTGAGCATCCATTGCAAAATAATTTCTTGTTTGTCAGACTCTAATTCCTGAAAGGGCAAGACTCCTCCCACACCATCTGCAATACCATAAATTTGTGTTGGATGACTAATACTATTTACCACAACACTCCCGTTTATACCAATCACACCTCCTGCAACTACTTCAATACCCTGGACCAGTATGGACCCTGCATGTTTGCTCAAGCGATTATACGCCCCTAAAACACGAGACACTTCCCCTATTAATACTTCTGAGAAATCCAGCCGATAAATGGAGAGATTTTTTGAGCGCGCTTGCTGTAATATTTCTGGAGGAAGAATATCAATTTGCACTAATAACAAGATACCCCCCTGACGTATTTTTAAGAGATCATCCGTTGTAAAGGCTTTGTCATAACTCATGACAATTCCTACATCAGCTTCTGTATTCACCTTTTTAACATAGCGTGTCAGATAGCTACAGGTTTCAGAATCTGCTGAAGCCGTATAAAATGTTTGAATTCTGGGATGAACCCTCACAAAATCAATGAGAGCTTGTTGTGTTAACCAATCATCATCATATCCAATCACCGTGCCTACTTCATGTAGCTTTGCAGGAAAGGGGATACCTTGATCAATCAGGATATGGAATATGGGGTTTATTTCCAGTGCCTTAAAGATTTCCTGATCTATGGATGAGTCAGGTGTTTCCAGATGGGCTACGCAGTACCCATATCCTGTCCGGAGAGGGGTTATTTTCATCTTTTTTTGATTTTTATTTCTCGAACGAGCAATCGTTAAGACTGGGGTATAGCCTGTTTTGGCAATCAATTCCTGCAAACCTTTAAAAAGTTCTGCCAGAGTGTTCGGTTGCATGGATTTCCATGACTTGATTTGGGAGGTCGCATGGGGATGCGGAGGGAGACTCAATATTTTTTTTCCATTTGCCTTTAGAGCAGCCTCCCTGGCCATTTTTTCCGTTACAACGGATCGTCCATCAACTCCCAAATTTAAAATGGTCTCATAAGGTTGAACCTGGCATTGGGCACTGACTCGACTGACCAATTCCTGAAAACTTGAGTGAAAATAATTCAACCCGGAAGCAAGCCGCTCGGGTCCCTCCCCACTGACTTTGGGGATGTAGGGATAAATCAGGGATTCTGCCAGACAGATCAAATATTCCCAATCAAGATTTCCCAGATCATAGCCTTCTCTATGGAGTAACGCCGCCAGTATTTCCGTCACAGCGTTGCCTGCGCTACGGCCCATGCCATAGAGAGAGCTATCCAGTACCTGTACGCCCTCTTCTGCCGCGACCAAACAATTCGCGATGGCTAACTGGAGGTTGTTGTGACTATGAAAACCCAATTGAATACCCACCTCATTATGCATGACCTTTACATATTTCCGGACTTCTTCAGGAGTCATTCCTCCCGCGCTGTCCACCAAACAAGCAGTATCAGCCCCATAACTGGCAACTATGTTACAATGATGACTAAACTCAGAGGGGGATACCACATAACTTTTCATCAGATTGGCGGAAACTTCCAAGCCTAAACTTTTAGCTAATTCAATACTGGCTTTTGCCTGGTGGCTTTCATAAACATTCGTACCTACCCGTATAAAACGAATCCCCGCTTTAGCAGCGTTACGAATGGATTCCAGTTCTCCGATTCCAGGAATAAAAAAAACGCCGATCTTTGCCTGATCTCCAACCGCATCCACCGCAGATTCAATATAACGCAGATCACTTTCAGCCGCATTCCCCTTCCCCTTGGCTTGAGCGTCTAATCCTAAGCCATGTCCCACTTCAATATACTGAATATTGGCCTGGGCTAAGGAATGAGCGATCAGGTAGGTGTCTTCCGCTGTAAACTGGTAGTTAATCACATAACTACCGTCTCTCAAGGTACAATCTAATAGACAGATTTGCTTATTCATATAAGTTTCTCCTGGTTATTCTGATCTCGATAGAGATAGAGCGTGAACTCATACAGAGGATAGTCATGTCTTAACGTAATCCAGCGTGTCAATTGTTTTCCCATGGAGAAGGCGTCTTCAGGACGCATATGAAAATTTTTTTCAGTTTCATAATCAACATACGAAGATAAAAAATTGACACTGACGCCTTTTTTACAGGCATCAAACATAACTTGCAGCATCTTCTGAAGATAAGACAAATTATCTGAGATTCGATAATTTAACGCGCCGGAACATAAAATATAATCAAAACTTTGCGCTTCCAACCTGGTTTCGAGAATATCCTGAACCAGGAATTGGGCCTCTGAATAACGGTTTTTTGCTTCCTGAATCAATTTTTCAGATAGATCAATTCCAACATAAGAGATGTTTCCAAATCGGTTTTGCAGAAAGGGATATAAATCCCCAAACCCACAACCGATATCACAGATTGTCGCATTGGTAAAATTAGCCATTTCAGAAAGAATCTGGAACCGAAGGAGTTGCGATTTCAGGCTACCCCATCCTACTGTTTTTACATGATATCCCAAGCTATCATAACGATTTTCATAGAGACGGATCAATGAGTTTTTTTCTTCAACTTTCATGGAGGCTTCCTAAAAATTTCAGGATGTTATCACGAAAAACAAGTTGTTGGATGGAGTTTTCCAGATTCATTGTTTGAATCATATCCAGACTCATCTGAATTGTTTGATGATACGATCGATCAGGATAATCGGATCCCCAAAAGATGCGTTTTCCCTTCAAACTCTGAATAGCATAACCTATATCTTGAGGAAGATGTGACTGTCTAAAATATAGTAATGAAAAGGATAAATCCAAATATAAATTGGGACAGGCTTTGGCGATCATTAAACAATCCAAAATACGATGTCCTCCCGCATGTCCCAAGGCGATACGCGTTTGGCTTGCCAATTCCGCAAGGCGACCATAAGCTTCAGGACTATTATTGAGTTTCAAATTCAACCAGTCCATGAATCCACAAATCATGACAGGCAAACCCAAAACTCCAGCCAATTGGACAGCCTCAATACAGGCAGGATGTTCCACAGAATACTGATGAAGCCTGGGATGCAACTTGATTCCTGAAACTCCATATTTTGCATAGTGCGCTATTTCATTCAGCGCACTGGACTGTAGGGGATTAACTCCAGGAAAAGGATGAAAAAATGAAGAATATTCCTGAATACTTTCTAAAAATTCTGTATTTTCAAATCCCCTTTGATTTCCAAAATTGATACCTGGAACATTCAACAGGATAATCTTCTGGATACCTGCCTGAGAGGCTTCCTGATATAAATTTTGAGCAGCCTCTCTACAATTTGAAAATTGAGGATTGAGATGGCAATGTCCATCCAGCATTAGGAAAGGTACACTCATAGCGCTAAATGGGTTCTACCTCAAAATGAACCATCTGGAAGACCTGATCTGCCAGATTGACTGACACCTGTCGATCGGCTCCATGTGAAATGAGCCATCCCGTTCGGCTTCCATCGGTTTGCAATTCAGGAACAATTTCGCCAGGTTTGATAAACAATCCGCCCTCAACATCAGGCAGTTTCAAGGCTTCGTCCATTCCTGATACTTTTTTCAATCTTCCTGGAGATGCTACAAAAAACCTTAACACAACTCCCCGTTCATAACAAGTCACAGGTTCAACAGGATCTCCCAAACACAAGCGGGTCCAGTTAGCCATCAGATCATAACCGGAGGCAGAGGGAACTACTCGGGTGAATAGATAAAAGCCCCCACCCCGACAGGCTGTTTCTACAATTTTAGGTCCATCCTGGGTCATGATCACTTCAGAGTGAGTGGGGGCATTGTCTACGCCCATAGCTTGATAGGCTTGAGTCATCAAATCTTTAACTGCTTGTTTCATCTCACTGGAAATATTGGCAGGAAACGCCAACTGGGTTGCAACCCGATAGGGACCTTCAGGCTTGAATTTATCTGAAATTGCCAGAATATGATGTTGTCCCTTCACAGAAAAACCTTCTACCGTTAATTCAGTACCCTCCATAAACTCTTCAATCAACACCAAGCCCTTTTTTGATTGGCGATACGCAGTTTGATAGAGGGACTCCAATTCATTTTTGTTTTTTACGACGGCAACCCCCCGTGAGCCAGAATTATCAACGGGTTTAATAACAATAGGCCAATTCAGGGATTGTGCGGCTGTGTGGAGTTCCTCAGGATGTTGAATGATTTTAAATTTGGGTTGAGCCAACCCCGCCTGTTCAAAAATGGTTCTTTGAAGTGATTTATCCAGGCTTACTTCCATTGGATGCCGACTCAATCCAGGTAGTTTTAGGCGTTCCCGAATTTCCAAAACGGTTGGAAGTGTAATGTCAGAGGCATAGCTGATCACTCCATCTACTTTTGATTCCTCTGCCCAAGCTAAATTCCCAGCGACATCTTTGACATCAAGCACACAGCTTTCATGAGCAATCGGAAGTCCTGGCGCATGAGGAGAACCATCTGAGGCTAACACAAAGTAACCTAGTTCCTTAGCTCTAACAATTGCATCCACCTGAGCAAGACCGGCCCCAATTACCAACACTTTCTTTTTCATACCCTTCTATCCCATGAAAACGATTATTCCAAATATTCAATATCCATTTGCGATAAAACAGAACATAATCCAACGACATCCAAAGAACTTGAGCCTTCCTCAATTTTTTGAAACCACTCCCGTTCTTGCTGAAGACGTTTTTGAGCTTCCTTAAAGACACTCTCCAACAAATTCTGGGGGACCACAACAACACCATCATCATCGCCAAGAATGAGATCCCCTGGCATAACCGGAACCCCCCCGCACTGAATAGGAACATTGACTGAATCGGCCCATCCTTTATGGGGACCAGCAGGAATAACGCCTTTACAATAGGCAGGGAAGTGATGCTCTCTCATATAAGCGACATCACGAATAGCGCCATCAATGACAATTCCCGCGACTCCTTGCTTTTGGGCATAAGCGGTCTGCACTCCGCCCCACACCGCCTGTCCCAAATTCCCTCGCGCATCCACGACAAGGACATCACCAGGTTCAGCGAATGTCAGAGCAAGATGACTCATAAGATTATTGCCTGACATGGATTGAATCGTCATCGCGAATCCACATAAAGCGCAATTCTCAAAAACAGGAGAAATAGTGCTGTGCATCGCATAGTAACGGTTCAAACAGTCAGACGCGATTGAGGGCGGAATTGATTTGAATCGTTCTATCCATTCCAGGGACGGACGCTGATTTTTTTTATTTACAATCGCTCGCATGATACCTTTATCAAGGTGTGGGAAGAACTTCAGCAATATTCAGAATCCTTTGAGCGCCCTTACCATCAAAAACAATCATTTGGCGCTTCATGATCAAAGAGCGAGCCTCCGATTGAAGGGCTAATTCCCATGCGTGTCGCAAGCTCTTGTGCCCATTCCAGGCAACCCCTTCAGATTCCAGAAAAACACAAAAACGCTGCTCCATCTCATTCTGCGCGAGAACAATCGCAGGCGTTCCTACATAGGATAACTCAAAAGAAGTGGTACCACAGCCACTAATCGCCAAATCGGCTGCTGCCATCAACTCCGGAAGATTTGCAGGAGAACGATGAATTTTCACTAAATGAGGCGAATGGGTTGCTATTTCTTCGATAAGTTTGCCATGAGGACATAATGGGCCTACAACAACATTAAGCCTTAACGCAATCGGCAGCTGATTCAGGAAGCTCAAAACTTCCATGGTTTTTCCTGAAGGATCAGCGCCCCCCATGATAATCAACACCTCTTCCAGGGACTCACGTACAATCCTTTCATTCTGCCTATGGGGATAGAACTGACTTCCAATCAAGGCAAATTGTAATCCTTCATAATAAGGAATATGAGTGGGTGGAGAACACTTTGAATTTTGGTTATAAAGATTCACAATGGTATCTGCCTGTGGATCGTCATAAACAAAATAATCCAATCGTATGGCTTTACATTGATTTTGACGACAGAGTTCCTTTTGTAAAGACCATGGACGATCCAGTTGATCAATAATGACGGCTGAAATTGGATACTCCAAAATCTTTGATACGTCCTGCTCAGAATAGACGCTACCACATCTGGCAGAAGCAAACTCAAGAACCAGAGCGTCCTCATTGACACATAAAATTCCTGTTTTTGAAGGAGGTAATGCCTTGATTAAACTCAAGCAACGACTCACATGCCCCAATCCCATCACATGAGATCCCTCTGTCTTAAATAAAACAATAGGCGCAGGTGTCATAAGAACTCAACCATTGAAGGAATCGTTCAAAACTTTGTGCATCGGTGGCAAAACTGGCACGACAATAATTGGGATAAAATTGACCATAGGCAGTACCAGGAACCAATGCTATTTTTTGGGTTTCCAGGAGTTGTGTCGTGTAATTTTCAGAGGGATTCTTGCAATCAAAAAATAAATAAAAAGCGCCTTCAGGCAACAAACAGAGGTGCTCTCTGCCTTTTAATACACGTGAGAGTTCTTCGTGACGGGATTGATACCCCTTTTGCATCTCTTTCAAGGCCTGTTCTCGTTCAGCTTTCTGTGTAATAGCAACATAAGCCCCTATTTGACAAAAAGGATTCACATTTGTGATGGTATTTTGTGAAACTTTAAGAACTTGAGGCACATACTCATCAGGCAAGATACTATATCCGACTCTCCAACCTGTCATGGCAAAAGTTTTTGAAAAGCTGTTCACATACAGGATTCGATCTTTATGTGATGTATAAAACTCCGGCCTCAAACTACTGCAAAAACGGTCTGTAAACAAAATCCGGTTATACACTTCGTCAAATAAAATCAAAAACTGATGTTCAGCCGCAAGATTCAAAAATGAAGCAATTTCCTCTCTGGAATAAACCACCCCACTGGGGTTACACGGATTGTTGAGAATCAGTAACCGAACCTTGTCATTGAGAGTTGCTTTCAACTGGTCCAAGGTTAAACGTCCCTGCGTCAACCGGGTATCAACGTTTTTGACTTTCCCACCTGCGATTGTCACCATATTGGCATATTGATTCCAGAAGGGTTCTGGTATGATCACCTGGTCGCCTTCATTCAATAAAGCCATGATCACGCAATAAATCGCATGAATGGCTCCACTATGAATGAGAACATTGCCTGGTTTAATAGCAGTACCCAAATCTTCCTGATACCAATCCACAATCGCCTGACGCAACTCTGGTAAGCCTGCAGAAAAGGAATAATGAGTTTGTCCCCCGCACATAGCCTTATAAGCGCCTTCAATGATGTATTGAGGCGTATCATAGTGGGGTTCCCCTGTTTGCAATTGGGCAACAGAAATACCAGACCGTAATAAATGACGCACCCGGTCGGCTATTGACACAGAAGGAGGAGGGAGTACTTGCTTTAATTTGTGATTCGTAGACATCATCTTATCGTTGAGCAATAAAATAAAAAAATGTTAACCAACCATGAATCATTAAACAACATCATTTGCTCTCTTTTTTCAGGATCACATAAGTAGTTTCAGAAGATATATTTTTACAAAACTTACGTATTCCCCATGAACATAAGGGCAATATTCTACTAAGAAACATGCGCAGAAAACGTATTTTTATCAATACTGGCATCCTAGACTGAACCCAAAGATACAAAATATCCTTGGTGGCAAATAAACTAGTATCTTTTATGAAGGTAACTTCCAACTTCAACCGCTTACCTATGGTTATGATTGCATTTCTGCTGAACATTGAAAGATGATAGGGTGTATAGGTAATTTCCATTGTTCAGGATGCTCTCTTCTAAAGAGCATCCCATCTATAATAGGGAGGCGTAAAAAAATAATTCCATTCTCATTTAGTTTGTTTGATAACATTGAAATTAAAGAACAAGGTTCTGGAACATGCTCAATTACGTCTATTAATGTAATGATATCAAATTTGATTTCATCAGGAATTAAGGAAATATCCGAATAACAAGATACTCCCAATTTTTCTATAGCAAGTTTTTCCGCGTGAGAATTAATCTCCACACCCGCACCATCATAACCATATTTTTGATGCAGATAATGCAATAAAATCCCTGTGTTACATCCAAAATCCAGTATTTTGCATGGATTTTGTAGGGGGGGGGAAGTTCTCACCAATCTGTTTTACAAACTGATAGGCGCCACCCTGATTAAGGTATAAGGAAATAGAATTTTCCATAGACTCTATGTTAGTGATTGGGCCATGACCATTATAATAAGTATTTAAGCCTTCTAAGGATGGTTGCGGATTTACAAAATAATAATCACAGTTGCTACAGTAAGAATAACTAAAACCTTTTAAGCTCATTCCAGAATAGTTATCAATGCTTATAAAAGCATCACTAACTTCCGAATCACACAGTAAACAGTTAGACAACTTACTTTTAAAGTGTAGATCTTCTTTACTTAACAAATTCATATCAATTCTCTATTGAGATATATTATTGTTTTTTGAGGGTAGAATTTTTTGAAGGAAATTATTTCTTGGAAGATATCTTGGCGTTTTCCAATTTTTCCTCAGCCAAAGACTTGATTAGTCCTTCATTACGAATGATTTTGGAGTTGATTTTCATGATTTCAGAATTTTTATCGATAAAAGATTTAATGACTTCAGACCGGTAGAACTCTCCTGTTTTTAAAGGCAAGGCCTCAACAATTTTTTCAAACACCTGGAAATCTTCAGGTTCATCAATGGTAAACCGATAGTGACTATCATCCGTTGGATTATGAAAAGTGATCTTTTTAAATAATTCAGGATGATTATGGAGAAACAAGGTGACGTGTTCCCTTTCATGCTTCAGACGTGCTGTCTGATAAGCGGTTTCCAAGGCCTTGAACGTGAATATTTCGCAATCCAGTCCCTCGGCTACCGTTTCCCCGGTATGTACAAAATCAATGGACTCATTCATGTATTTTTGGATGACCTGTTCACAAATTCTGGGATCAAGCAGGGGACAATCCGAAGTGATTCTAACAACGTGTTGAATTCCAAACTGACAGGCCGCCTGGTAATACCGTTCCAGAACATCCTGCTCTGAACCACGAAAACAGGGGATTTGGTGAGTTTTAGCATATTCAACCAGAGGGTCATCCGCCGGATTTGTAGTTGTGGCTAGGACTTTGATATTGAGAGACGGAACATGGTTTAGCTGTTGAAACAAATAATCAATAACAGGTCTCCCCAATACAGTCTTCAGTACTTTTCCCGGCAATCGGGTAGAGGTCATCCTTGCTTGTATAATGGCACCAATCATAGACAATCCTTATTCAATTATTTCCCAGGTCAACCGCTCACCTTTTTTCAAATCCTTTTTGGCATGGCGACCCAGTATCGATTCATAATGTTTGGGGTGAAGTCCGAACGCCGGACGAACAGATTTGATATTATTGACAGTAAAAGATTCCCCCTGGCGTATATCCTTTGAAATATAAAGAGAACGTCTGCCTCTCAGATTCTTCCGGGCAGAAGCCGTCAGCTCATAGCATACAGTTCCCAACGCTTTTTCCACTTTACGGATTTCCTCAACCATTTGTTTGAATTCGCCCGGTTCCAAAGAGAAAAAAGAATCAACACCACACTCACTTCGATCCAGAACCAGGTGTTTTTCAATTAGTTTTGCTCCACAGGCAACTGCCGCGACAGGAATACCAATGCCCGTTGTATGGTCTGAGAGCCCTGTGACACATTCAAACGTTTCAGCCATGTGGGGGATAGTGCGTAAATTGATCTCTTCAGGTGGAGCTGGATAGGCGGTCGTACATTTCAAGAGGATAATCTGATCACAGCCATTTTCGCGTAAGGTTTTGACCGCCAGATATAAATCTTCCAAGGTCGCTACTCCGTTGGATACAATAACCGGTTTCCCCGTATTGGCTACACGTTTTAGCAGAGGAATATCCGTAATTTCCGGAGAGGCGATTTTATATGCTGGAATTTGCAAAGACTCCAGAAAATCAACGGCAGTCAGATCGAAAGGTGACGAGAAAATATCAATTTCCAGACGATTTGCTTCCTGAATCAGTTCTTCATGCCATTCCCAAGGGGTGTAAGCCAACTCATAGAGGGAGAACATCGTTTTATGCTGCTCCCAGGGATTATCTTTGGGAATTAGAAAATCTTCATTACCACAATCCAGGGTTATGGTATCCGCTCGATAAGTTTGTAATTTCACAGCATCGGCTCCAGCATCTTTTGCCGCATGGATGATTTGTTTGGCTTTACGAATATCCCCATCATGGTTGCCAGACATTTCCGCAACAATATAGCAGGGCTGCTCATGGCCAATAGAATGGTTACCAATCTGGATCTTTTTCATGAAGAAGCTCTTAATTCAGTCGTTGAAATCCACTGCCTGCTGGCCCACCTTTCATACGTTGTTTCAAAGTGCCCTGTTTATTGGCTAAGGCAATTTCCCCAAAGGCAGAATCAACGGCGTTAAGGTATTTCTCGACATGAGAATGTTGGTGCGCATACATCGCATAAAACAAATTAGACGCCAAAAAGCCTTGTTCCAGCATCAATTGTATAAAGTAGGCTTTAATGGATAAAAAATCCTTAGCTTTTATTCCAAAATGCCCTAAGGGCGCAACCCCCCCTACCTCTATTTCCAACCCATGTTTTTTGCCCAGTCGCAACCAGCCTTGCTGGACTTCTTCCCCGATAGCGCCAATATGATTTTCTACCCGGTTTGCGACATATTTTTTGACGCAAGCCAGAGCGGCGGTGGATCCAACTCGTTCTGTCCACATCGTACTGCTAATAAAACTTTCCTGTGCGGCATCCATCCATCTGGATTTTCCTATAATTGTGGCAATAGGATAGCCATTCCCCAACGCTTTGGAAAAAACAGCCATATCCGGGGAAATGCCAAAGGTCAAATGAGCCCCTCCAGGATTGAGTCTGAATCCCAGGGAGACTTCGTCAATAATCAAGGGCACCTGAATTTCTTTGGCAATGGCTTGGACACCTTCCCAAAATCCGGGAAGAGGCTGTTGATTACGAATAGGCTCCATCACAATGGCGGCCATTTCACCACGATTGGCAGAAACAATTTGCTTCAACTCCTCCAGTTGATTATATCGAAAAGGAAAGGCCGTATTCACCAAACCTTTTGGAACCCCCGCAGGGTTCAGTCCAGGAATCAGATGATCTCCCAACGCATTTTTAGAACCCAAGTTCGCGGCAAGATACCAATCCTGCCAGCCATGATAACCACAAAAGGCTACTTTATCTTTACCGGTAGCCGCACGAGCAATACGCACCGCAATAGCCATCGCTTCACCTCCACACCTTGCAAACCGGACCATCTCCGCCCAAGGGTGAAGTTCACACATCAAATCGGCCAGTTCCACTTCTTCCCATGAGTTGAGGGAACAACTGCTCCCATTATCAATGGCTTGTTTGACAGCGCCATCTACATCGGGATCCGCATAGCCCAAAATATTGGCACCAATCCCGGAAATGCTCATATCAATGTAGCGATTACCATCCAAATCCCAGACTTCAACTCCTTTGGCCTTTTGGTAATACCCCGGCCAAACCCCTGGAGCAAACATATCGGGGCGTTTGGAAAGCAACTGTGTCATTCCGGGAATGCGTTTTTTTGAATGTTCCTGAGTTTGTAAACACTTTTGAATATTCAGGCTCATGATCCAATTCTCCATTGTGAGGGATTAACGAACTGAGGGTCGGTTAAAGCAAATGCTTGCCATGGGATAGAAGAAAGATCAGGAGTTGGCAACAATAACCCCTGAAGTTGTTGTAAATTCACAACTCCACAAATCAGGGAATCAACCTCTGATAGATTGGAGACAAACCCTAACGCTGCTTGTAGGGGCGAGACTCCTCGTTCTTTCAAGAACAAGTGATATTGCTCAATATGGGGTAACACAGGATTAAACCAGGAAGGGATTTCTTGAGGATTCATCAGAAGCAACCCTTGAAGAAAAACACTTCGCACATGAATTTCTACCCCTCTTTTTTTCAGAGCGTTCAAATGACCGCTCTTTAATAATCGCTGATCAAAAACATTGAGGGGCAGTTGAATCAACTCAATATCCCAATTTTTCAAGACCCAATCAATTTGATCAGCAGTATAAACGGACACTCCAATTTTCTGAATGGCTCCTTGGGTTTGACACTCCTGCAAGGCGGCCCAAATCAACGCCCCTCCAGGTTTTAATAAATCTTCCACATGATGAATCAGCACACCATACACGGAAGTCATTTTTAATTTTCTTAGCGATTCTTCCAGCGTCAGCGTTACCAGTTGTTGTTGCTCAGGGGTGATCGCCTGATGCTTGGAAAATGTAGGAGTTTTGGTGACCACTTTGAAAGAATGGTCGATGGGCAACGACTCACCAAGTCGTGCTTCGCTATCCCCATAACTAGGGGCAGTATCGAGATAGCAAACCCCTGCTTCTCTCGCCCACGATAGCATCTTTTGAATCTCCTCTATCGCGGGACGTCCCAGTCGATTGGAAATCCCATAATCCACACCAAACTGAACGGTGCCAATGCCTATTTTATGATTCGCCATAAAATCCACTCATTATCGAGTAAGTCGTTCCACTTTCCTATTTCGATTGATCACGTTTTACTGTGAGCGTAATGTTCAGATAGTCGGGTCTACATTCAAATACAGGGCTAGGAATTCCCTGTTCCTGAGAATATTTCAAGATCCGTTGCAACCCTCGTCCAGCTTTTTCCGACAATCGATAATCTTTAAACATTTGCGCCACATTGGGATTGCGATAATACGAAACACCAGACAATGCGCTCTCCAAAGTTAAGGTGTTTGGTAAGCCTCCTGGTGAGAAAATTTCCAATCGATCATCAAACATGGAAAGTCGAATCATTTGTCCAAAAATAGACCAGTCTCTATGACAAAACGCATTCACAATGAGTTCACGGATGGCAAAAGGCTCATAATCATAGACATCCTTCCGCTCAGGCCGAGTGTCAAAAACCCCTCTAATATGCGAATTGTTTTCCACAAACTTGATGGCTGTCGCAATGGTTTCAGGCAACACCTGGTTGACCTCTTTGTGATCCAAAATTTCACCCGTTTTATCCAACCCCTGGAACCGAAATAATTGAATACCACATTGAGGAAGATATTTCTGAGGCGTCCGACAAAAAAATAACGCGCCCACTACCGTCCATTGTTTTTTAGGATCTGCCAACTGCCAATTGACAGCCTCCTGCTCCCAGGAGGAGACATCGAATTCAATCAGGCGATAGTGCTCGCAATAGTCTCGAAAGCGTACCAGATCCATGTCTTCCAATGTTGTTCCTGGAAGGGAAGAAACTTCGTAATGAAAAATTGACCCTGCCTGAAAAAGACGAATCAATTCTTGAGTACTGGGTTCAATAGAAACCGATCCGGCTCGAATATAAAAACGATTCAGACTTTTGACTTTATAGGGTTTGCTGTCGCCTTTGGGAATGATCACTTCAAAAATTTTTTTCCCCTGAAGAAGGTGACTGTGAATTTCAGGAATTATCGAGGGCTCGATGTGATTTCTACAAATATTCACAATTTTTTCTTCTTGTTTCGGCTCAGTAATCCCTGTGATCCCCCCATCATCTTCTACACCAATCAGGATGATTCCACCGGACATATTTAAAAACGCGACAACTTCTTTGGCCAGACTTTCATTGCGAAAATTTGCGCTTTTGAACTCGGTCACACTGTCTTCCCCTGACAATATCCTCTGAGTTATCTCTGACATGAGCTATTCACATGACATTGAATTGCATGAAACATCACAAGTTACCCTGGTCAATTGGTTGATGGTGTTGATTACCTTGGTGACTTCGAGCTCTGTCATCGACTGGAAAAGGGGAAGAGAAACGCATCGTTGATAATACGCTTCCGCATTAGGAAACTGCCCCCAATCATATCCAAACTTATTTTTATAGAAAGGCTGAGTATGAACAGGAATATAATGCACTTGAGCATAGATTCCCTCCTGCATCAGTTTTTCCATAAACTGTTTGCGGGAAAGACCAATTTTGTCAAAAGCGACCAAGAGAATATACAGATGAAAATTGCTGGAACCTGGATCCTGTTCAAAAGGAACCTGAACATAAGGATTGGAGCCAAAAGCACGGTTGTATTGTTTTACGATTTCTTTCCGCCGCTGCATGAACATTGGCAATTTTTGCATTTGAGACAATCCCAAACCACACTGAATATCTGTGATCCGATAGTTATATCCCAATTCAATTTGCTCATAGTACCAACTACCAACTTCCGCGGTATTCCCTTCTTGTGGACGTGTGATGCCATGGGTTCTAAAGAGCCTGAGTCTGTGACACAAAGAGTCGTTATTGGTCAACACAGCTCCCCCTTCTCCTGAGGTAATATGCTTGACTGGGTGAAAACTCATTACAGCCATATCTGAGAATGAACATTGCCCCACTTGTGTTTGCTGATAACGAGATCCCAGCGCATGACAGGCATCTTCAATAATAAAAATTTTCTGTCCAAACCTCTGTTCCGCTGAAGTCACGATATGGTGAATCTTCGCCATGTCACAGCTTTGCCCCGCAAAATGAACGGGAATGATCGCTTTGGTGCGGGCAGTGATTTTTTTTTCAACCTCTTCCGGTGACACGTTATAAGTTTGAGTGTCAATATCCGCAAAAACCGGAGTAGCACCACAATAGGCCGCACAATTTGCGGAGGCCACAAATGTCATTGGTGAGGTTATTACTTCATCGCCAGGCTGAAGCTTGATCGCAAGGCAGGCCAGATGAAGTGCGGCAGTCCCTGAGTTAACAGCAACTGTATGTTTTACGTTACAATACCGGGACAACTCGGCTTCAAAGGCATCAACCGCAGGCCCTTGTGTCAATCGGTCTGAGCGCAAAATATCCACCACGGCCTGGACATCATTTTCGTCAATCGACTGTCGTCCATATGGAATTATTGAACGAGTCGATACTGTTTTTGGAGTGTTTTTTTTGAGGTTTTCTGGCAACTTGCTGCAAGCATCGCGGTAAAATTGTTCCACCGATTGCTCAATGGTAGGTAATCTATAATTCAAAGCCCTTTGCAGCTTCTGCGTATCCAGTGATAAATTTTTTCCTCGTAAAGCTTTAAATGAAAACTGATCCACACTAATCGGATTAATTAAATGCCGGTCCAAACCAAACCAGTTCGCAATTTTAACAGCAAATTCATATTTGGTACAGGAATCAGAGCTTCCACAATTATAAACACCACTCAAGTTTTGATTCAGGGCAATATCAATCAATCTTGCTAACTCAAACGTGTAAATGGTAGAAAAACAAGCATCCTTAAATCCATTGAGTTGTTGACCTTGACGCAAGGTATCCAACAACCATTCTCCCAAACTTTGCTTATTTTGAACATTCCACCCGAATATATTAGTTCTTAGTACCAGTGACTGTTTTGCTTTTAGCGTTTCGCCTTCGCCTTCCCATTTGGTCTGTCCATACTGATTGAGAGGATGTGGGGAATCATTTTCAGAAAACGCCCCCTTTTGACCATCATAGACCGCATCAGTTGAAATATAAACCAGGCGAATTTCTTTTTCCCGTATCCCAGCAACAACATTCTGAGTGGTAACAACATTGAGTTCTTTTGCCAACTGAGCGTCTTGCTCACATTTATCGATATTAGCCAGTGAAGCACAGTGAATGATGATGGATGGCGCCAGGTTTGAAATTATTGCTGAAGTAGCCTCAGCATCCCTTAAGTCGCAATACCATGTGCTGACGCCTTCAATGTCAACCGGATGAGACTGATAAATCCCATCCACAAAACACTTGTTTCTGAAATAATAGGCCAAATTATTCCCAAGCAACCCGCTGACACCTGTAATCAAAATTCTCGGTTTCATATGGAAGTTCTCTTCACACCTTATTGTGGAACATCTGTCATTGACCACCGACTTCTTTCAATATCAAAATCATCTTCAATTGTTTTCAATATGTTCTTTAATTCTTCAGTTGAGATCTGATGAGGATTATCCCCTGAGGTGTAATGAAATCCCTCAGGGCAGGGCTTTCCCCCCTCACCCATACCATGTGAGGACTCCCCTGCTCCTATTTTGGATAAAACAACATAGCATTCATTATATTCAATCGTATTTCTGCCTTCATCCTCACCAATTAATGCCTCATGAATTTTTTCACCAGGACGAATACCCACCGTTTCCAGCCTACATTCAGGAGCAATTGCCTGAGCCAACTCTGTTATTTTGGTGGACGGGATTTTGGGTACAAAAATTTCGCCCCCCTGCGCTAACTCCAAGACTCGAAGCACAAAATGCGCGCCCTGATCCAGGGTAATCCAAAATCGAGTCATCCGTGGATCCGTAATCGGTAACACTCCCGTTTTTGCTCTTTCTTTGAAAAAAGGAACAACCGATCCCCGGCTTCCGACCACATTCCCATATCGTACTACTGAAAATTTGGTCAGAGGCTTTTCCCTTCCCCGGTATACATTCGCCGCAGTAAAGAGTTTGTCGGAACACAATTTAGTGGCACCATACAGATTGATCGGATTACAGGCCTTGTCCGTAGAAAGCGCTACCACCTTTGTCACATCATTACACAGCGCGGCATCAATCACGTTCATTGCTCCAAGGACATTGGTTTTGATGCATTCCTCTGGATTGTATTCCGCGGCGGGAACCTGCTTTAACGCTGCGGCATGAATGACATAATCAACATCGTGAAACGCACGCTTCAATCGATCTGAATCTCTGACATCACCTAGAAAATAACGCAGACAGGGGTATTTACTGGTGCTCCATCTCTGTGCCATTTCAAATTGTTTGAGTTCATCTCTACTGAAAATGATGAGCTTTTTAGGTTTATAGTTATCTAAAATGATCTGGACCATTTTTTTACCAAATGACCCCGTACCACCGGTTATCAGGATAGTTTTATCATTGAGCATATCACCTTCTTGTTGGTAGTGTTTTGGAATTGCTGTTCACTTCGAACATAAGATCGTTCGAATCAAAATCAAATCTATGGCAGTCGTCTATCAAAGGGAACGCTTTGAAACTACAGTGCTATTGCCGGATTAATTGTTAGACTCGTTGTTCTTCTTAAAATAAGTTAAATCCTCTCGAACCATGCTTCGAACTAACTCATTGAATTCTAACTCGGATTTCCACCCTAAAATGGTGTTTGCCTTTTTTGGGTCCGCAATTAAAATATCTACTTCTGACGGACGATAAAACCGTGGATCAATCACCAGATATTTCTTATAATCAAGGCTTACTTCATCAAACGCAATTTGAAGAAAATCTTTCACCGTATGAGTTTTTCCTGTTCCTATAACGTAATCTTGAGGAGTTTTCTGATTCAGCATCAGATGCATGGCCTTGACGTAGTCTCCCGCAAAGCCCCAATCTCGTTTTGCTTCTATATTGCCTAGTCGTACTTCTTTGGCGAGTCCCAATTTGATTTTAACTGCGGCTGTTGATATTTTTCGAGTCACAAATTCAAATCCCCGCCGGGGAGACTCATGATTAAACAGAATCCCGGTGCAAGCATACATATTGTAGGCCTCACGATAATTTCGCGTCAATTCGAAACCTGCAACTTTAGAAATGCCATAAACTGACCGTGGGTGAAATCGAGTGGTTTCCGATTGAGGCAACTCCTCCACTTTACCAAACATTTCGGAAGAACCCGCAAAATAAAATCGACAGTCAGGACAAACTTCGTGCAATGCTGCGAGCACGTAATGAGTTCCGTTTACATTTGCATTCATCGTCGAAAACTCATCTTCAAACGAGTAAGAGACAAAACTTTGGGCGGCTAGATGATAACATTCCTCCGGATTAATTTGTCGGAAAACTTTAAAAAGACTGGGAAAACTTTCTAATGAGCCGGAATGGAGCGTGATCTTTTCTAAAAGATGATTGATACGCCATAAACGATGACCCGGATCTTCTAACGCTACGCGCCGAATGATACCATGAACTTCATAACCCAAACCCAATAGATATTCCGCCAGATAACTGCCGTCTTGACCGGTTATTCCTGTAATTAATGCTCGTTTCATTAGGTAGGGCTCACGGATTTCAGAGATTGATGGGATTTTTTTATGACTTATGTTTTATCAGGCTCACGGATTTCACGGATTTAAAAGGATTTTTAAAAAAATATCTGTGTTATCTGTGAGCTATTTTTTCTATAATATTGGGACGTTATGGTTTTAGGGCTCACGGATTTAAACGGATTTTTAAATCGCTGTTTGGCTAGTGAGCTTCTTTTTTAAGACCTTGAGGTTAGGACATCATGCGGAGGGATTCTTTTCGGTGATCCATTCTAATACCTCTTCCCAACTGTTCAAATCCAGGATGATTTCGCCTAAGTCTAGAAGTTCCGCTGAGGTTAAAGAACGAAGGTGTTGAGAGACTTCCTCTGATGAAATAGGGTATTTTCTAGCGATTATTCTCGATAAAAGTAAGCTTTTGCCTTCTTCTCGTCCTCTATCCAAGGCAGAACCTATTTTGCTTTCAACATCAGCCAAGGATTGCATTCGGACTTCATAGAGCTGACGTTCTTCCTCATCAAACATTCGATCCACTGCGCCGATAGCCTTGACTATACTTTGATCTGTCGCCAGTTCTTCAGGAATGTGGGATTTATCCAATTCATGAGCACGAGTCAGAAAGGTAGACCACCTGTCAAGAGTATTTGCTATTTCGTGATATTCTTTCCTGAATTTTCTTAATTCGATGTAATGCAATTCAAAAATATCATGCAGTTTGTCATCTTTGCCCGTGGTCGTGTTGGTAATTTTATAGAGATTATGAAATGGCAACACAGCGGGAATGAAATTAAAGTCAAGGATGTTGATACTGATCGTCTTTTTCAGTTCCTTATACATCTTCCCTTCACTGAGTTGGTCGGTCACCAGCTTTGCCCAGTAATATATTGCTCGTTTGTCGAAATTATAGTCTTCGCCAATTTGCATTTCTACATTCAACCATCGCCCCGACTCATCACGTGCCTTGATGTCAAGAATAGACATCTTTCCTGCACGATAATCCGCAAGATTGTACGGGTTTTTCAGTTCAAGTTCAGCAATCTGTTCGTCCTTCGAAACGATAGAATTGATCAAGGAGAACAATAAATCCTTGTTTTCCTCACTGCCAAACAGTTTCTTGAAAGCAAAATCAACGCGGGGATTGATTCGACACATTCTTCCTCTAGAGTTAACTGGCTCACGGAATTATTTTTTTAGCTCACGGATTTAAAAGAATTTTTTAAAACTATCCGTGTCATCCCTGTCATCAGTGAGCTATTTTAGGTCATAATAATCCTTCAGACTTTATTTGTTCCCATTCAAAATTCACTACATTGCGTTCCTCTCGGCTAAACTCGACGCCAATGAGATAAATCTGTCGCTGAGGGAGGAAACGATATTTTTCAAAGTATCGTTTTGTTTTAATTTGTTCCAGGGCGTTGTGGAGTTGTTGATCCAGTTCAATGACTTTAAATTCAATAATAAAAATGTTATCGCCCACCTGCACCGTTAAATCGATTCGCCCATGATTGGTGGAATCTTCAGCCCGGACCTCAACCCCCAAAGCACTAAAATAGCAATAAAAGATGGACGCATAATAGCCTTCATACGCATCCATTTTATTGTTGATATACCAATGATAGGGAATGGAGGCAAACAAAGCGTGAAAGGTCTGCTGCAGTTGCTCTAAATTTGCGGAAAACAAGGCGTCATATAAGGCGTTTTTATGGTTTTCTTTGGAAGAAATTTCATCTGTGAGATATTGCAGGATCACATCGGTCAAACTCATTTTGACTTCCAGATTGGGATAAGACAGCGAAAATATCTCTCTGGCGCCCATTTTTTTGGTGGAGGAGATGGTCAAATACCCCGTTTGAAACAACAGTGTTTCCAACGGAATTCGATCCACATCAAAACTGCTCAACAAGGACTCCGTCGTTTTAATATTTTCCAACTCAGGGACAAAATACTTCCGTTCATGAATCAGTTTGATCAAAAATGAAGGTGCCCCGGTTTCAAACCAATAATTTTTAAAAATTTTTTCCTTGAGGTACAGCAGGATATCAAACGGGTTATAAACTGATTTTCCTAAAAAATTATAACCGTTGTACCACACCCGTAACTGTTCAAAATCCACCCCCTCCAAGCGTTCCTCAAAGGTATCCCGGAGTTCTGTCTCTGTATAACCGCAGATCGTGGCGTATTCCGAAATCAAAGTAATATCTTCCAGATTATTCAACCCGCTGAAAAGACTGACCTTGGAAAATTTGCTGACCCCCGTCAGGAACACGAATTTGAGAAGGGCATCACAATCCTTGATCACCGAATACAGATTTTTCAAGCCCTCCCGGATTTCCATAGCGCGTTCGGGGTGGGTGATGTTGTCCAAAATGGGTTTATCGTATTCGTCAATCAAAATGACAACAGTCTGCTGAGACTGCTCATGTAGTTTCTGAATGAGTTCCTTGAATTGAAAATGAAGCGTTTCTTCCGTAACCGTCACTTGGTAAGTTCTGGCATTCTCTCGAATCAACGCATGGATGCTTTTATCCAGGAGTTCTCTGCTGTCAATTACCCCCCCGCCAAAACTGATATGGATCACCGGATAACGGGTTTCCCACTCCCAGTGATTTTCCAGAAACAGCCCCTTGAAATATTGTTTTTTCCCCAGAAATGCTTGTTTGAGAGTATCCAGGAACAAGCTTTTTCCAAACCGCCGGGGACGGGAAAGGAAATAATAGCGGCCGCTGTCCACCATCTGTTTCACAAACGGAGTTTTATCCACATAGTAACAGTGGTTAGCCACAATCGAAACCAGAGTTGAGGCACCAATGGGAAAATTTTTCATGTCAAGCGGGGTTGTTTCAGTTGTTAGGGAGACCTCAGCTATTTGTGGGCTCACCACTTAAGCAGGACTGTAGTTTGTTTCGTTAACGGGAGAAATTTTTTTGGCACAGCTCCGCCGTTTGCGTTACATTCACCAGTGAGCAATAAAAGGAAATAAACGAGTAGCCCTGCAAGGCAAGGGCGCAATCTAGGACAATTAGAGATAGAAAGTCAAGCAAATTATCAGAGCCCATCGCTCAGCAATAAGGGTTTTTATTTTGATGCCGCAACAGGCTTTCTTTTTTATTGAAATAAAATTCTATTTTACCTATGATGCTTTCTCTTGTCCACGAGAGCATTACTAAATTTAGTTCCCTACACACAGAAAATGAGTCCAGCAGAAAATAAAGCCTATTTGTTCAAACGCTTTTTCACGATTTCCCGGGGGGTTTTATGGGAATTATTCATAAAAAAGGATGATTCTTACAAGGTTTTAACGGCAGCTACTGCACCGCAAAAAGCTGCGTTGATATCTTTCACCCAAATATTTTCCATTCTGAAACCATATAACCATAAACCATGAGGCTGGGATGAAACGACATTCTCACTTGATACTGGCAGGATTCCTTTTATTTTTTAATTCATATCCCCTGAAGGCGGCTGATATAGAAGCGATACTCCATACTTCCGACGCAAGCAGCGCTTTGAACATCCAGAATTCTTCGAGCACCACGGTATTTAAAGTACGTGCTGATGGCGTATTGGAACTGAAAGGAATGACTCAAAGCGTTCGGGAAGGACTCGTTTCGGTGAATAAAGGAGATCTGGTTTACCAGACTGATGGGGATGTGGGGTTATATCACTATGATGGAACCGGTTGGAAGGCCCTTTCGGATCAGACAATTCTTGCGGCGCAACTGACTTCTGACGCAAGGCAAACTTTGGTAATTGATCCGACTGTTATCACAAATATTACACTCAATGAGCAACAGGGTGTTGTTTTAGTCGACACTTCCGCTGGCAGTTTATCGGTCAGTTTGCCTCCGTCCGCTATGACCAACCGAGGAAGAACTTATAGCGTCAAGTTAATAGCCGGTGCTAATCCGCTGACCTTGACTCCAGCCGTAGGACAATCCATTGATGGAGCAACCAATCAAATTCTGTCTCGTGTGAATGAAGCACTCACCCTGATTAGTGATGGAAGTGGTTGGCACATATTAGGACAGTTCCGTGTGGTTACGGGAAGCCAACTGGAAGTAAACGCAGTGACCAGTGATAAAATTACAGATGGCTCGGTAGGCACCGCAGATTTGGAAAACGCTTCGATAACCAATGTCAAACTTGAAAATGATGCTGTCTCCAGTGCCAAGATTTCTGACGGAACAATCGTGACCGCAGACCTTGCGGATAATAGTGTCGATTCGAGTAAAATAATTAATGACACCATTCTTGGCGCTGATATTTCCGCTAGTGCCGCGATTGCTTATACCAAGCTGAATCTCGTCAGTACCGTCAAAGGTTCGGACCTTGTGGACGGAACAGTGGACACCGCGGATCTTGCGAATGATTCGGTGACGACCGGAAAAATCATTAACGGCACTATTTTGGCCGAAGACTTAGCCAGTAATTCGGTGACCACCGCAAAAATTACCGATGGCAATGTGACTGCGATCAAGCTGAGTGCCGACGCAAAGCAAACGTTGAAACTTGACGCAACTGTGAAAACCGGAAACTACAGTGCGACGGGAAGCGATGGAGTGATTTTAGCCAATACTTCCGGAGGCGCTTTGGTCATCGATTTGCCCACAGCCATAGGAAGCGCCGGACGAACCTATACGGTTAAGCTAACCCAAGGTGGCAATACTCTAACCGTTGATCCTGCGGGCAGTGAAACGCTTGATGGTTCCGCAGTCAAAACACTGAGTCGAACGGGCGATGTGCTGAGTGTCATCAGTGACGGTACCAATTGGTTGACCGTAAGCGCTCTGGCGGATAACGCCATCGTTTCTTCAATGATCAGCGATGGTACGATTGCGGCAAATGACTTGGCGGATAATACCGTTACGACCAGCAAAATCCTTGATGGCACCCTTGCGGACACCGACATTTCTTCCAGTGCGGCCATTGCTCACAGCAAATTGGCGAGTGTGACCAGTGGTCAGATTCTGGTAGGAAATGGCACCAATGTCGCCACCTCCGTAGCTTTGAGCGGTGATGCGACACTCGCGAATACCGGAGCTCTCACGATTGCCAATAATGCAATCACCACGGGAAAAATCCTTGATGGAACCCTTGTCGCTGCTGATATGAGTACCGGAGCGGTCACCACGACCCAAATCCTTGAGGGAACCATTGCCACGAGTGATATTGGCGCTGGTGCTGTCACTACGACCGAAATCCTTGATGGCACGGTGGCTAACACTGATATTTCCGCTAGTGCCGCGATTGCCTATACCAAGCTGAATCTTGCCAGTGCCGTCAAAGGTTCTGACCTGGTTGACGGAACAGTGGATACCGCAGATCTTGCGAATGATTCGGTGACGACCGGAAAAATCATTAACGGCACTATTTTGGCCGAAGACTTAGCCAGTAATTCGGTGACCACCGCAAAAATTACCGATGGCAATGTGACTGCGATCAAGCTGAGTGCCGACGCAAAGCAAACGTTGAAACTTGACGCGACCGTAAAGACCGGCAACTACAGTGCGACCGGAAGCGATGGAGTGATTTTGGCCAACACTTCTGGAGGCGCTTTTGTCATCGATTTACCCACAGCCATAGGAAGCGCCGGACGAACCTACACGGTTAAGCTGACCCAAGGCGGCAATACTCTAACCATTGATCCTGCGGGAAGTGAAACGCTTGATGGTTCCGCAGTCAAAACACTGAGTCGAACGGGAGATGTGCTGAGTGTCATCAGTGACGGTACCAATTGGCTGACCGTAAGTG
>JBBCAX010000193.1:0-2558 GCA_051382335.1 Deltaproteobacteria bacterium TL4
TATATGATATTTCATAGGGGTTTAACGAATATTTACCCTCAAATTAGGGAAAGCCCTATGCCTTCAAGTGATTAACTAGTGTCTGAACGATAAATGATAATCGCTTTAATTATAAGGGGTTGCGGGAAATTTGAGGTGCGAAGATTTTACGGCCAGCAAGCAAAAAATGCTTGCATAATGAGCTCTAATCTGGTATAAGTTATTGAAAGATAAAGATTAATTGGTTTTGGCCGATTGAAAAAAATCGGACAATTAGAGTCAAATCTACAAAATCTTCGCAGGAAAATGGTATGAGAAAAGTGATAGAAATGCAACTAAAAATTGGACAGGTGGACATATCAAGAATAGAAATTGACCTTCGCAGCCGGGATGAAATTCCAAAGCTCCTATTGGGACTGCAGGGCATATACGAGGATCGAGAAGTTCGCAAGGAGGTATTCGGGATTTTAGAGGGGATAGTACCCAAAGGGGTTGATTGTAAAAACGGCAGGCCAGGGATGGAGCTATGGAATATACTGGTATTGGGAGCGCTTCGGCTAAACTGTAACTGGGACTATGATAAAGTATTGGAGATAGCGAATAATCACAAAGTGGTGCGAGAGTTTTTAGGGCATACGGTGTTTGAATATGATCAGAGATATTCTCTTCAGAGGATAAAGGATAACATTTCATTGTTTAGTCCGGAGGTTTTAGATCGAATAAGTGAGGCAGTTGTCAGACATGGCCACAATCAGATGGGGAAAGGTGATTCTCTTAAAGGGAGGTGCGATTCGTTTGTTGGTAAAACTAATGTGCATTATCCCACAGACATCAATTTGCTCTTAGATGCGATGCGTAAGGTAATAGAGTTGACAGCCAGGCATTGCAATGCTGTAGGAATTGCTGGTTGGAGGCAGTCTGAGCACAACTATAAGAAGATCAAAAAGCTGTTCAATAAGGTTCGTAAACTCAAAAGGAGTAATTCCAAGAAAGAGGAGAAAAGGGCCCAACAAGATCTGTTGATCGTTTCTGCGCATATGGCCTACATCGAGCTTTGCGAATGCTATCTCAAGAGGGTTCGGGAAACGATTCGTATAGTTGATGGAGTGAACGTAGACACTGTGGTTGGGATCATAGTGATTGAAAAATTTATGAGGGATGCTGAGCGAGAGATTGACCAGATTAGAAGAAGGGTAGCGAGAGGAGAGACGATTGACCACGATGAGAAGGTATTTTCCATATTTGAGGAGCATACCGAATGGATTTGCAAGGGGAAAGCAGGGGTTTCTCAGGAACTGGGTGTAAGGGTTTGTATCCTGGAAGATCAGTACGGTTTTATTTTGCATCATCATGTGATGGAGAAACAGACTGACGAAAAGATCGCGGTGGAGATGGTCCGAGAGGCAAAGAGAAAGTTTTCAAATTTAAACAGCTGTAGTTTTGACAAGGGCTTTCACAGCCAGGAAAATCAGAAAGACCTTCGGGAGTTATTGGATAGAGTGGTTTTACCCAAGAAGGGTAAGCTTTCAGCCAAGGATAAAGAAATAGAACATGCTGAAGAATTTGTGTCAGCAAGGAAAAAACATGCGGCTGTGGAATCTGGTATCAATGCACTAGAGAATCACGGTCTGGATCGCTGTCCGGACCATGGCATCATCGGGTTTAAACGATATGTGGCTCTGTCGATTTTGGCACGTAACCTTCAGATATTAGGGGATAAGATTCAGAAGAAAAAGTTAAAACGCTTAAAGCGGTTAAACAAATCACAATCGCAGCCCTATCCTCTGGCCGCATAGCATAAAGTCAGCCTGCAAAAAGTGAAACACTTCGCGCAAAGAGGATAGGTGTTTCTAAAATCCACGTAAAACTGCGTTTTACGATGGCCTTATTTACACTTTACATGAAAATGAAAAGCAAAACATTAATGGACGACACGTATCATCGTCAGCCAATCCAAAAAAAGGGGGTTTTCGTTCAGACACTAATTAAGGAGGTTGAAGGATGTCATTTCTCACGACTATTTTAAGAAGAAGCGGTGACTACTGGGTAGCGTTGTGACTGGAAAATGGTGTTGTCAGTCAGGGGTCTACAAAAGAGGAAGTGCTTATAAAAATGAGAGAGGCTATAGCATCTCTGGAATTGGCTTTCTCTGACGATCCATCACTTTTTACAGCGCCCATTGCCATCAACGAATTGCACGAATTTCTATCCTTAGAAGGGATGGAGTGGCAGTTATCGCAGAAATGATGAGCCTGATTAATGAAAGCGCCTTAATAGCAGGGATAACAAGACAGGTTAGCCGCCCAGTCTTTTGTTCCGACCTCATGGACCAAAAACCTATACTCACCGCCGATTTCACGGCCTTAGGGGTGACCAGGGTCTTGGAAGCTATCAGGGAAGTCAACCCCAAGATACGCTTCTACCAAGCTTCAATAATGCTTAACGCAAATATGAAGAGGCTTTCCCATCTGAAAAAAAGGGTTTACCATTTAGAGGCCATGCTAAGAAGGATTGAATCCGGAAACAACTCCTTGAAACTGTGAGTTTTTCTGTAATAGCAGCATTGGACAATATGGAAG
>JBBCAX010000194.1:0-2872 GCA_051382335.1 Deltaproteobacteria bacterium TL4
GCGCGTTATATTTTTGAGGATTTTTAAACACATCGCCAAGCTGAAGCGTCCGGTCTTTAAACACCACAGTTTCCACATGGCAACTGATCAGCAATTGGTTTTGCTCATTGAGTTTGACCAGCAGTTGATCCTCAAAAACCCCCAGAGTCACCTCAGCAAACTCAAGATTGTCGATGAGTACCTGATCGTTTCCTTCCCCCTTCAATTCCTGGATGATGTCGAGTCCGCCTCCATAAATATACTGATCATCCCCCTGACCACCCCGCTGTAGATCATCGCCCAAGCCGCCAAGCAGCGTATCATTTCCCTCCCCACCTTCCAAAACATCGTCGCCTCCTTCCCCAAACAGACGATCATCACCAGCGTTGCCTTTCAGGATATCAGCGCCATCGCCGGTGAAAATAATGTTGTCCAACGCGTTCCCGACAACATAGTTATTTTGGGCGAGTTTTTCCTGGAGCCGATACGCTGCCTGTTCTTTCTCAAACCCTTTAAGACGATCATTGGTTGCCGAGGTCAAATCCAATGGATTGCTGATTTGCCCATAAGCGCTCAAATAATAAGCGTTGGAAGCATCCCGATACAAATTCTGAATATCGGTCGAAGAAGCCCCCCATTTTGCCTGATCTTCCGCCATCATTTCCGGTCCAGTCATCGACACATCAGTCTCCTGAGACACAAGCTCAAACTTCAAATCCTGAAACCGCTCCGTCGTTGCCCCTTCCTGAAACAATGCGAATTGCAGATTTGTTTTCTCAAAAGCCGATAAAAACGACCGATCCTCATCACTCTTGACATAAACCAAAATCCTCTGTTCCATCGAAGCCCCCTGATCCGAGCCATCCGCCTCAGTAGCCGGAAAAGTCACCTCAAGCTCAGACTCATAATGCTGCACCCTACTCCCATCAGCCCCTAAAGTTTCATAATAAAACGCAAAAACCCGATCCTCTTCCGCAGTCCCCTCATAATTAAACCGCAGTTTGAACCTAATCTCTCCCGTATGCGCCACATTCAACCTAAACGTAAGCTGCTCCCGACTCCCTTCCTCAATCGCAACCCCTTCTGCGCCGTTTGCTGTAACGACTTCCAAGCCAAGGCCGCCTCTTGCCCAATAGCCCTCTGGATTAAATTTAGGCCAAGTTTCTATTTTTTGGGAGGGTTCACCAAAAGCATGGATTTCATACGACAAACTCATATTGGTAGAAATAGGATTTCCCAATGTTTCCCCGATCATAATTTCGGGATGTGTTTGGTTTTGGGTTGGTTGAAAACTTCTAAAACGATTAAGAAGATCCTGGGATACTCGCAGTTGTCCAAAATGGTGAAGACTACCATCTTCACGTTGAATCCAAATGGAGCTTTCTGTCACTAAATGCAAACGTCCCTCTAAAGGACTGGCAAAGGTTTGTTCCTCATTGGCAACTTGGAATTCTACACTTTCATGAATACCACTTGAGGTTCCCTCATCTGGAGCCATAAAAGGACTTAACGTTTCCGTTTTCCATATTCCCAGCAAAACGGTTTGCATCTTTTCCAAAGGAGAAAGATTTTCAAAAAAACTTTCAGCGCTTTGCGAACTCGAAGCATAGGTTTTAAACGTGTCAAATTCTTTTTTGAAATTTTGATAGAAATCTATAAACTGTTGTGAAATAGGAGTTCCTTGAAGTTGTAAAAGAGCTTTTTCTGTAACGCGGATTAACTCAGTATTGATATCAATGGTCTCATTTACAAGAGAAGTGCAGGCCTCCTTTAACTTGATCACTCCAAATGTGTTGAGTTGATTAACAAAGGTCGGTCGATCCTCTAAAACATCATTCAAAATAACCAACGCGTCATCGGCGTCGATGGTGTATGGAGGTGATGGTTGCTGATTACCATCCAATGCGTTCCCTATAAATTCGAGCAGTTCTTTTAAGTTCATCGTCGATAAAACAGGGGTTTGAGAAGTGTCATATTGTTGTAACGCATTCTCAATCGCTGTTGTCAGTGCATGTTCTGTTTTATTGGATTCTATCATTTCCTGGGAAACCTGAATCACCACTAATTCAGCCTCCTCGTTAGCCTCACCTTGATGAACCTCGGTTAAAATATTCGGATCATATTCAATTGAATCGGCGCGGCCTCCTGTTTGATCCAAAACGGTCGTGTAGGCTGTGAAGGCCTTTCCATCGACTTTGATGTCAAGGGGATAGGTTTCATCATCAATGTTAGACTCTCCAAAAGATTCAATGTAAAAATACTGGCTATGAGCATAACCCTCAGCAGAGTCTTTCGATTGAAGTGTGAGTTCAATACCGTTTGCTCCGGAATAAGGACTAATCAGCCGTATAAAAGGGTTGTTTCCCTCGGATAGGGTAAAATCAATGTTTCTGTCAATATCAACCGACAGAGCGATAGAAAACGTAGAGGTCCCATTTTCGCTCATCGCTCCCGCGGCAATATCATTTTCGTCGAAACCAACATGAACCAATTGAAAATGGATGCCATCATGATCCCAGTAATCTTTAGCATCAACTCGAACCTCAGCGTTGGTGGTTCCTAACGCGTCTCCCAATCTGATTTCATAATCGAGTCCATAAAACGAGTTCCAAGCAAACTGTACATCACTAAAGTTTGCTTCTCCAATAAATGCTCCGGCTTCAATTCTACCCCCTTTTTCAACTAAAAATTTTTGATATTCTACTTCATCAATCTCAAGGTTGGAAAACGTATGAATCGTTCCATCATCAGCTTTGATGGAAATAATCCCTTTCGCAAAATCAACGGACTCTATCTGTCCCCCAATCGGGGTGTAAATGTTGATGCCATCCTTTAGCTCAATACCCGTGCATGAATGTTTTTACGCTGCAATTTTATTAATGAAATTAATAAC
>JBBCAX010000195.1:0-6536 GCA_051382335.1 Deltaproteobacteria bacterium TL4
ACCAAGGGCACATACAAGGGATGTTCCGGGAGGAATCCCTCAACACTCCTAGCCTGATTCTGACTGATCTCCAGAGCTTTATCGACGACGACCTCCCAGATTTTTTGATTGCTCAACAACCTCACTAGTGCTCAAGATAAGTTTTGTCCTGGGAGCGCGGGCGTCCCGCCCGCTTTTGCGGACAAGATGCCCGCGCTCCCAGGGAAAAAGCTTTCCTGGACAGCTATAATGTTAGCGCGATTTATACCAAAAAATCGGGAAACTTTCTGATAAACCTTTCCTTCTACCATTTCATCCGATATATTTTAAGGGTACATAAACGAAAATGCGAATAATAGGCCTGAGGGTGGGATTATGAGTTAATTCTCTTTTTAAATTGGACTTCGGCAATACGTCAACGCGAGGGAAGGTGGTAGATGAAAGTATTCTATCATGGGAATTGAAAATGTTTTATTGATCAGCCTGATGTTTTTTTGGCCGACCTTGATGCTCGACTCGGGAGATCCAACACGGGAGGAGTTCCCCTTGTTAGTTCAACTGATAAGTATCAACATGTCTCAAGCACAGAAATATGGATTCGATGGCGTTGCTATCGGGGACCATCTGCACCCTATTCTTTACGTGGGAATGGAGAGTTTCGTAAAACAGGAAAGTTATAAGATTTCTAACCTTGAAGCCGAAGGAACGTTTCTTACCAACCAAATGATTGACAGATTTTTTACATGGGAAGAGTCGGGCTTTTATCTTCAACTGGGAATGGTTCATCGTGAATGGCAGATAACAGGTCAAGGACGTCGTTGCTACACCATCCCCAATATTCTGTCTCAATGTTCTAATAAAATTGAAGTAGTTGTGGACTTTCCTTCATCAGCGTATTCATGGGGATTGGGATGGAACTGGGTTAATCGTTATGGTTTTTCCGGGGGTATCGGCTTTGAGACCATTGAGGGCAAACCGCCAACGGTTAAACT
Source organism: Deltaproteobacteria bacterium TL4 (assembly GCA_051382335.1). Taxonomy (GTDB): domain Bacteria; phylum SAR324; class SAR324; order SAR324; family NAC60-12; genus JBBCAX01. The sequence continues at coordinate 972 of JBBCAX010000195.1, forward strand.
CACTGATCGTTCCCGGTTGATACCTGAGGAATACTTGGCAGCGTCTAAACTCAACTGGGAAAATAAAATGTTGGGTTATTATCGAAAGATTCGTATCGTCACACTCAGCCTTGGCTGGAATTTCTGAGAAATAAACAGGATGCGCCTAACAAAAGGAAGTTTAATGCTGGTGATTGCTTTTGTGATTGCTTTATACGGACTTTGGGGCTTGTGGAAACAGCGTTTCGTTACTTATGGACCGGGGGTGGTTGTCAAAAATGCCCCTTTCCAGAAAGACCTTGCTGACGCGAAAGCGTTTTCATACAAACAATACACGATTCAGCCCATGGCAGAATTTCAAATTGAAGCCCGAATCCTTGGCGTTGAGTACTATCGCTTTGACGCAGGCAGCGAGTTATCCCCTGTGGATTTGGCACTGGGATGGCAACCGATGTCTGATGAAAGTGTTCTAAAGGCTATTGAGATTTCTCAAATGAATCGCTTTTATTTTTGGAAAGTTGCTAAATTTCCAATTCCCCGAAGAGACATTGAAACCCATAGCGCCAACATGCACTTAATTCCCGCAAATGACAGGATTCAACAACAAATGGAAAATTTTCGTTTGGGGCAGGTGATCCATATCAGCGGGTATTTGGTGTACATCACCAAAGCTGATGGCTGGCGTTGGAAAAGTTCACTCTCCAGAAATGATACTGGTGGCGGGAGTTGCGAGGTGATTTGGGTCAATCAACTGAGACTGAATCCGTGACGAACCGCCAGAAAATCAGTACCCGCTGCTGTTCCATGCATTTTTAAATACGTGAGGAGGAAAGCTCTCCCTTCAGGATGAGCGCAATGGCGTTTTCAATGATTTCGACATAAAGCGTTTCAGGATTTTCAACGACATAATAGACCATCTTGCTATGAAACAAAGTGATCATTCCGTGCAGCAGACTCCAGATATGAAGGAGGTACATCTGATGTCTTTGAGGCGTGATTTTGAGGTGTGATGTCGCAAATTCCGCTAAGGTATCTGCCGCAAGTTGAATGATCCGCATGGAAGTCTGATGTTCAATGTGAGCCAGTTGTTCGTAGGCGGTTCCCACATAATCATCATATTTGGGAAGCGAACCTTTGAACATGATTTCGTAGTAGTTTTTATATTTTAATCCAAAATCCAGGTAGGTTCGTATGAGCAGTTTGGCTCGCTCCAACGGGTCCTGCTGTTGCTCCAGAACCTGTTTCAGGTTCGAATACAGGGTCTCATAACCTTTGATTACAATAGAAAGATAGAGGGCATCTTTGCCGGGAAAATAATTGTAAATATTAGGACCCGTCATCCCAATCTTTTTCCCAAGTCCTCGAATGGTTAGAGCCTGAAACCCATGCTGCAGGATGATTTCCACGGCTCCATTAAGGATCTTTTCTTTTACTTTTTCAATTTCTTTGCTGTCTCGAGTGGTTTTCATGATACGTGATGTCAGGAAATATGCGTGAGGAAAAAAACAAAATAATCGCGTATGATGTAAAGGAAGAGACCTTGCTTGACAAGACATTTTCTTATCTTGGATTATTTTGTCTCTGAGGATTCCTGCGAATTCTTGCCTGCTTGCGTTTTTTTCATATACTCTCCTGTTGCCTGCTCTATGGCCTCTTCCAGGGCATCTCCCATGATGGCTGCGATGTTTTCTGTGGCTAAAAGTCTCATCCGTTCAATGATTTCTCCGATTTGAGGCAGTTTTTCAGGGGGTTGTCCCTCGGCGATGAACGGGGCCCAAACATGTTTCGTGTAAACCTCGATAATGCGCTGGGCCATTCGTTTTGCGCCCTTCAACGCGGTATCGGCCTCTTCCAGCAAAACTTCCAGGGGAACCCCGGCATTGAGGGATTCAATCCCCATCTGGAGAACATGCGGGTGAGCGCGGTAACCCTCTTCTTCACGGGTTATTAAACCTACTTTTTCAAGGCCTTCAATCAACTCTGCGCTTAGCTTGAGATCCCCCACCAGTTCTTCAAGTTCGGCCTTGCTGTAAAGTCTGGGCTTTTGACCCCATTTAGAGGTTAAAACACTTTCAAAACCAAGGACTTCATCTAAACTTTTCCCCTTTTCCCAGGCTCCCAGCAGTTCCGCGATTCCCGTCAGCGAAAAGCCTTGTTTCTGCATGCTGGTTATCAGTTTTAAACGAGCCAGGTGTCCTTCATTATAAAACCCGGCTCGAAGACGCATTGTGGGCGCAGGTAACAGGGCTTTGCTTTGAAAGGCTCGGATATTACGGGAACTGACTCCTGAGATAATGGAAAGTTCCTCTATCGTCATGTCTAGCTTCGTCTCTTCACTCATAAGTCTCACTTGTTGTGGTTGGCGTAGGGGGGCCTGGTTTATTTTTTACAAAAAAAAAATCATTTTTAAGTTGCATCCTGCAAAAATTAGAGTTACATTGCCGACTGTTACACAGAATATCGTTACATAAAATAATGTAAAGTTAAATCTGACATTATTAGACATCAAGAACGCTTTGCCTTTCTAATAACCTGATCGTCTAAATCGAATTAAGGAGACATCCATGCCGGTGATACATTCTCAGGTTGATACAACCTCAGATGAGTTCAAACAAAACCGAAACGATATGTTAGCGAAAATCGAAGAATTTCGCGCAATCGAACAGAAGGTGTGTGATACAGAGGAACAAGCCCGTGCCAAGTTTGAGAAACGGGGACAATTGCTTCCACGGGAGCGGATCGCCTTGCTGTTGGATCCGGGATCTCCCTTCCTGGAAATAGGAACCTTGACCGGCTATAAAATGTATGATGACCGGGATGGTAGCGGTGCCGGGGGAGGTTCGATCAGCGGTATCGGTTTTGTTTCCGGAGTGCGATGCATGATCATGGCGAACAACAGTGCCGTGAAAGGCGGAACCATTTCCCCTGCGGGGTTGCAAAAGAACCTGCGAGGACAGGCGATTGCCATGGAAAACAAACTTCCCGCCATTGGCTTGATTGAAAGTGGCGGTGCCAATTTAATGTATCAGTCTGAAATTTTTATTACGCAGCTTTGGGTCTAATACCCCGCCGCTTGCGACGTTTTTAAAAAATAGACATTCCTTTGAATGCCCCGCCCGAAGGGTTCGAGCCTAAGCGAGAAGGGCTTGCCCCGGGGATTTTTACTTTAGGCGGTCAAATTTTTGCCAATCAGGCCAAAGCCTCTGCTGCCGGAATTCCCCAAATTACTGTCGTCCACGGAAGTTCCACCGCGGGAGACGCTTATTTACCGGGGATGTCCGATTATGTGGTCATGGTTAAAAAGAACATATTTTTTGACAATTCTTTGATAATACGGCTCGTTTCCTTGAGTTCCATGTCAGTTTTAGCAAATTTTTCATTGAGCTGTCTGTCTGTTTCCTTTTGGGAGATTGCCAAACTGGCAATCAGTTCTTTAAGTTCCTCATCAGTCATAATTCCTTTTCAGACAAGAGTTCTTTTCAAGAAGGTGTTTTATTTCATTCTGACAAGAACCAGGGCGAAGGGCAAGCAGAATTTCAAAGAAGAAACGGCTGGAGCAGCAAAGGAGCTCTGGCGATGTAGGGAGCCTCGCAACCAGATAAAAAAACAGTCTGGACTTTTGTCTCCAATTCCTGTCTTCTTTAGAGACTGGAGATCTTTCAATAAATCGTTTCATTCGCACTTCCTCTTTCAGGACTTGGTATGAATCCTTCAAGCAATCTCAACAAAATTCCCTGGCATAAATTCCTGGGAAAAATCCTGAAAGAATGGCTCACGCCGGTCAATATCCAGGTTCAAACGGAAGTCCCTCTGCTGACCGATCCACCTAAAGCGGATGTTTTACTGTTGAGACATGAGGAGGATTTCTGGACACCCGCGCAATTTGAGAGACTTCCTGATGGTATCCGACAGTCTCAGGCTCGCGTTATCCTGATTGAATTCAAATACAGCGAATCCGTCAATGAATCCGCTCTGGCACAAATCCTGGGATATGATAATACTTATCTCAGAGCACAACGACTGAAACGAAAGAATTTGCGGAGTTTTCTGATCAGCAGTCGCAGTCCACAACCTTCTGTTCTCAAACGACTGCACTATCATGAAACAGAATATCCGGGAGTGTATTGTTCTCCTGATTCATTGCTTCAGCCTATCCAGTTGATCGATCTCAATCTTCTGGCCGATCAACCCTGGAACGCTCCCATCCAGTGTTTTGCCAGTCAGAAAGCCAGTCAAGAACAGGCGTTCCATCTTCTGGAGGATCCGTCTAAAGATATTTCTGCAGATTTATTCTCTGTTTTGATCACTTTATCCAAACTATTACTCAACCCCTCAGGAGGATTTATGAAACAACAACGCTGGGAAGATTTCACTCCCGAAGTGGCTATTGAACTGGGAAGAAAATGGGCCTCCATGCTGATTAAGACGCTTCCCCCTGAAGAAGTTCTGGAGCATTATAAACCTAAAGAAAGGCTGCAAGGGCTGGATGCTAAAGAACGACTGCAAGGGCTGGATACTAAAAAAATTTTGGAGACCTTAAATGCAGAAGAAATCCAGCAGTATCTCGATTCCCTCAAACTAAAAGAAAATTGATCAGGGAACGAAGCGGGAGCTTCCATCCAAGCATTCCCACTCTGGAACTTGGGAACGAGATGATTTCTTTCCGACTCGTTCCCAATCTCCAGCTTGGGAACGAAAAATGGAATAGGCAACTCAATGTCTGAACCCTGATTTTTTGGATTAAAGGATTAACAGGAGGCTTTCATCAAGCAATCCTTAAATCAAGTAAATCAAGGTTCAGAAAGGTTTTTTAAAGCGCCCGCCCCAAGGGCGGATTCCCTCCTCTCCCTCAAAGAGCCTCCCTATTTCAAAATAACCAAATCTCCAAATAATCCACTCACTCTCCACCTCTGACACAACGGACATCGTAAGTATTATTCGTGCCGTAGGGCTCACTCCGCCACTGTAGAAGCCCACGAGCCATGCGCCAGCGCAGTGGACGACCATTTGAACCCCTTATTCGCACGAAAATACCCCACAGCTTGCAGCGGAAATAGAAAATTAGTTCGCTGTGAATTTATTTAATGAGGACTTCACTCACAATCATATAGGTAGCACTTCCAGCATAGTTATCCCAAATGGATACACCAATTAATCCATTTTTGATTGAGTCCCAATCCGTTTCTGTAAGCGTATTTGTGTTGGAATAAATAATCGTTCCTCCATTTGAGTCGTAATTACTGGTCGAGGTAACTGCTGAGTAAGTTTTATTGGAATTAATTTTAAAGTGTGTGTAGTAAAAAGTATTTTCAGTAATAACCACACTACCACCATATGAATTATGAGTTGTAAACCCAGTTCCAACAGATGTTGGGGCTGTGGCATTGGCATAAATATTCATCCCGAAATAGGCAAATTGTCCAATTCCAGAAGCTTTCCATTTTACAAAAAAATCACTGTTGCTTAAATTATAAGCTGCTTTGGCGGTCATATATGAGTCTGTTTATTTAGTTGTTTATCTAAAATTTCTATAAATTTTATTTCGACGAACTTTTTTTAAAAAAAGTCCAACCAATTTCATTTCGC
>JBBCAX010000196.1:0-1935 GCA_051382335.1 Deltaproteobacteria bacterium TL4
TTTTAAAACAAAGAAAAAACAAAAAAATATGAAAGAACTGTTTTTTGAGCAAGTTATTAATTTCATTAATAAAATTGCAGCGTAAAAACATTCATGCACGGGTATTGACCTATTGGTCGTCTACTACTGACGCTGGAGGTACGAACTATGTGTGGGGCGTGAGCTTTATCTATGGTAACGTGATATACATCAATAAGGACTCCCCGTGGTATGTCCGTTGTGTCAGAGGTGGCAGTGAGTCGGGAATTTGGGGATTTGATTATTTGACCAGTGGGAATAGCGTACAGAATCGAAGTACTGGGTTGACCTGGCAGAAAGTGGAAGGTGGAAGCATGACATGGGAATCTGCGTTGAGTTATTGTGAAGGACTGACTTTGGATGGCTTGAGTGACTGGCGCTTACCGAGTGTGAAGGAATTGCAGTCGTTAGTGGATTACAGCCGTTATAATCCTTCGATCAATACAACTTACTTTCCGAAGGCGTCATCGCTTTATTGGTCGTCCTCTACTGAGGTTCAAGATACGATCCTTGCGTGGAGCGTGAGCTTTTTCGATGGTCAAGTAGACGTCTACTATAAGCTTCACAGCAAGAACTCTGTCCGTTGCGTGCGAGGTGGATAGTGAATCAGTGTGATAGAGTGAAAGTATGCCCAACAAATCGCTGAAGCGGACGGCAACCAAGGCGTATCTTTCATAAATTTTAGTGTCAATTTTTCAGGGTTCGGCTTCGGCAACGTGCAGTGTCCCTTGGTTGCCGCAGCTTAGCTCAAACGTTGGACGGGAGAGATTGTACCCATCAGGTTTTGAAGAACCAAACAACGAGAGCGAGATTATGGCATTGCAACACCGTATTGAGAAAAATGCCTGTATTATCAAGCTTGGAGAGAGTTTGGCAGGAGAAGCGGCAGAAGAACTTATGGCCTATTTCAGGAAGATCGAACCTCAATGGAAGTGGCAGCGATTAGTTCTCAATTTAGAAAGGACGTCTACTCTTGATGCTCAGGGACTTGGAAAGATTATCTTGTTTTGTGAGAGAGGGGAAAAATTAGGGTATAAAGTTGCCTTATGTTGCTGTCCTAAAGATATGGTTCAAACCTTGATGTTATGCCGCTTGGAGAAGAGGCTTCAATTTTATGAGACAGAAGAGTCCGCTCTTGAAAATATCCCCTGAAATTTTACAGGAGGAAGCATCCTCCATAAAGGAGTGAAGTGGTGCGGAAACGCCTAAAGACAGAGGTTAACTTTCAGAAAAACTCAACTTCAAGTGTTCCCTCATCTATAAAGGAAAGTGGTTGGCAATACATCTAAAGAGATTGGTAATCCTTCAGAAAATCTAAACTTCAGGTTTTCCATTCAGACAAGAGATTGCCTAAATTACAGGGGTAGAAAGGTGGATCAATTCCAGGCACTTTTTTTGTCAGATTTCGGTAGGGAGTTTGGAGTCAAAATAAAGAGAGGCAAGTTCAGGAAATCAAAACTTCAGGGGGTTAATCCTGACAAGAAATTGTCTGATTTACAGGGGGGGCTTCTCATACCGAAGGAAGAAAAATTGAAATTCTGTGTGGCTTTGTTGAGACAAGAGTGCCAGGACATCCCGTCCAACAAGTCGCTGAAGCTGACGGCTACCACGGCGTGCCCTTCTCAAAATTCACAGCCAATTTTTCATTGCTTGGCTTCGGCAACGGGTTGTGTCCCGTGGCAGCCGCAGCTTAGCTCAATCGTTCTGCCTCTCATGAATCTATAGATAGTCAGAAAATAAATGTCGTACTTGAATTTTTTTCGGTGTAAAAAATGACCCCCTGAAAAGGCCGTGAGAGCGTTTTTCATACAACATGAATGTCATTGATCGTAAAAATTTCAGCCCCCCTACAGGCTCTGTTAAAGAGTCCTGAGAGGATGTCCTCTAAAATTTTAGTCCTACTTTTCCTATTTGTCA
>JBBCAX010000197.1:0-3696 GCA_051382335.1 Deltaproteobacteria bacterium TL4
TGTGTTCTTGGTGTTTTTAAAAAGTTTGGTGGGAAAAATATGAAAGAGAATCTTGATAATTGCAGGGACTCCGAACCCTTTTTTATGAATATACTTTGTCAAGTTGGTTTTTTATGAGAAAGCCGTGGTTCCCCCACACCCCTCAACTTATCGTTGGAAGCAATATAGTCTGCTGGCAAGAGGGTGTGTTGGGGATTCTTGATGAATTCAGGGATACATGTTGAAACTCAAAATTATGAAAACCGGTGAGCGATGAAAATCTATATGGATAATTGCTGTCTGAATCGTCCTTTTGACGATCAAACCAATTTTCGAATACATCTGGAAGCGGAAGCCATTAAAATCATCCTGAATTTGTGTGAACAAATACAATGGAAACGGGTTATCAGTGAAGTGAACCTGTTTGAAATTGCGAATACATTGGATATGAGTAAACGTAAAGAGTTGGAATTATTGATTACGATTTCCAATCAATGTATTGAAATCAATGATGAGATCCAAAATAAGGCGAAAGAATTTGAATCGTATGGATTAAAGGCCTTTGATGCTCTTCATTTGGCATGTGCCAATACAGAAGTTGATGTTTTGCTCACAGTCGATGATAAATTTCTTAAAAAATCCAAGAACATTCCCGGCACCTTTCAAAAATAAGGAAAAGTAGTTAACAGTTTTAAATAGTCACTTCTTCCTTCATTTTAACGCAAAGGCGCTAGGATGCAAGGAACGCAAAGGGTTTTAAACTATTTCTTTGCGCTCTTTGCGTCTTTGCGACTTTGCGTTAAAGATTAACTGTAAACCGAAAAATGAAAGGTGCCTCTCCCCAGATAAGAACGTGATCTTTCATGACACTGCCGCCGCATTTACCCTATCCCCCAAGCCACAGGATTTCGTTATGTTGTGCTAACTCATCCCAGGGAAGTGAGCCTTCTATGCGATTTCTGTCCGTCGGCTCGTCAATTTGCTCCGGGCTTCCTTCAGACATTTCCTCACGGATTTGCCCTTGCCTTTCGCTAGTAGTTAATGGTATTGAATACCTTAGGAACACGGTTTGTTCGCTGTTTGCTGGCTGGTTTCCCGCCAGTGCCGCATGATCGGTTCCATAGCATTGAAAGCCAGTGGCTTTCCTACAGGGGACTTTCACCCCATCAGATCACGCCCATGCTGGGCGTACACAAACGCATTGACCGGACACCCAACAGCCGTTTTTGGCAAACGAAGACGGCTCAACAGGCGACGATCTCAATCGGGTGCCAGTCATGCTTAGCGTTGGACAGAAATCAAAAACACATTGACCGGACGAATATAATGAATAATGATTTGGTGTGACGTTTTGTTATATTTGAACATTAATCTATGGTAAGAGTATGGACGCAGTCTTACAGCAAAAAGTTTTTCATAGTTTACAGGTGTCTCGTGAACAAATTCTTGATGAAGTTGCTACTCTGATGGCCTATCAAAAACGCTCTGAATTCAGAGCTGAGGTAGATTGGTATGAGACAAAATATCAAATGAATTTTTCATCATTTGATCATCAATTCAGGCAGCATACAGCCACGGAAGAATTAGAGAATGATTGGATGTCATGGCGGTTTGCCGAGGAAGGAATTCAATACTGGAATAATCTTCTAAATGACAATACCCCATGATTCTGGATATCCTTCAAAAATACCATGATCTGATTGAGAATTATGAGATCCAGAAATTCAGAATGTTGGGAAATGCCTATGAAATGGTGTTACAAATCCAACTGATTCAAGGGATGACTTTGCATGTTCGTGATTATCTGTTCATGGATGGCAGTAGAAAATACTCGTTTCATTGGCAAGATAATCTATGTCAATGCAAAGTAAGGTGGGACAATGCACCCCATCATCAAAACACGAATACGTTTCCTTTTCATAAACATTCAGGAATAGAGGAACAAGTTGACAATTCTGAGGTGATGACCTTGGAAAAGGTTTTGGAATATATCAAAAACTATTTTGAAAACAGCAACTTCTAATGGTCTAAATCGGGTAGGTAGCGGTTTTTCTCCGCCACCTCCCACACCACCGTACATGCGGCTCCGCATACGGCGGTTCGTAGAAATCATCGCGCTGTCGCGGGATAGTGACACTTGATCCAAAGTTGTCTGATAGAAACAAGTCCCTGTTTTTGGAGATAGAGATGGGTCAGTCCCCTATTGGTTGAAAGAGTCTTGGAGAGTTTCCAATATCCTTTCCGACTGAGACCAACCATAATGGCTTGTCACTTGGGAACCTTGAGTTTGAGGAGTTCCCTGCTTCGTGTTCTCGGACGTTTCCATTGTTTCCAATTGCACATTCGAATCCTCCTTCTCAGCCAGTGATCGAGTTCCACTGCCGTGTCCTATTTCAGCCATAATGGCGTAATATCCCATCCATCCCTGGATAGTCGCTCTCAGGGATTTCAGACGACTTGGCATTGAAACTCCCCAGCTTCGTGAAGAAAGCTCACGAATCCGCTGTTTGAATTTCTGAACGGATTTTTCAGTCGCCCAGAAACGTTTTCTCTGAAAGCAAAAACCCAGAAAGGTTCTTTCTTCCAGAGGTGCCACTTTACTTTTCTCACGGTTGACCTTCACTTTTAGTTTCTTTTTCAGAAACCGGGTAATACTTTCCATCACACGTTCCCCGGCACGTTGGGATTTGACCAAAATCATCACATCATCCGCATAACGGGCGAATTTATGACCTCGTTTTTCTAACTCCTGATCCAGATCATCCAGAAGGATATTACTGAGTAAAGGGGAAAGAGGAGACCCTTGCGGAACTCCCAGGCGAGTTTGATTCAGGCGTCCATTAACCACCGTTCCCGATCGAAGATAGCGTCGAAGCAGTTGAAGAATTCCCTTGTCTTGGTTTCGTCGAGAGACTCGATTCATCAATACTCGATGACTGACCGTGTCGAAAAATTTCTCCAGGTCAATATCCACCGCGATTCGGTATCCCTGCTGGTACCAGTGAAGAATTTCTTCAAGGGCCTGGTGTGCCGAACGCCTTGGACGGAAGCCAAAACTGTGGGAGGAAAAAGTGGGATCAAACACAGGGGTTAAAACTTGATTGATTGCTTGTTGGAGCAGTCTTTCTTGAACATTCGGTATTCCTAACAAACGGACTCCGCCACTCGCTTTGGGAATTTCAACACGTTTGGACGGTTGAGGAAAATACACCTCCGCCAAAATTTGTTGTTTAAGATCCTTCCACTTGGGGCGGACAAGAGCGGGAAAGCTCTCCACACTCATGCCGTCGATTCCAGGGGCACCATGATTCGCTTTGACCTGCTTCCAGGCAGACTGGATGTTCCTCGTTGAGAGAACATCCGCTAAGGTACAAATCGGAAATGAAGACGGTTCGATTATGGGTCGGGAAAGCGCTCCTCCGGTCGGATTCAATACGTTCCTTTCAACTAATCAATGTCATAACATTCCTTTCTACGTTCAGCCCTTCACCGTGTCCTGCCCATTACGGCAGGCGTTTGGCACCTACGGCTTCTGCTGACTTCTGTCCAGTCTCCTCATGGATTGCTCCATGAAGCGCTGAGTGATTTTCCAAAACAAGGGGAGTGCTCCGTTTCCGGTCTTCCAGTCTTCTTTGAAGAACCAGACCGCTCGCTGGACAGATCTCCCCAGATAAGAACGTGATCTTTCATGACACTGCCGCCGCATTTACCCTATCC
>JBBCAX010000198.1:0-20416 GCA_051382335.1 Deltaproteobacteria bacterium TL4
GGGAGGCCTTACAACCCGATTCCAATTGTTGATCCAAAACTGAAGTATGCACAGGTCATCAAACGTAAAGAAAAGGGGCGTCTGGTGGAGATAGAGACTCGTGTCCTCTTGGGGAAAGAACGAGAGATTCTGGACATTATTCAAGCTCAGGGAAGAGCCAAGACGATTAACACCAGTTATGTGGAAAGCCGCAATGGCAACTACCGAAAAGATAACAAACGACTCCCTCGACGCACTCAATGCCATTCAAAAAAAATCCATCTTCACGATGCTCAAATTAATTGGATTACCGCCGTTTATAATTTAGCGACTGAAAATATGGCTCACAGGGAGTGTATCAATCCAGAGGCCGAACTATTTGAAATCAAATACAAGAAGTCTTCTCCTGCTATGATTGAAGGACTTGTTAATCGCATTTATACCATTGAGGAATTGCTTATGTGGAGAATTCCCTAGCTTTTTCGTACAGTACCGAACATTTTGGTTAATTTTAAAAAATAGGAAGAGAATTAAACAAACTTCTTGTATAGAATCCTTTGCTGATTCACCAGGCCTGTTCAAAAAATTCTTAACGCAAGTTAATTTTTTATGAGAAAGCCGTGGGGTATCTCAAGTTACAGCCATTGTTCCGGAGCGGAGAAGGAAGCCCTTTGGGCTTATGAACCATTAGAACGGTCCGGTAGGGTTTTATCGTCTTCTTCTGAAAAGACCAAACCCACCTGTTTAAATCCTGAATTTTTAAAAATCAACATCAATTTGATTAAAAAACCATGGGGAACACGCTTATCCATTTGCAAGTACACCGGCCTTTTTTTATCGCTTAAACTCATCTGCGGCAAATGGGCTTCGAGTTCAGCAAAGCTCATCTGTTGTTCTGCCAAAGAAATGTTTAAGTCCACATCAACAGCGACAGGGAGGGGATCGTTTTCAGGTTTCGTTTCTGATTCTTTAAGTTCCCCTTGAGGTAATTCAATCAAGAGCGAGTGAGTCACAAGAGGGGCTGAAACCATGAAGGCAATCAATAACACCAAAAGGATATCCACAAACGGGGTAATATTGATTTCAGAGACCAAATCTTCTTTAAGTCGATGGGTACTTCTAAGTCTCTTTTTCATCGAGAATCATCAATTGGAGTTGTAAGCGTTTCAGTAAGTGTAAAGAACAATACTCCATGGTTTCCAGCATCTCTCGAATCATTGCCCTGAAGAGGTTGAACCCCACTGACGAAGGAATCGCTGTCAATAGTCCGGCCGCTGTCGCAACAAGGGCTTCTGAGATTCCAGGCGCAATAACCGTTAATTCTACTGACTTTAAAGCGGCAATGCTGTGAAAGGTATTGATGATTCCGACAACAGTTCCAAACAACCCTATAAAGGGTGCCACGACAGAAACTGTTGCCATTAAGTTCTGTCCATGTCCCATGGTTTTTTCCTCGTGCACGATGATCGACTCAAAGAGACGTTCCAGCATCTCTAACAGTTCGAGTCGAACACGATATCCGGTTGCAGGATGTTGCTGAAAAAATTCGTGGATTTCTTTTTCTCCAGCAATATACATGTGTTTCAACGCACTGTCAGGAATAGAACCCAGCTTATCTCGAAAATGACTTAAATCAGGTTCGGATTCCAGGAGTTCGAGAAAGTACCGATTTTCTTTGCGCTTGCGTAACAATTCACGGTATTTGGAAATCCCCACTCCCCAAATCCAGACAGAAACCATGAATAACACGATTAAAACCGTCAACCCCAAGGGGCCTGCGGTAAAAAACGCCTGAACAAAAGCTGATTCCATATGTGCTATTCACTTTCTCTGAGCAGGATAGTAAACATCACCCGTCGATTGAGACTCCAGGCGTCTTCTCCCGAGCCAAAAACCGCAGGTTTTTCTTCACCAAAACTTAGAACTTCCATTAAGCGCTCGGGCTCATTGGCATAAACGCTTAAAAAGTTCAATATCGTCGTTGCCCGACGGTGTCCCAAGACGATATTGTATTCGGGGGTCCCACGTTCATCAGCATGCCCCTCAATTTGAAGGATCAAATCGCCTCGTTGTTCCAGTGCCGGTATAAGAAAACGCACAGCGTCTATCAGCGTGTCACGAAATGCTGGTTTCAAGAGGTTTTTATCAAAATCAAAATAGATTTGGGGAATCAGCTTGTCCGTTCGATCATCCCGTACAGAAGGAATATTCAGCGACTGATAGTGTTTTAATTGCTGATAGATCTCATCCAACAAGGCTTGACGTTCCTCAATAGGAGGCAATTCGGGCGGTGTGTCGGTAGAAACTTTCGTCTTTCCACTCAACGAATTCTTCTTCAGTGAGGCCTCATACTGTTCCTCCATTTCTTGAATCATGCGTTCCTGTTCTTCAATAGCCCGAGCATAAGCTTGATCTTGCTCCTCAGCCGTTTGCGGTTGAGGGACCAGCTTTTTGGATTGCTCCACAGAAGAAGGCTGAGGCTTCAACGCCTTTTCAGCGCTACTACACCCCACACAAAGGACAACACAACAAATAACTGCAAATAATTTAGATTTCATGACTTTGATTCATTATAAAAGGATCGCTAGTATCAAAAAAACAAAAGACAGATTATCACAAGAGTTTCAAAATATCACATAGTTGCAAGATGAATCTTAATACAATTCTTTTGTTTCCATTGGAGTTTTAATTTATTTTTATGGCCGTGAAAAGAAAAATGGCTTGTTATTTTTGCCTAATTTACAAAAAATGCCCTCACCTCGGCCGGTCGCTCTCGCTTCATCAGCTATGAGTCCTTAGCTCTAGGATGTCAGATGTCTGCTTGACAAGCATATAATATCACAGTTTTTTTAAAGCTGATACCTATTTTGCGACAGTGACTGATTGGAGGCGAGATTGAATTCTTTACTCTTTTCACAACAAACATGAGTGGTAGCTTTATGTTAAAAAATCAAAACCCGTCTGTTAACAAAAACAAACCGTCCCGCATCAACAAGCGCTTCCTGCAAAGTGGTCTCACCTTGGGATTACTGGGGGCCTTGGTGTATGGCCTCTTTTTTTGGAACCAAGGGGACGCCGAATATGACTTATCGCTGATAGGAAAGGGAAAAAACGTCGTAGTCCAAGTCCATGATCCCAATTGCCCCTATTGCCGTAAGCTCAAGCGAGTGGTCAACTCGCTCCAACCTGAATATGAAAACCAAATCCTGTTTTTAACCGCGGACGTTACAACGGAAGAAGGGCGTTGGTTTGCGGAGTATCATAATGTTGAAATTGTGACGCTCGTTTTTTTCAAACCCGATGGCCGCAAAATCACAACGCTCCAAGGAGTCCAGGAAGCGGATTATCTGAGAAGGGCCTTCAACCGGGCATTTCAATTACAACGTTAACTGTTTTCTTGGTAAGGGCAGCGCACGGTCAAAACCCGAATTGTGCCAAGAGGTCATCGACTTCATCCTGTCCTGCGACGCCTTTACCGGATTTGTGCTGGGGACCATACATCTGGACGTTGCTCTCGTCAAGATGCGTCGCCCTTTCAACGAGGTCTCCGTTTCCGCTAACCGGTTTTCCGATTTGTTCCTTCTCTTCATCACCCAGTCCCAGAGTGGTTCCAAAGGTTTTAACCAACGAAACCAATCTATTTTCCAGATCATCCACCAGCACTATGATTTTCTTGATCACCTGCCCCGTACGGTCCTGATAATCCTGGGCGGTCATAATGTCGTAAATTTTTGCGCTGACCTGTTTTTCGCGAGCCTTAACCATCTCAATAATCTGCAGGCTTTCTTCCAACTCCGTGCCTCCGGGTGAAGCTTTTGCGGCTTCAAGCAACTCTTTGAAACTCTCCATATCCGCAACGGTACTGTCTGACTCAATAACTAATTCTTCTGCCAAATCTAACGTGGTATTTGCCGATTTTTCTGTCATTTCAATGATATGCTCTAATCGGTGAGTCGCGTCAGGAATCTCTTCAAGAGCCATTTGCTGAAATTGTGAATCCAGTAAATTGGAAAAATCCTTCAAGCTTTCATGCATTTCACGAGCCATTGTTCCTACTTCTTTGAACAAGTCAACGTTGGCTATTTCAGAAAGCGTTAAGCTATTGTCCGGCCTATTTGGATCTTGCCCTTCGATAAGAATTTTAACCGCGGCAAACACATTATTGAGGTGGTGTTTCAGTTCTGCGGTCTCTCTGGGGGTAATCGCGTCTCCCCCCATAATACTCTGAATCACTTCAGCCGAATAATGGATGGAATCCAAATCACCTCGAAGTTGTATTGGAACATCATGCGTTGTGATTTTTGAAACCGTGTTCACAAAGTTCGATTCAACCTGTTCTGGAAAAACGAGAATGAAAGAAGTCATTTCTCCAGGTGTTGACTCAATTCCAATATCTCCGCCAACGGATTCAATGTCCGCTTTCAGTTCTGGAAAATGAGCGCCCACTTCTCCATCTTCAACGGAATGCATAGACTCATGAAATAACAAATTCCACACTTCCTGTTCTGACATCGCATTCAGCGTATTCTCAGGAACAATCGCTTGTTCCAATGCCCTGTTTTTGATGACATCGGATCTTAAGCCTTTGCCATCATCCGCAATGGTGATTAGAAAATTTTCACTTTCATTGGTGATATCAACATAGATGCGCCCTACCGATGATTTCTTTCGACGATTAATTGCGGACTCCAAACTGACATCTATCAAAAACTCTGTACATTGGAATAAAGCTTTTCTCAAGATGGGAAAGAGTGAATAATCACTTACCACACAACCCTCGTTAATCACTAATTCCACCTCTTTTCCATGAACAATCGCCCATTGTCCTATCATCACCTTCAATTCCTCCAAAATCGAGGCCATCGACTCCGTATGTTGGGAGATTTCTTTAGTTTTCGCGGTGGAATAGACGTTTTCGCAGAGCGTAATACATCCATGAAGGTGATCCCGTATCGCCTCCAGGTCTCCAGAATACGTGATTTCCTCAAGTTCTTTCATTTCCCCCAAAAGTCGCTCCGAGTCCGCGGCAAACTTGTCCAATAAGGCAGGAGGGACAGAAACTTCAGAAGTTGCGGGTGCGGAGGAGGGCATGGCTGCTTGGCGAGGCAATGTGGCGGAGGTTTCGAACACGGGAAGTTCCTGCGCCGAGGCAAGCATTTGCATTTGCGCAACCAGCGGAGCCCATAAACTTCCCTGAACTTCACTCTCATGCTGTGATGACCACTCTAACTGTTCCTGAATCAAAACCACGGCATTAAACAGTTTTTCGAACGCTGGAGAAGAAAGTGTCAGTTTCCCCTCATGTACCCCCTGCAGAAAACTGGACATCGTTCTTGTGAGGACGGGGGTCTGTCGCAGAGAGGTCTGTGCCATCTCTGTAAATTGATCCAAATGCGTTGCCAGTTGAGTTACCAAGCCAACATTGTGACGATCCTGTTCAAGAACCACCAATTGCTCATCAATGGTTTTTAATAAAGGTGGCAACTGCCGCATTGCCTCTGTGGATAATGTCCCTCCACTCATAGAATCCCCTTTTCGTTTTAAAACAGGTTATAATCCGTTGGCCCCCAAGGCGTTTTTACCCTCCTGGAATCTCATAACACCCTTACGCCGAAATTGTAAAGAGTTATCATTTGCGAATTTCTTCGACAAGGGTTCCCACAATAGGTATTTGAACATAGCCCACATCTTCGGCCCAGAAATAATAGTACCCCAGGATTGCTCCATTTTCGTCTTTTCCCGTTGTGATTTTACCATCCAGAACTTTCCATGTTTTCACAACTTTCCCTTCTGAAATATAGGAAATCAGAAAATCTTTACCCAAAAGATTATCAGCGGAGCGGAAAAATCTATTTCTCGATTCCTCAGTACACCCCATCAGTAATAGAGAAAACAATGTGGTTATCAATAAAAAACGTCGCATAGTACCTCTTATATTGTGACACCTGCGCCTCTGGGGGGCCCCACAAAGGGAATCCCCAGAGGCGCAAGCGTTAAATGTGATCTTATCCTCTAAAATATAGATTGCTAATTAAAGGATGTTTTGATCTATTCAAAACAGAGTTTCCGTCCTTGTCATTGATTTGCAATGGAGACAGCATCCATGACGAAGGCGGGATTATATTTTATATTCTTACAAGTTCAAAGATTTATCGTCAATAAATCAAATGTCATTTATTATCGTTCATATTTCCGATCTGCATTTCAACAGTTATCCCAAAACGTGGAAGGAGTGGTCTTCCAAGCGGGCCTTAGGCGCGTTCGGTCTCTTCGTTCGCCGTGCCAGAGAGTATCCGATTCAACGTGCCCAATGTTTGGTGAGGACACTGCAAGAGCGGCCCTGGGATCACTTGGTCATTACGGGTGATCTCACCTCCTTGGGCTTGGAACGTGAATTTGCTCTGGCTCGGGAAACATTGGCGCCTTTGCTGACGAATCCTGAAAAAGTCACCATAATCCCGGGAAATCACGATCGCTATGTCCAAGAGGCTTGTAATCCTGACTTATTTCAGCAATATTTTGGTCTTTTTTTTGATCCTTCCGGTTTTCAAGGAAAGCGGCTCAACGAAAACTGGCATCTCATCGGCTGGGATAGTACTCATCCCAATGATTGGTTGACTGCGGCAGGTACGGTTAAACGAACAACTTTGCTCCAAACTGAAAAATACATTCAAAGGCATTCTCCGGAATCCAGGTTTATTATCGCCAATCACTATCCTGTTTGGTTTCCTGAACATCACAAAATTCACCGACGTCATGAGTTACATAATCTTTTTCAAGTCCAGCAATGGCTCATGAAACAGTCTCAAATTCACCTATACCTCCACGGACATGTTCATCGTAATTGGAATCGATGTATCCAAGGTTCTAACCAGTCTCTCTTCGTCGTCAACTCAGCCTCTTCAACCTCAACCTGCTTACGAAATCAAGTGTCAACGTTTCATCAAATTAAGCTCCAAAAAAAGCATTTGTCTATTGAGCCTTTGTCTTACTCCTGATCGAGCGAAAGACGGTCGGTCTCAGTCAAAACACGGGAGAAGAACCTCTTGCGTCAACGCCAAACGGACTCACGAAAAAAAGAAAGAGTCCCCAACCGCTTACATTTCCGCGTAAAGGTCAAATTTCACAATAAACCTGTCTTGTAATTTGATACTCCCTAACAGAACACTGACAGGCTTGATTTTAAAGTCTGTTTGTTTCAAATCCAGCTCGCCTTTTATGTGCATCTCACTCCCCTCAACTTCAACATGAGCGGGAATTTTCAATTCTTTCACCGCTCCTCGAACGCACGTTTGAGTGGTCACCTGAACCGCGGGTAAGGTTCCTGAAATCTGAGAGGATTCCAGGGTAATCTGAGGAAAATTTTTGGCGAAAAGAACATTTTTATCGAGCATGATTTCACAGGTTTTCTTAATATCCCGATCAGAAATTTTACTACTAAAATCGTCACCCTCTTCATAGCGCTGCTTCGTCGGATCCACAATTAAGGAAGCGACAGGAATACTCAGACTAAAGGAGGAGTCACATACATTTTCCGGATTGAACAGGATCTCTCCGTAAATTTCAGAAGTGATGATGACATGATTATGTGCCAGAGGAGACAGCAGGGTTGAATCTTTATAAAGTAACAACCGAATTTCGCTTTTTGTTCTATTGATATTGTAACGTTGTTCCATGGATTTTCGCTCTCTATTAAAAGGGTTAGGGCCAATCTTTTCTATCGTTTCACCGCGAGTCAGTGCCTTCACAATGAACAGGCATTGTATACAATTGGCCTCCATATACTTATCCAGAAAAGTTTTGTCCCGGGAACGCGAGCATCTTGCCAGCAAAAGCAGGCGGGACGACTGCGCTCCCAGCAGAAATTTATCTGGACATCTATAATCAAACCATACCCTGCTTCAAATCAGGGGAACACGGTAGAAAAGAGGTTAGCCTGTTTACATCAGTTGTTGCAGGATCTCCAGGATTTGTTGGTGATATCGTCCATCACTGACAATAATTCCCTTAATCCCTTCCAGCGTTTGCCCGTTAAACACCAAGGGTTGCCCTCGCGTATCTGTTACCAGGCCTCCCGCTTCAGTTACAAGCAAGAGTCCTGCCGCGTGATCCCAGGCGTTCTCAACCCATCCAGGTTGAATTCTCAGGTAGAGGGACGCGATCCCTGAGGCGAGGCAGGCGTATTTAACCTGACTGTCTAATTTCAAAGGGGGTATTTCAATCCCCAGCCGTTTCAGGAGTTGGGGCAAAACAGAATTTTTTGAATGATTTTTTGATTCACAACTCATTAATTGATTCAAACTTCCTGTCCGGTTGACAGAGAGGAGTGTCTCTTTGGCGTTGGTCTCAATTCGGTAGGCACCAAAATTTTTTATAGCGTAAAAAATTTCTGCGGATAGCGGAGACAATTGGTTGAAGTTCGGACATCCCAAGACACTCATTTGCACCTCCCCTTTTTTGACCAGTGCCAAGGCAATGGCATATTGTTCGCCACTGATGAACCCTTTCGTGCCATCAATGGGATCCAGATACCATTGTCGTAACGCCTGCGGATTCCCTTTGTCTTCAAGCAACGTCATCATTTCCTCTTCAGAAATTTCCATCACAGTTTGCAACGAAGTCAGCACCACTTTTCTTAATTTTAAATTTTCCCGCAAGAGGGAGGAATCTTCTTCCGCAAAGACACGATCTTCAGGAAATTCCTTTTTTAGTGACTTTCGAATGATGACCTGTCCACAGAGATCCGCGGCGGTCACGGGGGATTCATCTTGTTTGGTTTGGATATTTGTTGAGTTGAGGGTCTTCTGCATTTTCTGCAGTAATTGTGAGGCGGTTTGAACAGCGCTGAGCGCTATTTCCAAGTCTTTCTGCCGATACACTCCAAAATAGGTTGTTTTGTTTTCTTGTCTTTCCTCATAACCGTCTTTTCTGAATTCATCATGATGCAGATCATATCTGAAGAGATGCGTTTCATAGATTGTTTTAAGTCCAGGATAAGATTGAGAATATTTTTCTTCGATTCGGGAGGTGCCTCTTTGAATTTCGCCAATAACGTCAAGTTGCAGTTCTTCCTGAAGGGCTCGTTTTGCACCCATTTCAGGAGTCTCCTGAAGCAGTAATTTTTCTGAGACCGAGGCTTCTAAAAATGATCGAACCCGTACCCGACCATCATTAAACTCCTGACGATCTTCACGGATGACATATCGTTGCCCCTCTTCAGTTTTGTAATGGACCCGAATGGAGACAACCCGAATCTTGCGGATCAGGGTCTTGTTCCGAATTTCCAAAAAAGTTTCACCATCTTGAAGCTCTTTCCACAGATTTTCCAAAGTTTTTGCTTCGCCCACTCCAAAAAGTTGAGAGTTGATCCCATGGGATTCCATCACAGCTTCCAGTTCATTAATATTTGAAATATTCATAGGCACTTTCTTGGAATTGAAATTAAATTTTTGAAATAAAGTAACGACTCAGTCTTTAAATGAAGTTCGCTATACGTTCATCGGGTTAAGTCTTCACTTTTGAAACTTAAGGTAGGGGACCGCTTAAGTGAAGCGAGCGCACCACTTGTGGATTTCATTGACTGTCGACGAAATACAGACGAAATCTCCTTGAGGTTACCAAAACAGATCAAGGGTATCAATGTTATTTTGGAATGAATGATTTTAAGAGGAGGTGACTTCATAAAACGTTGATGCTGGACACTTTGTCAAATTACTGATACACATGTTTTATATTCTTTCATCCAGGGCGTGGGGTCGATGGATAAAGACATAGGAGGGGAATTTTATGTTTGAAACGATGGGGGGAATAATGACGAAGAGAAGAGGCACATTCTTTATGATTGTCGTTCTGGCAATCATGGTTACCACAGATCTATGCACCATGCTTTGGCTTCATTCGCTTCCCGTAGTGGTTGGTAGCCTCATGGAGAGCGTTGTTCTCACCGCAGTGATGGGACCAGCGCTGTATTTCGCGTTTTTAGTGCCATTACATTCTCAAATCAAAAAACTGCACCAAACTGAAGAGCAATTAAAGTCTGCCAATGCACAACTGAAACAATCGGTGTGGGAGCGAAACGATTCCTTAATCCAGGTCGACAAAAAACTGGCGCAAAGAGCGAAAGAGTTGAACCTCGTTGAACTAGAGAAACGGGTCAGTCAAGATCAATTTTACAACCTGACCTTAACCGCAAAGGATGCCATTCTTGGCATGGATGATAAAGGCTTGATTTATCTCTGGAATGACGCGGCAACCCGTATGTTTGGCTATAATCGAGAAGAAGCCTTGGGGAAGTCGCTGCATCAGCTCATTGCGCCGAAAAGATACCAGGAAAAAGCCGAGCAGGGATTGACGACGTTTTATAAAACAGGTTCCGGAATCTTGACTGAAAATACGTGCGAATACTGGGCACTGCGAAAAGATGGCACCGAGTTTCCTGTAGAGTTATCGGTTTCAGGATTCAAAAATGGGGATCATTGGTTTGCGACAGGAATCATCAGGGATATCACGGATCGTAAGGAAGCGGAAAAAGAACGTAATATGCTGGCCATGGCCGTTCATCAAACGACAGAAGCGGTCCTTGTTACGGATGAACGGGGCCGACCCCAATACACCAACCCCGCTTTTGCGAAAATCACAGGTTTTAGTCCTGAGGAGATTTTCGAGGGTACGGACTCTCCCCTGAAACGGGCAGTGGAACATCACCCAATGTACCAGAAAGTCCTGGATACACTGAGTCAGGGTGAGCTTTGGAGTGGACAAGTAAAATTTTTTAAGAAAGCGGGTACGCCTTTTGTCGCAGACCTCACGATTTCTCCCATTCGTGATGAGAATCAGGTCATTGTTAACTATGTTGCTGTTATTTATGATGTGAGTCAAGAAATCGCATGGCAGCAGAGACAAGGGCAGACACAGCGGATCGAAGCCTTGGGAACCCTTGCGGGGGGGATTGCGCATGATTTTAATAATGTGTTAATGATCATCCTTGGATTCACAGAGCTACTTCTGCAAGAACGCAAATCGGAGCTAGACCATTTGTTTTTGAATAAAATCAAAAGCTCCGCCAGACGAGGCGCCGATTTGGTACGGCAAATTCTTACCTTTGCCCGCACAGAAAATGAAGAACTCGTCCCCAGTAATATTGTTCCTGTTGTCAAAGAATCGCTGAAGTTGATGAGAACGCTCATTCCAAAACAAGTCGAGCTGATTGAGGATATTTCTTCTTCATGTCCCTCCGTTGTGTGTGATACCACTCAGATTCATCAAATCATCATCAACTTATGCACCAATGCCTATCACTCAATTTCGGAAGATACCGGTCAAATACGTATTTCATTAAGGTCTGTGGAATTAGACGCGGAACACCCTGAACATCTGGGGTTAAAGTCAGGCTCCTACCTTCATTTACAAGTTCAGGATACGGGCTGCGGAATACCTCCTGAAAATATCGAGCGGATTTTTGACCCGTTTTTTACCACAAAACCCGTGAGTAAGGGAACCGGTTTGGGTTTAGCGGTTGTCTATCGGATTTTGAACCGTCATCAGGGCATGATAACGGTTGATAGTATTGTAGGAAAAGGAACAACCTTTCATGTTTATCTGCCTACTGTCATGGAGAAACCTGCGAATCAAAATCTTGAAATGACGCTTCGAAAAGGAAATGAACGGATACTGATTGTTGATGATGAGGAAGAATTGTTGCTCCTGTACAATGAAAGTTTAGGCTGGTTGGGGTATCACATTACCGTCGCACGAAACGGTGAGGAAGCGTTTCAAATATTTTCTGAAAATCCAGATCAATTTGATCTGCTCTTTACAGACCATAATATGCCTAAAATGACAGGCTTGGAACTCAGTCAGCGGATCTTGCGACTTAGAAAAAATCTTCCCGTCATCCTGGTTTCTGGTTTCAGCGAGCAGATTTCCAAGGCTAAAATTGAGGCTTTAGGGATTAAACATTGGTATGATAAGCCTCTGAGAGCGACCTATCTAACACAAATCATCGGTGAAATTTTTGACAGAAAATCCGGTGGTGTCCCAGATTGACTTCCAAAAAACAGAAGAAAAGGAAGAAAAAAAGATGCCGTCGGATTTAGTCTATGCGACGGTCAAAAAAGAAAGAGAACAGGGCAGGGTGGTCTATGCTGTTCAGACCCTGGTCTTCGGAACTATGAGGATGCTGGGACTTTGGCTTGGCCATTCCAAAGTCAGCAAAACGCTCAATACCTCTTTGTGGAGAGGCACAATGGTACCGATAGACACCAGAATTCACGGAAGGTTCGAAAGACCTACGACTTTTCTAAAAATTGGGAGGTCCACAATGCGTGCTCTTATTTTGGGGCCTGGAACTACCCAAAAACCTCGAACACCTGGGCGGTGCGCTGGTCTGGCTATTCAGGAACCAGCCATTCCACACGGTAGCCGGCTTCCGTTTCCTGCGCAAGCAAGGGCGTCAGGTGGTTACAGAGATTTTGCATTTGTTCGTTTAAATGCCATGGCGGATTGACCACCAGAATTCCGCTTCCGTGCATTCCCCAGTCCGGTGCCGCTTTAGCTACCCAGAGCTCACTTCTCAGTATTTTGCGTAATCCGGACTGTTGAAAGGAATCCATCAGTATGGAGGAACGATCAATCGCATTGGCAAGCAGGGGATACCAGATGATAAAAATCCCCGCACTCCATTTTTTGTGAACTTCGGTAACCGTTCTGGCGATCAGAGCGTACTCCTTTTTGTCTTCATAGGCGGGATCAATCAGCACGATTCCGCGTTTGACCTTGGGAGGGGTGAGTCCGATCAGACTTTGGAATCCATCCCGATGATAAAGCGAAACTCCCCGCTTTCCCCCCAGATTTGCCTTTAGAATTTCAAATTCGGTCGAGTGCAATTCCATCAATTGCAAAACGTCCTGCGGCCGTGACATAAAGGCCGCTACCATGGGAGAACCGGGATACCAGACCAGCGATTCCTCATGGTTGAGCGATTCAAGCAGGGAAAAATATTCGGACAGTTCCGCAAAGTGCTCACGGTGTTGCCAAAGACGAATAATCCCACTTTGAAATTCTTCCTTTTTTTTTGCCATGACGCTTCGGAGATCATAGCAACCCGCACCGGCATGGGTATCATAGTAACAAAAAGGAGTCTCCTTTTTTTTCAAATGAGACAGGATGAGTGTCAGTGCTGTGTGTTTCAAAATATCTGCATGATTTCCAGCGTGAAACGCGTGTCGATAGCTTAACATATACGGTAGAGGTTGATAAACGTGTTTTGATCAAAGTGGAAACCCATAACACCCTTGAGTTCCTGGAAGAATTAATCAAGGAGACTTACTTTGCGGCCCTGATCCCCCATCAAACTGAAATCACCTCCCTTGTCTTTGTAAAGTGGAAGTTCCGTACTTGGCTCTGACGCCAGTAAGTTCGTAGAACCGCAGCCTAAAACATAACTCAGCCCCCAAATAGCGGTGATTATCGCACAGAAGGATTTTAGTGAGTTTTTTGAGTGTTTCATAAACAATGCCTTTGATAATTTTGGATTTTATCCAATAATCGTTCAGACAATAAAGGACTTCCCTCCTTCAAAAGGTCATAGATGACTTGCGCTTCATCACCATATTTTTTGATTTTATCCGTATTCCAGTGAGAGGGAGGCGGTTGTAAGTTAGCGATCCGGTCTGCTAATTTTACCATCCAAATTTCGCGAGGTTGTTGTCGAATCCGGTTTAAACTGTCCTGCAGTTGCAACTCTTTTTCTATACCGGGATCTTTGCTTAAAGCCAGAACACCATTTGCGACGTTCACTCCAAAATTTTGACGAAGATGATCATACGTGGTTGCCGTGTCTTCAATTACGTCATGAAGCAGCGCGCATTGTATCGCCAGGTTTGGATCATGGACGTGTTCCACACTGAGAATCGCGGTGACTTCCATGGTCACCCAGCCAATATGTGTGAGATACGGTAAGTCTGACCCTGGCAATTGCTGATGATTGTGTACCTCTGCCGCAAATCGCCAGGCTTCGCTGTACCGTTCTTGAGACCACAGTGCCTTTTTGAAGAACATAAGATCTCCAAGTTTAGGTTTTGGGTAACAATTCGTTGAACGGGCGTCTTTTTTCTGTTTTGGCACGTTCCCGCAGGAGATCCTCAAGCCTGTGTTCCACCATCATAACCACCGCGTCTCCGAGTCTTTGTGGCAATACCTGAGTCGCCACAAAAATTCAAACCTTTTAGAATTAAAATTATAAACGGACCTCTGGGAGGCTTAACTTTGGACACATTTTTGGGGATAAATACTCCGAAGGCGTTCCCTAATTTAGCCCAGGGTTGCGAAGCTACCCTGGGTATTTGTCCCGAGTTTTTATATCCTGAAAGGGTTTATTAAAAAAGCCTTTAAAAGTAATAGCCTAATTGAAGTTCGTGAAAGGTGGTGTTTATTGAAGCGCTTTGGTATCTGGAGATGAAATGATTTTGTAAACGCAACTCCCAATTTTTCCCCCAGGAGAGGGCTTGGCCCAGAAATGAGCTTATATAATAATCTTTGGGAAAGTTTTTCTGTGTGTCATACCTCAGCACTTGTTTTAATTGTATTTTGTAATAGCGCCAGGGATTGTCTAAAAGGCCCCATTCTACAAAAGGCCCCAGGCGACAGGAGGTTTCGAAATCTTTGGAAAATTCTCCAAAACCCCCAATAATCAAAGAGAGAAGCGCTTTCGAAATGCCCAAATAGAAACTCCCGCCCATTCCCGCATCCACATCAAACTTATAGCAGTCGCTACATTTCAAATCATAAATCTTTTGGTAATTGACGCCTAATTTCCAGGAAACGCGAGGATCAAATGAAGTGTAAGGTTGAAGTGAAACGATGTTGACAAAACGGATCTGCAAAATATCCATTAAATTTTTTTCATAATGGTATTCAAGCCCCAAGCCCAATAAATCGATCTGCGAAAACTTTTCAAAACCTAAATCATCAGAGAGAAGATCCTGCAGAACCGAACTGAAATGGATACCAAGTATTTGTGAGCCATTCAGGTTTCCCATCCCGACGGAAATTCTTGAAGCCTCATGCCCGAATTCAGGACCCTCTTTTGGGTAAGGTACCACAGGTTCTACAGGCGATTTTTCGGTTATTTGCGCTCTGCTTAACAGGATTCTCCGAAAAAGGAGGGTATCCTCTTCTGAAAGTTTGCCCTTGGCTTCCCTTTTCCTAAAATTCCAATAGGCAATCAACGCATCTAAAAGGTTCACATCCTTTAGGGTTTGGGGGTCGATGTCCCCCTTATTGACCGCAAAGAAAATCCCTTGTTCCCTAGCGTCCAAGGTTTCCAGTTTTTCGCTTAATTGTTTTTTGAAGGAAGGGCGGAAATGAACTTTTCTAATGGCGCCAGGAATTTTTGCGGCAAGTTTTATGGCATCACTTGGTAAATAATACCACCTTTTTACATTTGATAAATTCCAGTCAGGATTTCCCAACTCCAGGACCTCGCTCATCATGAAAGAACAGTTTTCAGTTAAGAAATAATAGTCAAAATAAGTCGTGGAGTAGAGCTCCCAAAGATGATTGAGGATCTGTTCTATTCCTTCCTGCGAGAGATTCAGTTCATATTCATAGAGGTCCCGGCTTTCCGAATTAGTATATTCATTGACTTTCATATAATAAGGGGAAATGACAAACGAGCCCTTATAGCCTCCGGTCAAGCCCTTAAAAGCATAAACAAGACCTTTGGTCTCACCCTCGGTATAGGCCGCATAACTTGCTGAATAATCCAACAGTTCGTTCTTTTGCTCCCGGTTAAAGCGAATGAAGGTATGTCCGAAAATTGAGGCTGGATTGTTTGGGAATGAGGAGGAAAAAATCAAAACGATCGCTTTTGCACCGAGGCCCTCCTTCCACTCCTTGAAATCGGAGCAGGGCAAAGCTTCGGTTTTGACGAAGCCCGCTTTCTTTAGGAAGCGATATCGTTCGGTGAAAACACACTGAGGCGGTTGCTTAAAATATCCAACGCGCGCCGAAGCATCCTGAA
This sequence comes from Deltaproteobacteria bacterium TL4, assembly GCA_051382335.1. Classification (GTDB taxonomy): domain Bacteria; phylum SAR324; class SAR324; order SAR324; family NAC60-12; genus JBBCAX01. The sequence continues at coordinate 16,001 of JBBCAX010000198.1, forward strand.
AACTCGCGAGGGTGGCCTCCAATTCCAGCGCGGGATTCCATTTTCCGTCAGGATGCAGAAAAAACAAGGGACCGTCTACCCTGCTGATTTCATGCCCAAGCCAATTTTTCTCATAGTGCAGGAGCTTCAACCAATAGCGTTCCAGACCCTTGTTTTCCAATTGCTGATAAAAGGAAGCCGCATACGAAGACGTGGTGATAACCAAACAAAAACCGATAAAAAGGATCTTCATGGCCATTAAGTCAAACGACAACTCCTGGAAAGATCCGCATTATCCTGTATTTGCTGAATAACGTTTTGGTACACTTCCGCCGGTGTGATCTTGTCAAAAGCATAGATTGTCTCATAATTCTTTTGCATCACGTCCCCAAACGTCTCCATAACCTCACCGCAGCCAAGAACCTCGGCAAAACCGGTAAGGAATTCCCCATTTCCCATGGGCATTTCCATCATCAAATTTGAGAAATTGGCTTCCGTATAATGAATGCCTTTCGCTTCATTTCTGACGAGGCTATGTTTACTACAACCTGAAGTTCCAGAAGTCATTGAAAAAGAGGGACTAAACGTTGCGTTAGTTGTACCTCGGGTGGATGTAGCCAAAAACGTCGAATCACCATTAACCTCCCATCCAAGGCCACAACCGTCACTTGAGTCTCGAGCAAACAAATCGAAGGGGATCAATGTCAGCATAATAATCAGGAATACATAACTTGTTTTTTTCATGGGAAGACTCCTTTGCCAAAATCAAATATTGTTAAAAATGATTTATTTAAAGCTGAAATAGCAATTTTTCGCTAACAAAATCAATAGCCCAATTGTCTACTTCACCTTGGTTACATAGGGCACATAACCTCAGCATGTCAATGCAAAAATCATGGGATTTCAGGCCGGTCTCCGCTCGTGTGAGGCAAAGTTGAGGCAAAGTTGAGGCAAAAAGGCAACAAGTAAGGATTGACATCTTTAGCTCAAAAACTATAATATCCCTTGCTAATAACAGGCCCCCTTTCTTCACAGGTCCCTTGAATGATCTTACTGACAACAGCCAACGCCAGGTATTCTCACACGTCTCTGGGACTGAGATACCTTTACGCCAATATGCAGGAGTTGCAAAAGTCCACTTTTCTGCTGGAATACACGATTAAAAACAGTGCTCAAACCTTGGTCGATCACTGGCTTTCCTATCACCCCAAGATCATTGGGATCGGGATTTACATTTGGAATGTGGAACTTCTTTCCCAAGCGATTTCACTGCTCAAAAAAACGCACCCCCACATCTATATTGTGGTTGGAGGTCCCGAGGTGAGTTATGGTGTTTCTGAGGAACTTTTTGAATTGGTGGATTACATCATTCCGTTAGCAGGGGATCAATCTTTTAGAACGCTTTGTCAGGATCTGCTCAACAACAAGGCCCCCCAAACGAAAGTCCTTCCCAAAGATAACCTTGAGGTCAAAGAACTGGTTTTGCCTTATGAATTCTATACGGACCAAGACATTCTCCATCGAAAGATCTATGTCGAAGCGTCAAGAGGTTGCGCTTTCAAATGCCAATTTTGCCTGTCCTCCCTGGATGAACGCGTCAAGCCCTTTGATACTCAGCAATTTTTGTCTGAGATTAAAAAACTATATCAGCGGGGAGCGAGACATTTCAAATTTGTAGATCGAACTTTTAATCTCCATATCCAACAAGCCATCGCCATTTTATCTTTTTTCCTGGAAGAAATGCCTGACCAGGATTACTCCCTCCATTTTGAAGTGATTCCTGATCGTCTCCCCCTGGAGTTAAAAGCCTATCTTTTGAAGTTTAAGGAAGGGGTTTTACAGTTTGAAGTTGGAATTCAGACTTTTGATGAAAAGATTTCAGCCTTAATTGGGCGGCGGCAAAATAAAACCAAAGCTCTTGAGAATTTAACGTTTCTCCGACAGCACACCAGGATTCGTCTGCATGTTGATTTAATCATAGGTTTGCCTGGTGCTACTCTGGACCTTTTCAAAGAGGATCTGAATCACCTGGTAGCCATCGGAGCTCAGGAGATTCAAATCGGCATTTTAAAAAATCTCAAAGGCACGGCCCTCAGCCAACACACACCCACTCACAAGATGAGCTACAGTCCCAATCCTCCTTATGAAATCGAAAGTAATGTTGATTTGAATTTTGAATTGATGACCCGGTTAAAGCGCTTTGCCAAATATTGGGATCATTACTACAATTCTGGAAATTTCACTCAATCGATGGCCTTGCTCTTTAGGGCTTCGGATCCTTTTGGTGAGTTTTTTAAATTTTCTGAATACACGCATGCCCTGCTCAAAAAAACCTATGAAATTTCCCTGGATCAGTACGCCGAAGTATTATATCACTATCTGGTCTCAGAGCAACACAGGGATCCTTTACAGATCCAGGACATCCTTTTGAAAGATACCTTGATCAAACCAGGCCGTAAAGTTCCAGGCTTTCTGAAAACTCCCTATGGACCGTATCCCCGCTAAACCTCCGAACCATCAACATAATCATCGTAACTCAAGCGACCCAAGAACAACCCTATCAGAGCAAACAGGGTTGTCAAAAAAGTGCCTCCTGAAAAAACATAAGAAAGCAGCACAAAAAGAATGAGTACCGTGTACCTGACCAGTTTGTTGCTTTTAAATTGGAATAATAGTTCTTCCATCATTGAAGGGCTCCCATAAGATCTGATTCGTATTTTCTTAACAATTCACACTCAGCAAAAAAATTACTATTTTTAATCCTTCTACCATATTGATATTCCATAAAATATCAATCTTTTTAGCAATTCTTGTCATTGAGTTTTAAAAAGATAGTGGTATGCTGGAAAAGTATTTATTAAAATTAAACCGAACCCATTGACAAAAACCAGAATCTCTCCCTATATATGAGAGACTTATTTTTTTACTGGAGGATTTTTTCTGTGTAAACGATAAGCGTCTCTGCCAACTGTTGTCAATCTCAATTCCTTTTTGAAAGGGGTGCCAATGTTTCGTAATCAAAATTTGTTTATACGCTTTTTGCAGTTAGCCGGAATCTTATTTCTCTGTTGGAGCCTGTATACGTGTAATGCAGGCAGTTCTTCGGATGACAGTGCCAAAACTAACAATGATCTTGTTGACAATGGCCCGGGACTTGTTGGAGGAACGACAACAGCAACAACACCGGAGGCAGAGGAACTGTTGCCGCCTCCGGTGGAAGGGACGAATACTGATGCCAATAATACAATTCCGGTCGCAAAGGCTGGAACGGACCAAACCATTTTGGTTGGAAAGACCGTTTCTTTGGATGGAAGTGCCAGTAGTGATGCTGATGGGGATAAACTGACTTATACCTGGTCGCTCCTGCTAAAACCTCAGGGAAGTCAGGCCACACTGAGCAGCACCAACACGGCCACCACCTCTTTTGTTACGGATGTCAAAGGTTCTTATGGTGTTGAATTGGTAGTCGCTGATGGCAAAGCCACAAGCCCAGGAGGGCAAATTCTCATTATTGCGGTCACCCCAGAGCTGGCCTTGGATGCTGTTTCTTCCATGGTTTCAGGGTCCATTGTGGACGCAAAAACAGGAAATATGATTAACAATGTGACGGTAACCGTACAGGGGACGGGAAGACAGTATGTGCTCGATTCCCAAGGTAACGCGCTGGAATCCTTCACCACCAACGGCGTTGTGGATGTCGCATTATCAGAAACGGCGAAACCGTCCTCGACAGATAGAGTTGGATTGACCCTGGTCGCCAGTGCGCCTGGCTTCGTTTCCAGTAGTGTCCCGTTAAAGATAGATCAGGAAGGTGTGACCAGTTTTTCCTTGAGTATGGTTAATCAGTCTGATCCACCCGAGGGAGTCACTATGGCCGAGAATAGCGTCACGAGTGATACGACCACGGGGGCAGTCACACAAGAGCTCAGTGTTGTGACCACAGATGCTTCAGCGACACAGGTTACGATTCCTCAGGGAACCATCATGAAGGATAAAGAGGGGCATCCTTTAACAGGAACCCTGACCACTCAAGTAGGATATCACAGTCACCAATCAAGTACGGCACTTGAGTCTTTTCCCGGTGGCTTGAGCGTCACCCGAAGTGATGCCACTGGAAGCAATCCCTCTGAAGGCGAATTTGTTTCAGCAGGTTTTGTCTCCGTAGAAGTCAAAGACGCCAATGGACAATCTGCGGCAACCATGGACAAAAGTATCGCCATCACCATGAAAGTTCCTGCCGGAACCTATAATGCCGAGGAAAACCGTGATGTTCAAGATGATGATCTCATTCCACTTTGGAGTTATGATACGGGCTTGGTCGTAAGTTCGGCCACCCCCTTAGAATCTAGCTTGCCCATGCCACAGCATAATTTTCTCTGACTCTGGGTCTCAGAGGTAAATCCATGCGATTTAAAAGTTCGTTAAACAGATTTCTGT